>JANJXF010000127.1 GCA_024709165.1 Thiobacillus sp. | reverse complement strand
CGCTGCGGTCGAGCACCACGCGGTCGCCCGGATAGATCCAGTGCGGATCCTTGATTTCCTTGCGGTTCAGATTCCAGATTTCCGGCCAGCGCCACGGGTCCTTGAGAAAACGTCCGGAAATGTCCCACAGCGTGTCGCCCTTGACCACGACGTAGTGGTCCGGTGCGTTGTCCTGCAGGGCAAGGGTGTCGGCCATGGCCGGCAGGGCCAGCAGCATGGCAAGGGAGACTACGAGTCGGCGCACAGGGGAACCCTCCATCTGAACTTTGTCCAATTGACGTTGAATTTATTGAAGGTGCGCATAGCTTACGGTCATTCCGTCCCGTATATTTAGGGTTTCGTGGAAACCGACGCAGGTTTTTCGTCAAATTCTGCGCCCAGCCCTTTAATTCGTAAAGTTTTTATGGCCAGACTGCCCATCCTGCACTATCCCGATCCGCGCCTGCATACCGTCGCCCAGCCGGTGCAGGCGGTCGACGCGCGCATCCGCACCCTGGTCGACGACATGGCCGAGACCATGTACGCGGCACCCGGCATCGGGCTGGCCGCCACCCAGGTCGACGTCCACGAGCGTGTGGTGGTGATCGACATCTCCGACACGCACACGGACCTCCGGGTGTTCATCAACCCGGAAATCGTCGCGCAGTCGGGGCGCGCCGAAGGGGAGGAGGGCTGCCTGTCGGTACCGGGCGTGTTCGACCGCGTGACGCGCGCCGAGCGCGTCACCGTGCGTGCGCTGGACCGCGACGGCAAGCCGTTCGAACTGGAAGCCGAGGGGCTCCTCGCGGTATGCATCCAGCACGAGCTTGACCATCTGCAGGGCAAGGTATTCGTCGATTACCTGTCGATGCTCAAGCGCAGCCGCATCCGCACCCGGTTGCAAAAGCAGGCGCGCGAACACCGCCCCGACCCCGCGCCGGTGCGCGCATCGCTCTGAGCGCGCCGCGCATGCGCCTCGTCTTCGCCGGCACGCCGGCGTTCGCGGCAGCCGCGCTCGACGCGCTGGCCGACGCCGGTCACGATATCGTCCTGGTGCTGACCCAGCCGGACCGTCCCGCCGGGCGCGGCATGAAACTCGCCCACAGCGCAGTGAAGCAGACCGCGCTGGCGCGCGGTCTGCCGGTAGCGCAGCCGGCCAGCCTGAAGACCGCCGAGGCGCAGGCCGAACTTGCCGCGCTCGAGCCCGACGTCATGGTGGTCGCCGCCTATGGCCTGATCCTGCCGCAGGCGGTGCTCGACCTGCCGCGCCATGGCTGCCTCAACATCCATGCCTCGCTGCTGCCGCGCTGGCGCGGCGCGGCGCCGATCCAGCGCGCGATCCTCGCAGGCGACACGCAAACCGGCATCACCATCATGCAGATGGACGCCGGTCTCGACACCGGCGCCATGCTGACGCAGACCGTGGTGCCGATCCGTCAGGACGACACCGCCGGCAGCCTGCACGACACACTCGCTGCGGTCGGCGCCGGGGCCATCGTCGCCGCGCTGGCGCAGCTCGATACGCTGGCGCCGCAGGCGCAGGACGAGCGCCTGGCCACCTATGCCGCGAAGCTTGGCAAGAGCGAAGCGCAGCTCGACTGGACGCTGCCGGCGGACGTGCTGGCCCGCGCGGTGCGCGCCTACGACCCGGTGCCCGGCGCATGGACGCTGCTCGACGGCGTGCCGCTCAAAGTGTGGGCCGCCGCGGCCGTGGCGGGTGACGGTGCGCCGGGTACGGTCGTGGCGGCGCCCGGCGGCGAGATTCGTGTCGCCTGCGGCCGCGGCATCCTCGTGCTGCGCGCCGTGCAGCCGGCCGGCGGCACGCGCATGAGCACCGCTGCCTTCCTTGCGGGGCGGCCACTGGTGCCGGGCACGCGCCTGGGCGAGGCCGCCGGTGCATAAGCTGCAGCGGCTCGCCGCCGACACGCTCGCCGAGGTGCTGGGCGGCACGGCCCTGCACCAAGCGCTGCCGCGCCGTCTCGCCGAGCTTGCGACCGCAGGCGAGCGCGGCGCGCTGCAGGACATCGTCTACGGCAGCCTGCGCCAGCTCGGCCGGCTCGACGCCTGGCTCGACGCGCTGCTCGAACGGCCGCTCACCGACCCCGGGCTCGGCTGGCTGCTGCGGGTGGCGCTGTACCAGCTCGTCTGGACACGCGCGCCCGCGCACGCCGTGGTCCACAATGCGGTCGACGCGGCCGGCCCCGGCTGGCGGCGCGGGCTCACCAACGCGGTGCTGCGCAATTTCCAGCGCCGCCGCGCCGGGCTCGAGAGCATGGCCGACGCCCGTCCGTCCTCACGCTGGTCGCATCCCGACTGGTGGATCGCCAGGCTACAGACCGAACATCCCGACGCCTGGCAGGCCATCCTCGAAGCCGGTCTCACGCACCCGCCATTCACCTTGCGTGTGAACGTCCGCCACGGCGACGCCGCACGCTATCTGCAGCGCCTTGCCGAGGCCGGTCTGCCTGCACGGCAGACCGGTCCGGATGCGGTCATGCTCGACCGGGCCGTGCCGGTGCACGCCCTGCCGGGCTTCGACACGGGCGAGGCGTCGGTGCAGGATGCCGGCGCGCAGTGGGCGGCGCGCCTGCTCGACGCGCAGCCAGGCGAGCGCGTGCTTGACGCCTGCGCCGCGCCGGGCGGCAAGAGCGGCCACATTCTCGAACGCGCCGACGTCGATCTCGTCGCGCTCGACGTCGACTCGGTGCGGCTCGCGCGCGTGCAGGACAACCTCGACCGCCTGGGCCGCCACGCCACGCTTATCGAAGGTGACGCCGCACGGCCCGAGACTTGGTGGGACGGCCGACCGTTCGACCGCATCCTCGCCGACGTACCGTGCAGCGCGTCCGGCGTGGTGCGTCGCAATCCGGACATCAAGTGGCTGCGGCGCCCGGAAGACATCGCACGGTTCGCCGCGCAGCAGGCGGCCATGCTGGACGCGCTCTGGCGGCTGCTCGCCCCCGGTGGTACATTGCTCTACGCCACCTGCTCGGTCTTCAGGGAGGAAAACGACGGGCAGATACGGGCGTTCCTCGCGCGCCATGCGCAGGACGCCACGCAATGTCCGCTGCCCGAACCCGTATCCGACGGGGTGCTGCTGCCCGATGCCGAGCATGATGGTTTTTTCTACGCCCTGCTGCGCAAGACCTGACACCGCCCTGTGCCGCTGGGGGTGGCTGCTGCTCGCACTCTGGCTTGGTATCGCGGCGACCGCACAGGCCGCCGAGCGCAGCGCGGTGCGGCAGGCCGCGTTGCACGCCACCCCCCAGGGCTACGCGCTCGACAGCGATGTCGACATCGCGCTCAACGCCACGCTGGAAGACGCGTTGACGCGCGGCATCCCCCTGAACTTCCTGCTCGAACTGGAAATCACCCGGCCGCGCGACTGGTGGTTTGCCGAAGACATCGCCGAACCGGTGCGCAAGCTGCGCATCTATTACCATCTGCTGCTGCGCCGCTACGTGGTGGAGTCGGGCTACCGCACCCAGACCGCCGCGTCGCTCGCCGAGGCACTGGCGCTGCTCGGACGCGTCGAGGACTGGGCGGTGCTCGAGCGCGGCGCGCTGAAAGCCGGCAAGACGTATGCTGCGCGTCTGCGCCTGCGGCTCGACACCGCGCAACTGCCGAAACCGCTGTCGATCGGCGTGGTGACCGGCGACAAGTGGGAACTGGCCACGTCCTGGTACGAGTGGTCGTTCGAGCCGCCTGTCCTGTCCCGTCCCGCCCCACCCCTTCCCTGATGCGCAGTCTCATCGCCGTGGTTCTGGTGACCGGCATCGCCCTTCTGGCGCTGCTGTTCAACGCCAGCAGCGACAGCGCGGTGTTTTCCGAAAGCCTGCCCGGGCTGTTCGCCATGGGTAGCCTACTGGGTGCGGTGCTGCTCGGCCTGCTCGGCTGGAGGCTGTGGTGGCTGCAAAAGCGCATCCGCCGCGGCGTGTTCGGTGCCAAGCTGACCCTCAAGCTGCTGGCGATGTTCGGTGTCGTCGCCATGCTGCCCGGCCTCGTGGTGTACGCTGCCTCGGTGTTCTTCCTCAACCGTTCCATCGAGACCTGGTTCGATGTGCGCGTCGACAATGCACTGACCGCTGGGGTCAACCTCGGGCAGGCCGCGCTCGACGACCTGCTGCGCGAGCTCGGCAAGAAGGGCGAGCGCATGGGACTCGCCTTGTCCGACGCAGGACCCGGCTCGGTGATCACCAGCCTGTCGACGCTGCGCGAACAGAGCGCGGTGCAGGAAGTGACGTTGTTCGACGAGCGCGGCGGCGTGGTCGCCCACGCCGGCGGCGAGCGCGGTGCGCTGCTGCCGGTGCTGCCCGAGCGCAGCGTGCTGTGGCAGGTACGTCAGCAGCAGCCCTACAGCCGCATCGAGGATCTCGGCGAGCGCGGCTTGGTCATGCACGTCATCGTGCCCGTCTACACCACCTCGCTCACCGGCGAGACGCGCGTGCTGCAACTGGTGCAGCCGGTTCCCGCCAGCCTCGCGCGCGACACGCAAGCCGTGCAGCTCGCCTACCAGGAATACCAGCAGATCGCGGTGGCGCGGCTGGGTATCAAGCGCATCTACGGCGTGGCGCTGACGCTCACCCTGATGCTCGCGCTCCTGATGACCTTCGTCATCGCCTACGTGCTGTCGGACCGCCTCGGCTCGCCCTTGCGCACCCTGGCGCGCGGCACCCGCGCCGTGGCCAAGGGAGACTTCTCGCAGATGCCGTCGGTGACCAGCCGCGACGAACTCGGCGTGCTGATCCAGTCGTTCAACCGCATGACGCGACAGCTTTCGGATGCGCGCGAACAGGCGGCGCTGAATCACCAGCAGACCGAGCAGGCCAAGGCCTTTCTCGAACGCGTGCTGGCGAACCTGTCTTCCGGCGTGATCGTGCTCGACGAAGTGCTGGCGGTGCGCGCGGTCAACGCCGCAGCGGTCCAGATCCTCGGCGTCGACGCCGCGGTGTTTCAAGGACAGGTGCTGGACACACTGGGTGCGCCGGACACGTCACTGCGCGACTTCGGCACCACCGCCGCAGCGCACTTCGGCGGCCCGGATGCCGAATGGCAGGCGCAGATCGACTATGCCGGGGGGGGCGGCAAGCAGTCCCTGCTGCTGCGCGGCACGCGCCTGCCGGCGGGGGTGGAGCGCGGTTTCGTGCTGGTGTTCGACGACGTCACCCGGCTGATCGACGCCGAGCGCAACGCCGCATGGAGCGAGGTGGCGCGGCGGCTGGCGCACGAAATCAAGAATCCGCTCACGCCGATCCAGCTGTCGGCGGAACGCATCGCGAAGAAGCTCGCCGGCCGTCTCGAAGCCGCGGACGCCGAATTCCTCGCACGCGCCACCGAAACCATCGTCAGCCAGGTGGCGGCGATGAAGAACATGGTCGACGCCTTCGCCAGCTACGCGCGCATGCCGCGTGCGCGTCTGGACGCGCTCGATCTCAACGCGCTGGTGCGCGAGGTGCTGGCGCTCTACGACGCGCGCGCGCTCGGTCTCGTGCTCGAACTCGACGACAGATTGCCGTTCGTCGCCGGGGACTCCACATTATTGCGTCAGGTGATACATAATCTGATGCAAAATGCGCAGGACGCGCTGGTCGGACACGAAGCCCCGCAGGTTCGGGTTCGCACGCGCCTGGATAACCACGCAGTGTGTCTTACCGTTGCTGACAATGGAGCCGGTTTCCCGGAACACCTGATGACGCGGCTGTTCGAGCCCTATGCAACCACCAAGGCCAAGGGAACGGGCCTGGGGCTCGCCATCGTCAAGAAGATCGTGGAAGAACACCACGGCAGGATCCAGATCGAAAATCCAAAGACCGGTGGCGCGGCCGTATACATCACGCTGCCGATCTTTGCCGCACCCGGGGAGGAGACGTGAGCGGGCATATTCTCGTCGTCGACGACGAAGTGGGCATTCGTGAACTGCTGTCGGAAATCCTCACCGACGAAGGCTACGACGTGCATCTCGCGGAAAACGCGGAAGCCGCGCGCGCCTTCCGCCAGCAGCGCCGGCCCGATCTCGTGCTGCTGGACATCTGGATGCCCGACACCGACGGTGTCACCCTGCTCAAGGAGTGGGCCGGCGGGGGTCAGCTGACCATGCCGGTAGTGATGATGTCCGGCCACGGCACCATCGACACCGCGGTCGAAGCGACCAAGCTCGGCGCCGCCGATTTCCTGGAAAAACCGGTGGCACTCGCCAAGTTGCTCGACACCGTCAACAAGGCGATCCGGCGCGGTGTGTCGCTGCCGCGCCGCAGCGCGGGCATGGATCTGTCGGCGCTCGGGCGCAGCGCGCAGATCCAGGAACTGAAGAAACGCCTCACCCAGATCGCCGGCAACACTGCGCCGGTGATGCTGCTCGGCGAATCCGGCAGCGGCTTCGAAATCTGCGCACACTTTCTGCACCAGCCCGGCACGCCGTGGGTCGAGATCAAGGACCGCGCGCGGCTGGTGTCCGACCCGCTGGGCCTCGTCGACGGTCTCGGCAACGGCACCCTCTATCTGCCCGACGCGAGCGAACTCGCGCGGCTGGAGCAGAAGGGCCTGGACCTGCTGCTCGACCGCATCGAGGGCAGCGGCGCGCGCCTGGTGTGCGGCAGCAGCCGCAGCCTCGACCCGCTGGTGGCGGCCGGCGAATTCGACAGCCGTCTGTATTACCGTCTGTCCAGTCTGGCGATCCAGATTCCGCCGCTGCGCGAGCACCGCGAAGACGTGCCGGAAATCGCCAATTTCATGCTGATGCAGCTGATCGAGGCAGGCGCCTGCCCGGTGCGCCGGCTCACCACTCCAGCGCTGAACCAGCTGCGCAATTTCGACTGGCCGGGCAACCTGCCGCAGCTCAACAACGTCGTGCGCACGCTCGCCGTCACCGCGCTGGCGAGCGAGATCGACGCCGTCGACATCAACCGTGTGCTGGCGCCCATGAAGCAGGCCGCACCCGCGGTGGCGCACGGCATCCCGCTCGACATCCCGCTGCGCGAGGCGCGCGACGCCTTCGAACGCATGTATTTCGAACACCTGATCCAGAAGGAGGGTGGCAGTATGACCCGGGTGGCGGACAAGTCCGGGCTCGAACGCACCCACCTCTACCGCAAGTTGAAGCAGCTGAACATCCGCCACGGCCGCCGCCTCGACGAGGATCTCTGACTCGGTGGCGCAGCCGGAACTGCGCCTCCTCCCTCACGTCTCACCCCCCCAATGAAGATCATCATTCTCGGCGCCGGCCAGGTCGGCGCCAATCTGGCGGAAAGCCTGGTCGCCGAAAACAACGACATCACCGTGGTCGACGTCGATCACACCCGTCTGGCGCTGCTCCAGGATCGCTTCGACCTGCGCACCGTGCGCGGCCACGCGGCGCATCCGTCGATCCTCAGGCAGGCCGGAGTGGACGACGCCGACATGCTGGTGGCGGTGACGCAGAGCGACGAGACCAATCTCGTTGCGTGCCGGCTGGCGGCTACCCTGTTCAACGTGCCGACCCGCATCGCACGTATCCGTTCGGCCGACTTCCTGGGTCTGGACGCGGAATTCCTGAACGAGCAGTTCGGCGTCAACGACGTCATCAGCCCGGAGCAGGAAGTCACCGACACGCTGCGCCGCCTCATCGAACACCCCGAAGCGCTGCAGGTGCTCGATTTCGCCGGCGGCAAGGTGCGCCTCGTAGCGGTACGCGCGTATCACGGTGGGCCGCTGGTCGGCCACGAACTGCAGGAGATCCGCCGGCACATGCCGAACACCGACTGCCGGGTGGCGGCGATCTACCGCAGCAACCGCGGCATCGTTCCGCGCGGCACCACGGTGATCGAGCCCGGCGACGAAGTGTTCTTCATCGCCCGCCGCCAGGATATCCCGACGGTCATGCGCGAACTGCGGCGCATGGAGCGCCCGGTCAGGCGGGTGATGATCGCCGGCGGCGGCAACATCGGCCAGCGCCTGGCGGCGCGTCTGGAGCGCGGTTACGAGGTCAAACTGATCGACCACAACAAGGCGACCACCAGCCACCTGGCCGAAAAACTGCACCGCACCCTGGTGCTTACCGGCGACGCCACCGACGAGGATCTGCTGGAGCAGGAGAACGTCGAGTCGATGGACGTCTTCTGCGCCCTCACCAACGACGACGAGGACAACATCATGTCCGCGCTGCTGGCCAAGCGCATGGGTGCGCACCGGGTGATTTCCCTCATCAACCGCTCGGCCTACGTCAACCTGGTGCAGGGCGGCGAGATCGACATCGCCATCTCGCCGGCGCTGGCGACGGTCGGCCCCCTGCTGTCCAAGATCCGCCGTGGCGACATGGCCGCGGTGCACAGCCTGCGGCGCGGCGCGGCGGAAGTGCTGGAAATTGTCATTCACGGCGACCTCAAGACCTCCAAGGTGGTGGGGCGGCGCATCGGCGACGTCGCGCTGCCGGAAGGGGCGACGATCGCCGCCCTCATCCGCGGCGAGGACGTGCTGATCGCCCACCACGACACCCTGATGCAGACGGAGGATCATCTCATCGTGTTCGCCCTCAACAAGCGCATCATTCCCAAGGTCGAAAAGCTCTTCCAGGTCGGCTTCGGTTTCTTCTGAAGCCGTCCGCCGCGTGGCCGGGGCTGGTAACATCGCGGCGATGAAACAGCCGCATACCGGCGCAGCCGCAATCACCAGGACCGACCCATGTCGCCAATCCTGCCCGTAGTCCACGTCCTGTCTAAGGTGCTGATGATCTATGCCTGCGCCTTTCTGTTGCCGCTCGCCATTTCGCTGGGGCTGGCCGACGGCGCGCACCGCGCGTTCGACGTGGCGATCGCCGCCACCCTCGTGTCCGGCTTCGCACTGTGGCTACTTTCCCGTCGCAACAGGCGGGAACTGCACACACGCGACGGCTTTCTGCTGGTGGTGATGGTCTGGACGATCATGCCGCTGTATTCCACCATCCCGCTGCTGGCCTACATGCCCGCGCTGAGCTTCACCGACGCGTACTTCGAGACCGTGTCCGGGTTGACCGCCACCGGTGCGACCGTGCTTTCCGGTCTCGATGCGCTGCCGCCCTCGATCAACGTGTGGCGCACCCAGATGCACTGGATCGGCGGCATGGGGGTGATCGTGCTGGTGGTGGCGGTGCTGCCGCTGCTGGGCGTGGGCGGCCGACAGATGTTCAAGGCCGAAACGCCGACGCCGATGAAGGACAACAAGCTCACCCCGCGCATGGCGGAAACCGCCAAGGGCCTGTGGCTGGTGTATGCGATGTTCACAGTGCTGTGCATCCTCGCCCTGCGGGCCGGCGGCATGACCTGGCTCGACGCTCTGATCCACGCCTTCAGCACGATGAGCCTGGGCGGCATGTCCTCGCATGACGCTAGCCTCGGTTACTTTGATTCGGTGACCCTGGAAATCGTCGTCATGGTCTTCGCGCTGATCTCGGCGATCAGCTTTTCCACCCATTTCATGGCGTTCCGCACGCGCAGCCTGCTGGCGTACCGCCACGATGCCGAAATTCCATGGTTGTTCGGCGTGCTCGCCGTCAGCATCCTGGGGCTGAGCTTCTTCCTGCAGAACCGGGGCTTCTACCTGGATTTCCCGGAAGCCCTGCGCTACGCGGCATTCCATACCATCTCGGTCGCCACCACGCTCGGCTTCGCCACCACCGATTTCAACGTCTGGCCCTATTTCGTTCCCTTGTGGATGCTGTTTCTGTCGAGCTTCATCACCAGTTCCGGTTCCACCGGCGGCGGCATCAAGATGCTGCGTGCGGTGCTGCTCTACAAGCAGCTGTACCGCGAGCTGATCAAGCTGGTCCACCCCAGTGCGGCGATCCACACCAAACTGGGATCGCAGGCCGTGCCGAACAAGATCATCTACGCCGTGCTGGCCTTCCTTTTCGTCTACGTGGCCTCGGTCGTCGTGCTCTCGTTCACCCTTTCCGCCTCGGGGCTGGACATTTTCACTGCCTTCACCGCGGTCGTCGCGATGGTCAACAACACCGGCCCCGGCCTCGGCCAGGTCGGCCCGGCCAGCACCTATGCAGTGCTGAGCGACTTCCAGACCTGGGTGTGCAGTTTTGCCATGCTGCTCGGGCGGCTGGAGTTTTTCACCCTGCTGGTGGTGCTGACGCCGGTCTTCTGGAGAAAGTGAAAAGGCAAGCCGGCGCGCCGCGCCGGTGCCTGGGTTAGAATCCCGTATCGATTTATTCAGGAGCAGCAAATGGCACGCATGGTGAACTGTGTGAAGCTCGGCCGCGAGGCGGAGGGTCTGGCGTTTCCCCCGGTTCCGGGCGAACTGGGCAAGAAGATTTTCGACAGCGTATCGAAGGAGGCCTGGGCCGGCTGGCAGCGCCAGCAGACCATGCTGATCAACGAGAACCGCCTCAACATGGCCGACGCGCAGGCGCGCAAGTACTTGATGGAACAGATGAGCCGCTATTTCTTCGGCGGTGGCGCCGTCGACCAGGCGGCCGGTTACGTGCCGCCAGCCCGCTAGGGCCGTACACGACACGACAACGGGCGCCTGCAGGCGCCCGTTGTCGTGGCACGCCGCTTACAGGACTTCCTTCTCGATCTCTTCCAGCGAGGTGTGGCGCACGTCCTTGCCCTTGACCATGTAGATCACGTATTCCGACATGTTCTCGGCATGATCGCCCATGCGCTCGATCGCCTTGATGACGAACAGGATATCGATGGACACGGAGATGGTGCGCGGATCTTCCATCATGTAGGTGATGAGGTAGCGCAGGTTGCGGCGGAATTCCTCATCCACCGCCCGATCCAGGCGGGCGATCTCGACCGCCTTGCTGGCGTCCAGACGGGCAAAGCCGTCGAGCGCCTTGTGCAACATGTCGAGCACCATGTCGCCCATGTATTTCACTTCCGAAAAGGCCGGCAGGCTGACGCGTTCTGACGCGTGGATGAGCCTGGCCATACGCGCGATCTTTGCCGCCTCGTCGCCGATGCGCTCAAGATCGGTGATGGTCTTCACCACCATCATCACCATGCGCAGGTCGGACGCGGTCGGCTGGCGCCGCGCGATGATGCGCGTGCAGTCCTCGTCGATGCTGACTTCGAGGGCGTTCACCTGATGGTCGTTGCGGTCGACGCGCTCGGCGAGCTCCATGTTGCCGGTGACGAGCGCCTCGATCGCGTCGGTGATCTGCGTCTCCACCAGCCCGCCCATTTTCAGCACGCTGGCGCGTACCGCTTCAAGTTCGGCATCGAATTGCTTATAGGTATGTTCGGTCGGCATTGTGTCTCTCCAGGATTCCCCCCTCATTATAGGGAGCAATCGTGACGGCTTGATGACCGGCGGAGGTTCAGCCAGTATGAAACCCCAGACTGTAACGGATGCCATCGAGTTCCAGGAACAGCGTCCAGGCGCGTCCACCCGTGACGCAGACCGGCAGCGTCGCCTGCGCGACGAAGCGGCCGTCGCCGTCGCGGTGCAGATCGTAGCGGTTGAATCCCATATCCATGCCGACCATCTGGAACTCGGCGCTGACCCGCGCGGCGCCGGGCGCATCGACTCGCAGGGTGAAGCGCTCCAGCGGCAGCGGCCGTGCGGCGAAGCGCACCCGCGCCGGCATGCCGCGGTGCATGAAGGCACAACCGGCGACCGGATCGTCGCACACGATCGCCACGGCCGTGGCGGGGCGCTGCAGCCAGTGGCCGGCGACCGCGATCGCCGCCAGCGCCGCGGCCAGCAGGAGCGGCGCGACCACACGCTTCATGTCCACGCCGCGCGCAGCAGCGCTACCCCATGCGCGCCGTGCATCTGCGCCCGACGCACGTCCTCCCGTGCGAGCCCGCCGAGGCCATACACCGGAATCGGGCTGGCCGCCGCCAGCGCGGCAAACACGTCCCAGCCGAGCGTGACGGCACCGGGGTGGGTGAGCGTCGGCAACACCGGCGAGAGCAGCGCGAAATCCGTGCCGAGTTCCGCCGCCCGCGCCAGTTCCGCGCCATCGTGACACGACGCGCCCACCCATTCGCAGGCGGGGCGCGCGTCGAGCCGCGCCATGGCGGAGGCGTCGAGGTGCACGCCGTCGGCACCCGCCGCGCGCGCCAGGTCCACGCTGCCGTTCACCAGCACGCGTGCACCGTACGCGTGCGCACGGCGCACCGTCTTGCGCGCGAGTTCGAGGCGCTGCGCTTCCGGCAGCGACTTGTCGCGCACCTGGATCAGGCGCAGGCCCGCAGCCAGCGCGACGTCGAGCCGCGCGAGGAACGCATCGACGCCAAGCGCTTCGGCATGTGTGATGCCGAGAAGCGGCGGCAGCGTCAGCGCCTTCAGCACCGGGAAATTGGCCGGCAGGAGCGGCGTCACCGCAACCGACTCCGGACGCTGCCACGCGAACACCTGCCCTTCGTGCGGATGCGGCTCGCCCTGCCATTCGAAGACACGGAAAAAATTGAGCCGCACCGTCGCGTGCGGATACTCGAACACGCGGGTGATCCAGCGGCAGGGCGTGCCGATGGTGATGCCGAGCTCCTCGGCGAGCTCGCGTGCGAGTGCGGCGGGGAGCGACTCGCCTGCTTCCACCTTGCCGCCGGGGAACTCCCAGTAGCCGGCGCAGGCCTTGCCCGCCGGGCGCTGCGCCAGCAATACCCGGCCGTCAGGCTGCGTCAGCACCGCAGCGACGACTTCCGTGACATCGCCGCGGGGGTCGCGTTCGCGCCCTTCCCCGCGTGCGGGGTGGAACGCAGAAGACGGCACAGCGCGTGTCATCGCGTCCCCGCCCAGTCGCGCGCGAACTGCCAGGCCACCCGCCCGTTGCGCGCGCCGCGTCCCTGCGCCCATTGCAGGGCGGCACGCTCGAAGCCTGCGTCCGGAGGCGTGCCGAGCACTGTCGCCCAATGCCGCGCGACGGCGAGATAGGTGTCCTGGTCCATGGCGTAGAAAGCGACCCATACGCCGAAGCGGTCGGACAGCGAGACTTTTTCCTCGATCGCCTCGCCCGGCTGCACCTCGCCGCCGCGATACGTCGTGCCCAGATTCTCCGCCATGTATTCGGGCATCAGGTGGCGGCGGTTGCTGGTGGCGTAGATCAGCACATTGTCGGAAGGGCCTGCGAGCGAGCCGTCGAGCGCGGCTTTCAGGCTGGCGTAGCCGGCCTCGTGCTCGGCAAACGTGAGGTCGTCGATAAAGACGATGAAGCGCCAGTCGGCATCGGCGAGACGCTCGAACAGATCGGGCAGATGCGGCAACCCGGCCTTGTCCACTTCGATCAGACGCAACCCCTTCGCCGCATATTTGGCGTGCACCGCCTTGACCAGCGAGGACTTGCCGCAACCGCGCGCGCCGGTCAGCAGCACATTGTTGGCGGGGCGGCCGGCGACGAACTGGCGCGTGTTGGCGTCCACCCGCTGCTTCTGCTCGTCGATCGCCAGCAGATCCTTCAGCGCCACGCGCTGCGGATGCAGAATCGGTTTCAGCGTCCGCGTCTGGGCCGACCAGCGCGCCGCACGCACCTTCGCCCAGTCGGGCATCGCGGAAGGCGGGGTGTCGAGGCGGTCGAGCAGGCGCTCGATGCGCGGGAGGAGGGCGGCGAGATCGGTCATGCCGTGATTCTAGCCACCTGTCGCCACTCAAGAAAATTTAGATTTCGCCTGGCAAGGCCTTAATAACCCTTGCCGGAGACTTCCTGCTGCACGGTGCGTTTATCACGCACCTGCAAGCCCTTGCCATGCGTGCGCACGTCGAACAGGCCGATGGCCTGGAACAGTCCGCTGAGCTTGGCGTAGCCGTAATTACGTGAATCGAACGAAGCCTGCTTGGAGATGTGCTGGCCGACAGCGCCCAACCTCGCCCATCCTTCTTCGTCCGCGGCGGCTTCGACAGCCTTGCGGAGCAGGTTGACCAGCCGGGTGTCGCCGCGCAGGATGCTGGTGTTCGCACGGGCGGGAGTTGATGCACCGTTCTGCGCGGCTGACTCGGCAGGCGCGGGTTCTGCAGGGGCAGGCGCAGCCCCTTCTTCCGGGCGACGCAGGCTTTCCAGGTACAGGAACTTGTTGCATGCGTTGACGAATGGTTTGGGGGTCTTCTGTTCGCCGAAGCCGTAGACCTTGATGCCATTGGCACGCAGGCGCATAACCAGCGGCGTGAAGTCGGAATCGCTCGAAACGATGCCGAAGCCATCGAGCTGCTTGGTGTAGAGCAGATCCATCGCATCGATGATCATGGCCGCATCGGTCGCGTTCTTGCCCTTGGTGTAGTCGAATTGCTGAATGGGCTGGATTGCGAAATCGTGCAACAGTGCAGCCCAAGCATTGAGATGCGGACTTCTCCAGTTGCCATAGGCACGCCGGATGTTGATGACCCCCTCCTTTGCCAGTTCGTCCAGTACCTCGTCGATCATGTCGGCGGGACTGTTGTCGGCGTCGACCAGCATGGCGATGCGGTGTTCGTGGGTCATGACAGGTCCGGTGGGTGTCGTCGGGTGCGTATTGCGTGCCTAGGTCCGGTATTCCGCGTTGATTTTCACGTAATCGTAGGAAAAATCGCAGGTCCACACGGTGGCGGACGCCCTGCCGCGGGCAAGCGCGACGCGCACGGTGATCTCGGCTTCCTTCATGACCGCCGCACCCTGTGCCTCGGTGTAGCTGGCGGCGCGGCCGCCGTTCTCGGCGACCAACACGTCGCCGAGCCACACTTTCAGGGCGTGGACGTCGAGATCGTCAATCCCCGCATAACCGATGGCGGCAAGGATGCGGCCGAGGTTGGGGTCGGAAGCAAAGAACGCGGTTTTCACCAGCGGTGAGCGCGCGATGGCGTAGGCGATCTGCTTGCATTCGGCACGGTCGCGCCCGCCTTCGACTGCGATGGTC
>JANJXF010000203.1 GCA_024709165.1 Thiobacillus sp. | reverse complement strand
GGCCGATATAGAGACGCTGGCTTTAACCAGTCCGGACGTCTGTTTCAGCCAGAACAAGATATGAGCTACCGGCTGACGGGCTTTGGTCAGGGCCACGGGTTCCGGTTGGATTCACTGGCTGATTCTCCCTGGAATAGGCATATGCGCCCACCTTGTTAGGCAGGTATACTCATTCGGCATTCAGGGACGGTCGTAACTAAGAACCAAGATCGTAAACAACGCCTGCCAGAATGCCGGTTTATTTACGATTTGAGGGAGCGGATATGCCGGAAATCATGATGTATACTGACACACACAGTGTTATTTACGATTTCTGGTATATACAACCGTTCTAGGATTGTGGTTTAAAATGATCTGAGGCGCACCGTAGTGTGCCGCACCCCGAAACGATATCAAGCGGAGATCGCCGCAACACGGCACGAGGTGAACAGCGCACGACCCTCAGCCTGCGCCACGCTGGCGCTCGCGGCTCTGCTCGACGGGCTGGCGCCGGTGCAGGCGCAGACCCTGACGGAGGCCGACTTCTACGGCGACCTGCCCGTCGTCCTGTCGGTTTCGCGCCTGTCGCAACCGCTCGACGAGGCGCCCGCCGCCGTCACTGTCATCGACGAGGAGACGATCCGTGCCTCCGGCTTTCGCGACATTCCCGACCTGCTGCGCCTGGTGCCGGGCTTTTCCGTCGCGTATACGCGTGACAACACCTGGGCTATCGGTTATCACGGCATGGCCGATGCCTTCTCGCGCCGCTTCCAGGTGCTGGTCGACGGCCGCTCGATCTACAGCGCGGCCTATGGCGCGGTCAACTGGGGCGAGTTGCCCCTGTCGGTCGACGATATCGAACGCATCGAGGTCGTGCGCGGGCCCAATGCCGCGAGCTACGGCGCCAACGCGTTTCTTTCCGTTGTCAACATCATTACCAAGGACCCGAGCCAGACGCCCGGAACCTTCGCCTCCATGCAATACGGCGAGCAGGGCATGTCCGGGCTCACGCTGCGCCACGGCGGCGGGCAGGGCGACCTGCGTTATCGGCTGACGCTGTCGGCGCAGACGCGCGACCGTTTCGAGGCCGGCACGGTCGACGGCACGACGCCCGTCAGGTTATACGAAGAAACGCAGACTTATTTCGCCAACGGCCGTGCGGCGTATCGTCTGTCGGATACGGACGAGCTCAGCGCACAGTTCGGCCTTTCGGTCGGTGACTGGCAGGCCGGGCATTCCCTCAACGCCGACGAACCGCAGGGACAGGAGGTGTCCGCCCAGTTCGTGCAGTTCAGGTACCAGCGTGTACACAGCAGCGACGACGAATGGCTGGTGCAGGCGTATTTCAGCCGCAACAGCCATGATGCGCCCCGCCAGGCCGCGATCTGCTTCGACACCTTCAAGGGGGAACCCGCCGTCTGCCCCGGCGGATATCCCGCGCCGCCGCGTTATGTCGCGACCGGGCAGACGCTCGACGCCGGCATCGACCAGTTGCAGACCCGCTTCAACATCGAATTTCAGCGCAACCAGCGTCTGGCGCCGGACTGGCGCGCGGTATGGGGCGCCGAGGTTCGCCACGAGACCGTCGAGAGCCTGCGCTATTTCAACACCAGAGACAGTCTCGATGGCACCCTCGCGCGGGCCTACGTCAATCTCGAATGGCGGGCGCATCCGGCTGTGCTGCTGCAGGGCGGCGCCATGCTGGAGCACCACTATTTCACCGGCACCGACGTGTCGCCACGGCTGGCGCTCAACTATGCGCTTGCCGACGGCCACACCCTGCGCCTGAACCTGTCGCAGGCCCACCGTTCACCCACGTTCTTCGAACAGCGCGGCAATCTCACCTATTACACGATCACCGGCATCCCCGTCGTGCAGGCCTTCGCACCGTCGGACCCGCTCAAACCCGAACGCATCCTGTCCCGCGAGATCGGCTATGTCGGCGTCTACCCGCGCGCGCACCTGCAACTGGACGCCAAGCTGTTCCACGACACGATCCACGACTACATCAACAGCGAAGGCAAGCCCGCCCGCTTCGACAACCGTCGCGACTTCAGTGTGCGCGGCGGCGACCTGCAGCTGGGCTGGCAACCGGTGCCCGCGTTGAAGCTGTCGGTCCAGTACGCGCGCGCCTTCATACACGCCGATCCGTCGGTCGACAACGACCTCGACGATTCGGCGCCGCGCAACACCTTCAGCCTCCTTGCCCGCTACGAGCTGGGGCGCGGCTGGACGGCGAGCGCCGGCGTCTACCGCTCGGACCGCATGAAGTGGCTCAGCGAAGGCGACTGGACCGACGCCTTCACCCGTTGGGACGCGCGTCTCGCGCGCCGCTGGTCGTGGCGCGGATACGACATGGAAGCCGCCGTGGTCGGACA
>JANJXF010000195.1 GCA_024709165.1 Thiobacillus sp. | reverse complement strand
CCAGCACGTGCAACGCGCTCAGGGCCAGCACGGCGTGCAGCAGGACCAGGCTTTTCGGCAGCACGCCGCGGCGGCGGATGACGAAATAGAGGGTGACGCCGGCGAGGATCGTGAGCGCCAGCAGCGCAAGCGTCTGGGCTGTGCCGGGGCCGGGGGCGTCCTGGACGAAGAGCGAGACGAGCAGGAATAAGGCGGCGGCGATGCCCGCGCCGCCGTGCAGCAGGCCGACGTCGACGGGGGTGTTCTTTTCCGCGAGACGGGCGTAGGCGGTGATGCCGCCGATGACGACGGTGCCGGACAGGACGACGAGAGATGCGGTCATCCAGGCGGAGTCGGCCAATGCCATGCGCGGGTCCTTTCGTGCGTGCGGTGCGGCCTTGCTGCCGCCGTCGTGGCATATTACCGCGGACAGGTCATTGCATGATCCCATGGTCACCGCCACTTTCCGCTTCCATGAAGAGCTGAACGACTTTCTTGCGCCGGCCCGACGCAAGCGGGAATTCAGCGCACCCTGCGCGCGGCGGGCGACGACCAAGCACATGATCGAGGCGCTGGGGGTGCCGCACACCGAGGTCGAGCTGATTCTCGTCAACGGCGAACCGGTGGGCTTCGACCGTATCCTGCAGGATGGCGACCGCGTGGCGGTGTATCCACGCTTCGAGGCGATGGACGTCGCAGCGTTGTTGCGCGTGCGTGCGCTGCCGTTGCGGGAAACCCGCTTCGTCGCCGATGCGCACCTGGGCGGGCTCGCGCACATGCTGCGCATGCTCGGCTTCGATACGCTGTACGACAATCACTATGACGACGATGCCATCGTCGCAGCCTCCGAACGCGACGCTCGCATCGTGCTGACGCGCGACCGCGAGCTGTTGAAGCGGCGTGTGGTGACGCGCGGCTGCTACGTGCATGCGGTGAAATCGGAGGCGCAGCTGCGCGAGATCGTCGGGCGCCTCGATCTTGCACGCAGGGCGCGGCCGTTCACCCTGTGCCTGCACTGCAACCTGCCGCTGCGTCCGGTCGACAAGGCAAGCGTGCTCGATCGCCTGCCGCCGAGGGTGCGCGAGTACTACGAGCGCTTCGCCATGTGCGATGCATGCGGGCGCGTGTACTGGGAGGGCTCGCACTGGTGCAATATGCGATCTATGCTGAATAAGGTGCTACCTTTGGGGAAAGCCGGGATGGAGTGAACCGGCCGGCACCTGGAAAGGACAATCATGAATGCGGCAAAAATCCCCCTTTGGGCGCTGCTGGGCGGGGTGGCGCTCGGTCCTGCCGCTGTGCCGCCCGTTGCGGCGGCCGAACAGCAGGCGGCGTCCGCGACCACCGCCGACATGGAAGCCCGCCTCAAGGCGCGCGGCCTCGATCCGGTCGTGGTGGCGCGCGGGCGTGTCGTTTTCGATACGCATTGCGCCAGATGCCACGGCGCCGAGGGCGCGGGCAAGGTTCGCAACTGGCGCGAACCCGATGCCGCCGGCAACTATCCTGCGCCGCCGCTGAACGATGCCGGCTACGCCTGGAATCATCCGACCGAGGCCCTGCTGGAGTCGGTGCATGTCGGCAGCCCGCAGGGCTACGGCATCATGCCGCAGTGGGAGAAGAAGCTTTCCGAACGCGACATGCTCGACGTGGTGTCGTACATCAAGTCGCTGTGGTCGGACGCCGCGTACCGGGAATGGATGGATATCGAGCGGGCGTCGCAGGAACCCTGAGCCATCCGGTCGGGCCCGGAGAACGGGCAATCCGGACAAGTGGCGCGCTGGGTGACGGCTGCCA
>JANJXF010000067.1 GCA_024709165.1 Thiobacillus sp. | reverse complement strand
ACGGCGGGCGGGGACTTGCGCAGCAGGCTGATCGCCTTGCGCTCCGACCATTCGGTGACGACGGCGTAGCCGAGTTCCTGGTACAGCTTCTTGTAGCCCGCGGTGCCGATGAAGGCGTTGACCATGAGCAGCCGGGGCTGGGTGCTCATGCAGCGGCTTTTTTCGTCGCGGGCTTCTTCTTGGCCGTGGCGGCCTTCTTGGTTGCCGGCTTCTTCGCGGCGGGTTTCTTCTCGGCGGGCTCGGCCTTCGCCTTCTTCCCTGCGGCGGCAGGCTTGGCCGCGGCCTTTCTCGCGGGCTTCTTCGCCGGCCCCTTGGCGACGCGCGCGGCGATCAGCTCGAGCGCCTCGTCCAGGGTGATTGCCTCGGGCGAGACGTCCTTGGGCAGGGTGGCGTTGGTGCTGCCGTGCTTGACGTAGGGGCCGTAGCGGCCGCTGCGCACCGTGATTTCCTTGCCGTCGTCGGGGTGCGGACCGAGGTCCTTCAGCACCGCGGCGGCCGATTCGCCGCGCGGCGCGCGCTCCATCTTCAGCACCTCGAGCGCGCGCGGCAGGTCGATTTCGTAGACGCTGTCGGTCTTGGGGATCGACTTGAACTTGCCGTCGTGCAGCAGGTAGGGCCCGAAGCGGCCGTTGTTGGCGATGATCGGCAGCCCGGTCTCGGGATGGATGCCGACCTCGCGCGGCAGCGAGAGGAATTTAAGCGCCAGTTCGAGGGTGGCGTTCTCGAGCGGGGTGTCCTTCGGCCCCGAGGCGCGGCGCGGCTTCGGCGCCTTCTTGTCCTCCGGCATGTCGCCGATCTGCACGTAGGGCCCGAAGCGGCCCGACAGCAGCTTGACGTCGAGCCCGCTCGCCGGGTCCTTGCCGAGGATGTTGTCGCCTTCGGCGGTCGCCGCGTGCAGCGGGCGCGTGTAGTCGCACGCCGGGTAGCCCGAGCAGCCGATGAAGAGGCCGCGCTTGCTCGCCTGCATGAAGAGCGGCTTGCCGCACTTGGGGCAGGCTTCGAGGATGGGGCAGCCGCGTTCGACGTCCTGCTTGGCCTTCAACTCGCCGTCGAATGCATCCCAGAATTCGCCGAGGAGGCGCGTCCACACCCGCTTGCCGTTGGAGACATCGTCGAGCTTGTCCTCGAGCTTGGCGGTGAAGTCGTAGTCGACGTAGTGGGTGAAGTGGCGCGTCAGGAAGCAGTTGACCAGGCGGCCGATGTCGGTCGGCTGGAAGCGCTTCTTCTCCAGCACCACGTACTCGCGGTCCTGCAGGGTGGAAATGATGCTGGCGTAGGTCGACGGGCGGCCGATGCCGTATTCCTCGAGCGCCTTGACGAGGCTCGCCTCGGTGTAGCGCGGCGGCGGCTGGGTGAAGTGCTGTTCGCCGTAGAGCCGGTCGACCGGCAGCGTCTCGCCCTCGGCGAGCGCCGGCAACTTCGATTCCTCTTCCTCCTCGTCGTCCTGGTAGACGGCGAGGAAGCCCGGGAAGGCGAGCGTCTGCCCGGTGGCACGGAAGGTGCCCTCGCCCACCGTGATGTCGGCGGCGACGGTGTCGAACTGCGCGGCGGTCATCTGGCAGGCGACGGTACGCTTCCAGATCAGCTCGTACAGGCGCGCCTGGTCGTGGGTGAGGAAGGACTTGACCGATTCGGGCGTGCGCAGCACCGACGTCGGGCGCACCGCCTCGTGGGCTTCCTGCGCGTTCTTGGTCTTGGCCTTGTAGTGCACCGCGTGCGGCGGCAGGTAATCCTTGTCGAAGTTGGCGCCCACATACTTGCGGATGTCGGTGATCGCTTCCTGCGCGAGGTTGACCGAGTCGGTCCGCATGTAGGTGATGAGGCCGACCGGGCCTTCGCCGAGGTCGATGCCCTCGTACAGCTGCTGCGCGGTGCGCATCACGCGGTCGGTCGTCATGCCGAGCTGGCGCACGCCGGCCTGCTGCAGGGTCGAAGTGGTGAACGGCGCGGCGGGGTTGCGGGCGCGGCGCTTCTTCTCGATGCGCATGACCGTGGCGGTCTTGCCTTCCAGCGTCGCCAGCCATTCCTTGCTGCGCGCCTCGTGCTCGACCGAGAACTGCTCGAGCTTCTCGCCCCTGAAGTGCGTGAGTCTGGCGGTGAACGGCTGGGCACCCTTGTGGGTGTCGAGGTGCAGCGTCCAGTACTCGCGCGGCACGAAGGCTTCGATCTCCAGCTCACGCTCGACGATCATGCGCAACGCGGGCGACTGCACGCGGCCGGCGGACAGCCCCGGGCTGATCTTCTTCCACAGCAGCGGCGAGAGGTTGAAGCCGACCAGATAATCGAGCGCGCGCCGCGCCTGCTGGGCGTCGACCAAGTCGGAGGCGATCTCGCGCGGATGGCGCACCGCGTCCTGGATCGCCGACTCGGTGATTTCGTAGAAGGCGACGCGCTTCATCGGCGTCTTGACCTTCTTCTCTTTGAGAATTTCGCTGATGTGCCAGGAAATCGCCTCACCCTCGCGGTCCGGGTCGGTGGCGAGCAGCACTTCGTCGGCCTTCTTGGCGGCCTTGACGATGGCGTCGACGTGCTTGGCGTTGCGCTCGATGATCTGGTACTTCATCGAGAAGGTTTCGGTGTCGACCGCGCCGGTTTTCGGCTCGAGGTCGCGCACGTGGCCGTAGCTGGCGAGGATGTCGTAGCCGGCGCCGAGGTATTTCTTCAGCGACTTGGATTTTGACGGTGACTCGACGATGACGAGTTTGGACATCAGTGCAGGCGTCCCGGCTCGTGATTCAGCAGCATGTCTTCCAGATGGGTGAAGTGCTCGATCTGGCCGCGGCTCCACAGCACGATGAGCGTCATCCAGCGCACGTGATCGGGCTCGATCTCCTCGCCCGCCAGTTGCATCAGTCCCGAGATGACCCATTCGCGCGACTCGGGGTCGAGCACCTCGGCACCGACGAGAAAGGCGATTTCGGCGCGACACGCCGCGTCAAGCCGTTCCAGCTCCTCCGGCGCGTAATGGCGCTCGAAGGCGCGGGCCAGGCGTTCGTGCGTGGCGCTCTCCGACAGATGCCCGAACCAGTCCAGCGTCGCATTGATGTGCGCTTCCTCGAAGCCGGCGGCGAACAGGCGCTTTTCCAGCGCGTCGCGGTCGGGCGCGAGTTCCGCCATGCGGAAGCTTTCGTAGAGGTAGACCAGGATGTCGAGCATGATGTTAATGGAGTTTTTGGTAACGCCCACCCGGCAGGGTCGCCACGCGACCCTCGAGTTCGAGCGTCAACAGCTTCGCCGAAAGCGCATCCAGCGTCAACCCGCTTCGTTGTGCCAGGGTGTCGAGTGTTGCCGGGGCGCCATCGAGGGCGTCGAGCAGCGGGTCGCCGCCGGCCTCGGGCATGGCGGGTGGCGCCAGACGGCCCGGCCAGGCGAATTCTTCCAGGATGTCGGCGGCGGATTCCACCAGTTTGGCACCCTGCTTGATGAGCGCATGACAGCCGCGCGCCAGCGGCGAATGAATCGAGCCGGGGATGGCGAACACCTCGCGCCCCTGTTCGGCGGCGACGCGCGCGGTGATGAGCGAGCCGCTGCCGGGCGCGGCTTCGACCACCAGTACGCCGCGCGCGAGCCCGCTGATGAGGCGGTTGCGGCGCGGGAAATTACCGGGCAGCGGCGGCGTGCCCAGTGCGAATTCCGAGACGATGAGGCCGTTTTCGGCAAGCTCGCGGGCGAGCGCCTGGTTGCTCGCGGGATAAATGCGATCGAGCCCGGTGCCGATGACGGCGATGCTGGCGCCGGTCCCGGCGAGCCCCCCGCGGTGCGCGGCGGCGTCGATGCCGAGCGCGAGCCCGCTGACGACGACGAGCCCCGCATCCGACAGCGCGTGCGCGAACGCTTCCGCGTCGCGCACCCCCTGCGGCGTGGCGTTGCGGCTGCCGACGATGCCGAGCGCGGGACGGCCGAGCAGTTCGCGCCGCCCCTTGCAGTAGAGCACGGCGGGCGGGTCGGGAATTTCGAGCAGCTGGCGCGGGTAGTCCGCATCGGCCAGGGTGAGCACGCTGTTGCCAGGCTGCGCGAGCCAGGCGTGCACGGCGTCGAGTGCTGCCGCCTCGGGTCCCGCGAGGAGGGCTTCGCATTGCGCGGCAGACAGATGCGCCGACAACGCGCCCCGGCCGGATGCCAAAACGGCCTCCGGAGAACCGAAGGCCGTCAGCAGGCGCAGCAGGCTGGTGTTGCCGATGCCCGGCACCAGGGCCAGGCGCAGCCAGGGATCGGGGGCGGACGCGCTCAGGGGTTCTTCACCGTATCCAGCAGGTACACCGGGCGCTCGGACTGCATGACGAGCGCATAGGCGACGCGGTCGAACACGCGGTACACCATCGCCAGGCCGGTGCGGCTGTCGGGCAACTGCACGGTGTCGGCCTGCTTCGTCTTCTCGACGCAGTCGCGGTCGTACACCTCCTTGGGGTCGAAGAACTGGTCGAAACTGACTTTCTTGCCGGGCTTGATGCAGCCGACGTCCATATAGGCCCAGGGGCCCGCCTGCACCTCGGCCGGCTTGCATTCCTGCATGGTCTGGCGAACGTCGTGGAACTGGTCGTAACTCACCTTTTCGCCCGGCTTGATACAGCCGTAGTCGATGAACACCCAGCGCTGCCGGCCGTCGGTGGCCTTCTCGTTTTTCACCAGGCGACCGGCGCGATGCACCGCCAGCACATGGCCGGGCTCCAGGCCGTCGCGCGCGCCGCGGTTGATGACCACGGTCTGATAGCGGCCGGAGCTGGACAATCCTTCGCCGCCGTAGGCCGCGATGACCTTGCCGGAAACCGGCTTGTCCGGTGCGTGCGGCACGAATTCGAACACCGACTCCTGGCGCGCCGGCAGGATACGGTCCTTCACCAGCACTTCCTGGGCGGTGCGGGTGATGCGCAGCTTCTGCGGATCGCCCGGCAGAGTGGTTTCCGCGTCGCCCAGGTAAATCGCCTCGTGGCCGAGCGACTCGCCGTTGTCGGGGTTGGTCAGCACCTGGCCCTGCCGGTAAATCTGCCAGCTGCGCGTGGGCGACCCGTCGCCATTCGCCCAGGCGCTGTCGCCGGCGGCGAGGATGACGCGGTCCTCGTTGCTGTCGAGAATCTGCAGCGAACGATCGAGCTGACCGGCTTCGACCACCAGCGGCTGTTTCAGGAAAGCCTGCACCGCGCCGACCGGGATCGGCGGAATCGCCTCGTCGGTGATTTCGGTGGCGCGTGCGCCCGGCGACAGCCGCACCGTCGGCAAGCCGCTCGCGTCACCCCGGACCAGCGTCAGGCGCGGGGTCGCGCCACTGCGATCGAGCACCACGCGGTCGCCGGGATAGATCCAGTGCGGATCCTTGATTTCCTTGCGGTTCAGTTTCCAGATTTCCGGCCAGCGCCACGGATCCTTGAGGAAACGTCCGGAAATGTCCCACAGGGTGTCGCCCTTGACCACGACGTACTGGTCCGGTGCGTTGTCCCGCAGGGCAAGGGTGTCAGCCATGGCTGGCAGGGCCAGCAGCATGGCAAGGGAGGCTACGAGTCGGCGCACGGGGGAACCCTCCATTTGAACTTTGTCCAATCTTCCATTGAAATTATTGAATGTGCGCATAGCTTACGGCCATCCTCTGCCGTATATTTAGGGCGTACCGCAACCCGATGCAGACTTCGCATCAAATTTTGCGCCCAGCCCTTTCATTCGTAAAGCTTTTTATGGCCAGACTCCCGATCCTCCATTACCCCGACCCGCGCCTGCACACGGTCGCCAAGCCGGTGCAGGCGGTGGATGATCGCATCCGCCGCCTGGTCGACGACATGGCGGAGACCATGTACGCGGCACCCGGCATCGGTCTTGCTGCTACCCAGGTCAACGTCCACGAGCGCGTCGTCGTGATCGATATCTCCGAGACGCACGATGACCTGCGCGTGTTCATCAACCCCGAAATCGTCGACAGTTCCGGCCAGGCGGAAGGCGAGGAAGGCTGCCTGTCGGTGCCCGGCGTGTTCGACCGCGTGACCCGCGCGGAACGCGTCACCGTGCGCGCGCTCGACCGTGACGGCAAGCCGTTCGAATTGCAGGCCGATGGGCTTCTGGCGGTGTGTATCCAGCACGAACTGGATCACCTCCAAGGCAAGGTGTTCGTCGATTACCTGTCCATGCTCAAGCGCAACCGCATCAAGACCCGGCTCCTGAAACAGTTGCGCGAGCACCGTCCCGACGCCGCGCCGGTGCGTGCCTCGCTCTGAGCGCGACGCGCATGCGGCTCATCTTCGCCGGCACGCCGCCCTTCGCGGCGGCCGCGCTCGACGCGCTGGCGGATGCCGGCCACGACATCGTTCTCGTTCTCACGCAACCCGATCGGCCGGCCGGGCGCGGCATGAAGCT
>JANJXF010000041.1 GCA_024709165.1 Thiobacillus sp. | reverse complement strand
GGGGGGTGGGGGTTGGGGTGCGGGCTAAAAAAACACTCCCCTCCCCCGCGATGGGGGAGGGGCCGGGGAGAGGGTGACGCCAACCCCCGCACGGCGTCCGCCTGGCTCACACGTCCTCAGAACCGCGAACCCGGCTCCTTCAGGAATTCGATCTCCTCCACGCTGGACGTGCGTCCGAGAATTTCGTTGCGATGCGGAAACCGCCCGAAGCGTGTGACGACATCGCGATGCTGTCGCGCATAGTCGAGAAAATTCTCGAACAGCGAGCGCTCGTCCGCTGCCGCCTCCTGCGCCAGGCGTTCGAACAGCGCCACCGAACGCGCCTGCATCTCCAGCGATTCGGCGTGCTCCAGCGGCAGATACAGGAACACCCGCTCGATCGGCGCGAGCGTCTGGTCTTCCCGTGCATCGAGTGCTGTCAGGCTCAACGCGAGTGCCTGGGCGTCGCTGGCGAAAGCCTGTGGCTGGCCGCGAAAGACATGGTGGGGAAACTGATCGAGCACGATCACCCGCGCCAGCCGGCCTCGCGGCGTGTCCGCCCAGTGGCCGAGACGGCCCGCCCGCGCATCGGCGAGCGTGACCGCGAAGCGTTCGGTTACGGCGCGGTCGGCCTCCGCCGACTTGCCGAACCATAGCGCACGCTGCCGGGCGGCGACGGTTCCAGCCGGGCCACTCGGCCCGAACCAGAAATCGAGCACAGCTTCGACATCGACCTGCATCGGCGCAAAGTTTTCAGAACACATCGTCGGGCAGGTCGTTGTGCGAACCGTCACAGAACGGCTGGCCCTTGGTGTGCTTGCAATTGCACAGCCACACCTTGGTTTTTTCCTGGATGACGACCGACATCGGCTCGAGCCCGGTGCCCTCGTGCGAGCCATCGCAGAACGGCTGCGTCATCGATCGGCCGCAGGAGCACCACCAGTATTCGCCGGGTTCGAGTTCCAGTTCGGCGGGTTGGCGGTCATACACGACAGGTTGGGACACGGCGGCCTCCTTGAGCGAAAAAACCGATTCTAGCCGCCGCCGCAGAAAGCTTGTCCACGCGGGCGGTGGGCCCTTGAGATGCGGTGACGCGGAGTTCGTATCGCGACATGGCTGCGAAATCGCCCGAAAATCGGGCAGCGCCCGGTGCCAACACGCGGAGCTGCGCCACGCCGACGGATATTTCGAAGATAATCATTCGCTCTTCAACGCGGCTGTCGAGATTGAATACGTGGATATTCCCGGGCAATTGGGAGAGGAACACCGTTTGCTCCTCGATTTCCGGCCCTATGTCGTTTCCAGTGGGAATTGACCTCTCAACAAACTTGATGGTAGCGCCCGTAATCGCGGGCGACGGCTGGTACCAGGGGGTTCTGCGGTAGATGCTTGAACTTGGACATGCGCAGACCTGCTGGCATACAGATAGATAGAGCCTGACGGTGTTCGGCTTGCGGCCGACGCTCAACTCGTCGCGCAGATCTGCGAAGTCCATCGAGGTGAGCTCGCCGGCGATGCGTTGCGCGATGGGGTGACTGCGCAGCATGCGGATGCGTTGCAGTTCCTGGTGCTGTCCACGCTTCTTCGGCGTGACCTTTTCGGCATAGCGGTCGAGCAGCTGGCAGAAGGTATGCTGGTGCGCGCGCTGCACGTCGGCATGCTTGCCGAGCTGCAGCTCCTGGCGGGTGGCGAGGCACCAGGCATCGGCGGCTTCCCGGGTCGGGAAGGTGGCGGTGAGAGATTTTCCCTTGACGGTCAGGCGGGCCTGAAATTTTCCGTTCTTGCGGCGAATGTTGGGCATGTCGGCATGACTCCGAGCAAGTTACCCAACGTATAGGTAACGCCGTTTCAATCGTTCCAAGAAGGAAACGGCTTGGCCTGATTTGGCCCAGGGATCGGAAACAACAAGACCCACATCGCTGTGGGTCTTGTGAAATATGGCTCCCCGACCTGGGCCCGAACCAGGGACCTGCGGATTAACAGGCGGATTCAACCGCCTTTAATGGCGCGGGTTTCAGGCCGATAGCCAAATAAAATCAACGACTTGGTGTTATCTGTTCATCCCGCATTTTACCGCACTTTCCCACTTTTACTGCAGCAAATTTGCAGCAAGTTTCCTGCAAGGCAAGTTTAAACCGTCAGTAGCTATACGAAGCCCTATCAACAAGTAAGGAGCCTCAGTGAACGCGCTGTTGACCCCGGCAAAACTTGCCAAGTATCTCGGTCTGGCCACTCAGACTATCCACAACCGACACCATACCGGTGCATCTCTGCCGCCCTGTATCCGGCTGGGCAGGCTTATCAGATTCCCGGTCTCCGGCGTCGAGGCATGGGTATCACAGCAAGCTGAGAAACCCTTGGCTCAGCATGCGCCTCAAATTGAGCGCCGCCCAAAGCGTCCTACAAAGGCTGAGCAGATTGCCCGTCGTCATGGAGGTGCAGCATGAACTTGCGCGAACAGGCGAATCGCCTTCGCCAGCTTCCCCTTGCGGACGTGGCCAGTCACCTTGGTGGCAAGCAGCATCCACAGGACCGGCAACGGTGGGATTTCCAGAACTGTGCGGTATGGGTAGGCAAGACCGAGAACAGCCATCGGTTCTATGACCATCGCACCAGCCACGGCGGTGGCGGTGCGATTGACCTCACCATGTACGTGCTGGGCTGCAGCTTCAAAGAAGCAGTAGACAGGCTGAGTGGGCTTTCCTCTGGCCGGATGGCGTCGGCCGTTAGCGGAATCGGAAGCGGTTGGGATGACTAACGCAACCGATTTACCTGCCCCCCACGTTGCGCTACTATATGACCAACACAATGACTAATCGGAGGGGCGTATGAGCACCGTCACGCTGGCAGAAGCCAAAACCCATCTCAGCCATCTTCTTGACCAGGTCGAAGCAGGTGAGGAAGTGGTCATCACTCGTCGCGGCCTGCCGATTGCCCGCATCACCCCGGTCGAGAAACCCAAAGCCGCCGTCAAATCCCTCGCCGAGTTTCGCAGTCGCATGCCCCGCTGGCGCAAATCCAGCGCCGAGCTGCTGCGCGAGATGCGCGACGAGGGGCTTTGATGCTCTACTTCGACACCAGTTTTCTGGCACCGCTCATTCTCGAAGAAGCCACCAGCGCCAAAATCGAGGCCTTCTTCGCCAAGCTCCCGGTGGGGGAGCTGTACGTTAGCCACTGGACCCGCGTCGAGTTTTCCAGCCTCATCGCGCGTGAGGTCAGGATGGGCGGTTTCGCCGAGTCTGACGCGCTGCTGGCCATTGGCCAGTTCGACGAATTGGTGGCGGACTCATTTCAGGTCGTAGCCCCTGGCGTTGCCGATTACGAACTCGCCAAGGACTACATCCAGCACTTCGCCACCAAACTGCGGGCCGGTGATGCGCTGCACTTGGCTATCGCCCACAACAACGGCGCAAAGACTCTCTACACCCTGGACGAGGGCCTCCTGCATGCGGCCAAGCTCATGAAGGTCCACGCCAGCCGAGGCATCAAAACCTAGCCCCAGCCGACAGCCGTGAACCAACAACACAAAAATATCCCGGCCTCGGAGGGTGGCCACGACAACATGGCGAGATTCGGTTTCCGTATGGGCCGCAGCAGTGCCCATGCCAGCCGGACCATGATGCTGCAAGAGCTTCGACCCTATTGGAGGCCTTACCCTCGGGGCTATTCAAGGGCCTGGAGACACGGCGCCAACACCTGGACTCGCTGAAGGAGCGCCACGAGAGCACCGCCCGCTGCCCGAAATGCGGGGCCGACCTGGTGGAGCGACTTGTGAAGTCCGGCGAGCGGGTT
>JANJXF010000009.1 GCA_024709165.1 Thiobacillus sp. | reverse complement strand
CTGGAAATGTCGCGCCAGCGCCTGCAGCCTTCGCTTGGCGAGACCAACTACAACACCTGCCCGCGCTGTCACGGCACCGGCCACATCCGTGGCGCCGAGTCGTCCGCGCTGCACATCCTGCGCATCCTGCAGGAAGAGGCGATGAAGGAGAACACCGGCGCGGTGCACGTCCAGCTGCCGGTCGACGTCGCCACCTTCCTGCTGAACGAGAAGCGCGTCGACATCCACGCCATCGAATCGCGGCTCAAGGTCAATGTGGTGCTGATCCCCAACATCCACATGGAGACTCCGAACTACACCATTACCCGCCTGCGCCACGACGAACTGAACCAGCGCGATGCCGGCGAGCCGAGCTACAGGATGATGGCCGTGCCGGAAAGCGAGGCAACTTACCAGACCGCGGCTGCCGCGGCGCCGGCGCGCCAGGAGGCCGCGGTCAAGTCGATCGCCCCGCCGCCGCAGCCGATGCCTGTCGCAGCGCAACCCGTGGTGCCCCCTCCTCCCGCCACCGAGCCGGGCCTGTTCGACCGCATCTTCGGCTGGTTCAGAAAACGCGGCGACGAAACCGCCACCGCGCCCGCCCCTGCAACGGCCGAGCCGGCTGCCGTCATCACCCGCAGCGAGCGCCCCGCCGAACGGCGCGAGCGCAAGCCGGCAGGCCCGCGCCGCAGCCGCGGGGAAGGGCGCGGCGAGACCCGTAACGGCGAAGCACGCGCCACGGAGGGCCGCACCGAGCCGGCAGCACGCGCAGAACAGCCTGCCAAGCCGCCGCGCCAACCGCGCCAGCCGAAGCCGCGCCCCGAAGCCGAAGCCGCGCCGCGTGCGAAGGAAGTCGCCGTGGTGCCGCGCGAAGCGGCAGAAACGGCTGGTGAAGAAAAACGCGAGCCGCGCAGCCGCCGCGGACGCGGCAACCGCCGCCCGCGCGAGGCGCGTCCCGAAACGGCCGCGAACGCGAACGGCAGCGCGCCGCATGCGGTGATCGAGATTGCCGGCTACCGCGCTATCGTCGAAGTGGCGCGCAAGTCCGCGCCTGCGCCGAAACCCGCTCCGGCAGCCGACGTTGCCCCGCCGGCGCAACAGGCGCTGCAGCTGGACGCGGTCGAAGCACCCAGCGCACCCCAGCCGGGTGCGGTGACCGCATCACCCGCTACGATCCTGGCGGAACTGGCCAGCAGCAAAGCCGATCTGCAGCAGGTTGAAACCCGGACCATTGCGAGCGAAACGGTCGAGACCGGCGCGCCCGCTCGCGCGCGCCGTCGGCGCCGTCCAGCCGTGGACAAGAAAACCGAACCGATCAGCCTGTTGCAGGTGGAAACCGTCGCCGCACCGACAAGTCCGGCCGAAGATACCGCGGCCCTGGTTCCGCCCCACCCGACCCGCCGCCGCCCGCGTCCGCAGTCGGCGTCGACCGACGAGCCGCTGGTTCAGGTGGAAACGCAGGGCAGTTGAGGAAGCACGTGAACTTGCCACGCCTTCCCTATTGATACGGACAGGTGAAGCCTGAAATTTTGCGTGGCATGATTGACGCGGGCTTTCTCGAAGAAGCTTTTGGCGCGCCCAGGTGGTTTCTCGAGCTTGACCATGTGCTCGGTGGCGGCGAGCTTCAGCCTGGCTTTGGCACGCACCGGCATCTCCGTGCGGATGGCATGCTCAAGACCGGTATTCAGCCGTTCCCCGGGATTGAGCACAGGGCTGTAGCTGGAAAAACGGAACAGTTTGATTTTGTCCTGCCGTTCCGCCGCCCACGCCTTGATCGGCTTGCTGTGCTGCACCCACCGACGGTATGGGTGACCGGCGTCTTGCCAGCTGGTGCGTAGCCGCGACCGCGTACGTCCGCATTCACCAACGCCGTCCGCCGCCCCAGTGAACCCCGCCACTTTTGGCCTTGGCGCGCTTCTCGACCTCCAGGTATTGTTCATTGAGCCAAGCTTCACGGTTTCCTGACGCTGCTCGCAGGCTTTCCTGGTCGGCTTCTGTGGGGTGAAACCCCAGCGCGACAGATGCTTACTTCCCCGAAAAGCGCGATGACGCAAAACCGACCCTCGCCTCTTGAAAGCATCCTGTCCGTCCCCAATTACATTCGAGAACCGACAATGGAGCCCTTATGCAGGAAGAATTCAACCACGAACGACACATGGAAGCCTCCCAGACACAGAAGGAGATCATGCCCAGTCTGGAAGAGCTGTTGAAAGCCGCCGAACTGCAGGCCGCGGAGCACCACGACGCCTGGCTGCGCGCCAAGGCGGAGACCGAAAACATGCGGCGGCGCGCGACGGAAGACGTCGACAAGGCACGCAGGTTTGCGGTGGAAAGTTTCGCGGGCGAACTATTGGCGGTGAAGGATAGTCTGGAATCTGCGCTGGCAGCGGAGTCCCCCAGTGTCGAAAACATGAAGGACGGAGTGGAACTGACCCTGAAGCAGCTCACCGCTGTTTTCGCCAGGTTCAGTCTCGTCGACGTCGACCCGCTGGGCGACAAGTTCGATCCGCATCTGCACCAGGCGATTCAGGTCGTCGACTCCGATCGGCCCGCCAACACGGTCGTCACCGTGCTGCAGAAAGGCTATCGCCTGCACGAGCGCACGCTGCGGCCTGCGCTGGTGATGGTTTCCAAGGGTCCGGACGCTTGAAATAGGCCAGCCCTCCCCCATATTCGAAACAATTCAAACATTTCTGGAAGGATTACATCATGGGACGCATCATTGGCATCGACCTCGGCACCACCAATTCCTGTGTGGCGGTGATGGAAAGCGGCAAAGCGAAGGTGATCGAGAACGCCGAGGGTGCGCGTACCACGCCGTCCATCGTCGCCTACACCGACGATGGTGAGATTCTGGTCGGGGCACCGGCCAAGCGTCAGGCGGTCACCAATCCGAAGAACACCCTGTTCGCGGTGAAACGCCTGATCGGTCGTCGTTTCGAAGAGAAAGAAGTGCAGAAGGACATCGGCCTGATGCCCTTCAAGATCGTCAAGGCCGACAACGGCGACGCGTGGGTGGAAGTACGCGACCAGAAGATGGCACCGCCGCAGGTGTCGGCCGAAGTGCTGCGCAAGATGAAAAAGGCTGCGGAGGACTATCTGGGCGAGGAAGTCACCGAGGCGGTCATCACCGTGCCTGCCTACTTCAACGACAGCCAGCGTCAGGCGACCAAGGACGCCGGCCGCGTCGCGGGCATGGAAGTGAAGCGCATCATCAACGAGCCGACCGCGGCAGCGCTCGCCTTCGGTATGGACAAGAAGGAAGGCGACCGCAAGATCGCCGTGTACGACCTGGGCGGCGGCACCTTCGACATTTCGATCATCGAGATCGCCGAGCTCGATGGCGAGCACCAGTTCGAGGTCCTGTCGACAAACGGCGACACCTTCCTCGGTGGCGAGGACTTCGACCAGCGCCTGATCGATTACATCGCCGAGGAATTCAAGAAGGAACAGGGCGTCGACCTGAAGAAGGATGTGCTCGCGCTGCAGCGACTGAAGGAAGCCGCCGAGAAAGCCAAGATCGAGTTGTCTTCCGGCCAGCAGACCGAAGTCAACCTGCCCTACATCACGGCCGACGCCTCCGGTCCCAAGCATCTGGCGGTGAAGATCACCCGTGCCAAGTTCGAGGCCCTGGTCGAGGACCTGATCAAGCGCACCATCGAACCGTGCAAGATCGCACTGAAGGACGCCGGCCTTTCCACTTCGCAGATCGACGACGTCATCCTGGTTGGCGGCCAGACGCGCATGCCCAAGGTGCAGGATGCGGTGAAGGATTTCTTCGGCAAGGAGCCGCGCCGTGACGTCAACCCGGACGAAGCGGTCGCCTCCGGTGCGGCGATTCAGGGCGGCGTGCTGAAGGGCGACGTGAAGGACGTGCTGCTGCTCGACGTCACCCCGCTCTCCCTGGGTATCGAAACCCTGGGCGGTGTGATGACCAAGCTCATCCCGAAAAACACCACCATCCCGACCAAGGCGAGCCAGGTGTTCTCGACCGCCGACGACAACCAGAGCGCAGTGACGGTGCACGTACTGCAGGGCGAGCGCGAAATGGCTGCCGGCAACAAGAGCCTCGGCCAGTTCAACCTGTCCGACATCCCGCCCGCACCGCGCGGCATGCCGCAGATCGAGGTCACTTTCGACATCGACGCCAACGGCATCCTGCACGTGTCGGCGAAAGACAAGGCGACCGGCAAGGAAAACACCATCCGCATTCAGGCCAGTTCCGGCCTGTCGGAAGACGAGATCCAGCGCATGGTGAAGGACGCCGAAGCCAACGCCGCCGAAGATCACAAGGCCTTCGAACTGGCGACCGCACGCAATGCCGCCGACGCGATGATCCACTCGGTAAAGAAGTCGCTCGCCGACTATGGCGACAAGGTTTCGGCCGACGAGAAGACGGCCATCGAAGCCGCGCTGAAGGAGTGCGAGGACGCCGTGCGCGAGGGCGACAAGGACAACATCGAAGCCAAGACCAATGCGCTCGCCACCGCCAGCCACAAGCTCGCCGAGCAGATGTACCAGGCCGAGCAGGCGCAGGCACAGCCGGGCGCGGGCGCGGCAGGAGGCGGCAGCGCCGGGCCGGCGGACGACAATGTGGTCGATGCGGAGTTCGAAGAGGTGAAGGACAAGTAAGCAGTGCGCGGCAAGCGGTGAGCGGGGAAACCGTTCACCGCTTTTTGCTTTTCCGCTTCCTGCTCCCCGTTCACCGCTTACCATCATGTCAAAACGCGACTACTACGAAGTCCTCGGCGTCGCCAAGAACGCCGCCGACGAAGAAATCAAGAAAGCCTATCGCAAGCTGGCCATGAAGTTCCACCCCGACCGCAATCCGGACGACAAGGGTGCGGAGGAAAAATTCAAGGAAGCGAAGCTCGCCTACGAGATCCTGTCGGATTCCGACAAGCGCGCGGCGTACGACCAGTTCGGCCATGCAGGCGTCGACCCGCAGGCGGGCATGGGTGGTGGATTCGGTGGCGGTGGTTTTTCCGATGCGTTCTCCGACATCTTCGGCGACATTTTCGGTGGCGGCAACCGTCGCGAACGCGTGTATCGCGGTGCCGACCTGCGCTACAACCTCGAAGTCAGCCTGGAGGAAGCGGCGCGGGGAACCGAGACCAAGATCCGCATCCCCACGCTCGAAGCCTGTGGCACGTGCCACGGCAGCGGCGCCAAGCCGGGCACCACGCCGACCACGTGCTCCACCTGCGGCGGGCATGGTCAGGTGCGCATCCAGCAGGGCTTCTTCTCGGTGCAGCAAACCTGTCCACGCTGCGGCGACACGGGCAAGATGGTGTCCGATCCCTGTCCGTCCTGCCATGGTGAAGGCCGGGTCAAGAAACACAAGACGCTCTCGGTGAAGATCCCCTCCGGGGTCGACAACGGCGACCGCATCCGTCTCGGGGGCGAGGGCGAAGCCGGGGTCAACGGCGGCCCGCCGGGCGACCTCTATGTAGTGGTCCACCTCAAGGAACATCCGGTCTTCAAACGCCACGGCGATGACCTGCACTGCGAAATGCCGATCAGTTTCGCCACCGCAGCACTCGGCGGCGAGATCGAGATTCCCACCCTGGACGGACACGCCAAGATCAGAATTCCGCCCGAGACCCAGAGCGGCAAGGTGTTCCGCCTGCGCGGCAAGGGTATCAAAGGCGTGCGCAGCCACGCCCCAGGGGACCTGTTATGTCATATGATGGTCGAGACGCCGGTCAACCTTTCCGAACGCCAGCGCGAACTGCTGCGTGAATTCGAGTCGCTGTGTCCGGGCCGCAACAACCATCCGCGCGCCCAGTCGTTCATGGACAAGGTCAAGGCGTTCTTCGGGCAATAGGCCATCCCCATCCCTGGAGAAGGAGAACCACCATGCGCATGCTTACCCGTATCGCCCCGCTTTGTGCCGCCCTGGTCACGGCCCCTGCCGTTGCGGCGGACGCGCCCGTCATCGTGAAGATTCCGCGCCTGACTGTCGAGGCCTCCGAAAAAATCGCCCGCGCGACCATGGATGCCTGTCGCAAGGATGGCATCCAGATCGGCGTCACCGTGGTCGACCGCAGCGGCGACCCGATGGTGGTGCTGCGCGACACGCTCGCACCGCGCATCACCCTCGAGATCAGCCGGCAAAAAGCCTCTACCGCGGTCAACTTCAACGCCACGACCTCCAGCATGGAGAGCCGCTTCACGCAGCCCTTCTCGGCCGGCAAGGTGGACGGGCTGGTGTTTTCGGCGGGTGGCGTGCCGATCGAAGCGGCCGGCAACATCGTCGGCGCGGTGGGGGTCTCCGGTGCCCCGACGGGCGCACAGGACGAAGCCTGCGCCAACGCAGGGATCCGCACCGTACAATTCGAACTCGAAAGCGCAGGCCTCTGAACCCGGTTTATTGCTCACGGAACCCGGCATGAGTCTGGCCGACGTCGGTGTGGCGGACATTGACGTCGAACGCCGCTTCGGTGGCGTTCGACGCCTGTACGGCGCTGCCGCGCTCGAACGCTTCCGCCGCGCGCATATTTGCGTGGTCGGCATCGGCGGCGTCGGAGCCTGGGCTGCCGAAGCGCTGGCGCGTTCGGCCGTCGGCCGGATCACTCTGATCGACCCCGACCACGTGGCGGAATCCAACATCAACCGCCAGATCCATGCGCTGAGCGACACCCTCGGGCAAGCCAAGATCGAGGCGATGCGCGCACGCATCCACGGCATCAACCCGGCGTGCGAGGTGACAGGTATCGAAACCTTTCTCGAATCGGCCAACCTCGCCCAACTGCTGGCGCAGCCCTACGACCATGTGCTCGATGCCATCGACAGTGCGCGCACCAAGACTGCGCTGATCGTGCATTGCCGACGTGTACGCATGCCCCTGGTGTGCGTCGGCGCTGCGGGCGGACAGAGCGATCCTGGACGCATCCAGCTGGCGGATCTTTCGCGCACCACGGAAGATCCGTTGCTCGCCAAGGTGCGCGCGGCGCTGCGGCGCGAACACGGATTCCCGCGCGACCCAGGCCGGAAATTCGGGGTGGAGTGCGTCTTTTCGACCGAGCCGCTGCGTTATCCGGATACTGAAGGCGGCGTCTGTCATGACCGTCCGTCCGATGGCCGCGTACATGGCCTCAACTGCGCCGGCTTCGGTTCATCGGTTTGCGTCACCGCGAGCTTCGGTCTGCGCGCAGCGGCACGCGTGCTTGATTGTCTTGCGACGCGTCGGGATTGATCTATACGGGAATGCGGAACAGGCGGAAAAAATTTTCCGTGGTCGCTGCACCCACCGCTTCGGCAGTCATGCCACGTATCTGGGCAATGGCTTCTGCGACGTGCCTGACGTATCCGGGCTGGTTGATCTTGCCGCGGTGCGGCACCGGCGCCAGATAGGGCGCGTCGGTTTCGATCAGCATGCGTTCGAGTGGGATCGCCGCCGCCACCTCGCGCAGCGCAGCGGCGTTCCTGAAGCTGACGATACCGGAAAACGAAATCTGGAAGCCCAGATCGAGCGCCGCTTCGGCGACCGCGAGGCTCTCGGTGAAGCAGTGCATCACGCCACCGGCTTCGCCGGCGTTCTCCTCGCGCATGATGCGCAGCGTGTCCTCGGCCGCGGCGCGGGTATGCACCACCAACGGCTTGCCACTCGCTCGCGCCGCACGAATGTGGGTGCGGAAGCGCTCACGCTGCCATTCTAGATCGCCGGTCAGGCGAAAATAATCCAGTCCCGTCTCGCCGATCCCGACGACCCTGGGGTGATCGGCCAGGGCGACCAGTTGTCCGACGTCCGGCTCAGCACAATTCTCGTGATCGGGATGCACGCCGACCGTGGCATACACGTTTGGATGCGCCTCGGCGAGCGCAAGAATCCCGGGAAACCGCTCCAGATCGACGCCGATGCACAGGGCATGGCTGACCCTGTTCTCTTCCATGAGATCGAAGATCTCCGGCAGTCTGTCGGCAAGATCGGGGAAATTGATGTGGCAGTGGGAATCGACGTACATAAGCGAGATGCAAGCTGCAAGAGCGGCGCCTCGCGCCTTCAAGCATCTTGCAGCTTGACACTTGAGTCTTGCGCCCGCCCTACATGGTATGAGTGGGACGAGGGGATTTTAACGAACCTCCGAGCAAACCTTCAATCTTGTTGTGCGCAGCCTTGCCACTTTCGTTGTGGGCGAACTGCACCCCCACGCCCTGGGTGCGGCCGCCATGGGCACCGCCCGGGGTGACCCACACCACCTTGCCCGACACCGGCAGCTTGGCAGGATCGTCCATCAGGGTAAGCAGCATGAACACTTCCTCGCCCATCTTGTACTGCTTGCTGGTGGGGATGAACAGCCCCCCGCCCTTGATGAAGGGCATGTAGGCAGCAAACAGCGCGGATTTTTCCTTGATCGACAGTGACAGCACGCCGGGGCGGACCTGTCCGGAAACATCGTTCACAGCAGCGTTCATGGTTGCTCTTTCATCCAAAAATATGCCGGTAGCGTACCAGCCATGCTTGCAGTTGCAGGGCACGGTTGAGCGGATGCGTCAGCGTGCGGCCTTCATCCGTCTGCATCCGGGCCAGGGCCAGGAGCCTCGCCAGATTCGCCTGCGGCCCCAGTCGGGCAAGCGGGTCGGCAAAATCCCGGTTGAACTGCACCCTCCCCCGCAGGCGCACCGCCAGCAGATCGCCCAGCCACTTGTACGCCAGCGTGTGCCAAGCCTGCGGACTCAGCGTCTTCCAGCGTTCGCCGAGCGTCACCGGGTCGAGCCGTTCCGGCCGGGCCAGACTTTCCAGCACGCCGCGCCGTTCGTCCAGTTCGCCGCCTTCGGCCCAACGCAGGGCCGCGAGCGGCGTGCCGCCAGACAGCGCGAGCAGGTTCTCCGCGTCGGACACATCCTGTCCGGCGAGCCAGCGTACCGCCGTTCCGGCGGGCGGCAGACCGATATCGAGCCGGGTGCAACGGCTGCGGATGGTCGGCAACAACCGGCGCGGCTGGTCCGAAACCAGCACGAACACCGTATTTAACGGCGGTTCCTCGAGTACCTTTAACAGGGCGTTGGCGGCAGCCAGGTTGAGGTTGTCGGCTGGATCGATCAGCACCACCCGGTAACCCGCCCGGTAGGTGGACAACTGCACGAAATCCACCGCCTCCCGCGCCTGCTCCACCTCGATCGCGGTCGCCATGCGCGTTTCCCCTTCCCGGTTGGTTTTCTCCAGCAAGGTGACGCGGAGGAAATCCGGGTGCGCACCGCTGGCAAGCCAGTGGCATGCCGGACAGGTGCCGCAGGCCCCGCCATCGGTCTGCGGCGCTTCGCACAGCAGCGCCTGCGCCCAGATACGGGCAAGCGCGCCTTTGCCCACTCCGCGCGGACCGGCGAGCAGCAGCGCCTGGGCGGGCCGTGCGCGGCTGGCGAGAAGGCGTTGCCACGCGGCGTCGAGCCAGGGATACGGCGCCGCGCTCACCCGAGTTCCTGCAACAGTGCGGCGATCTCGACCTGCAACGCATCGATACCCTGGCGCGCGTCGAGCACACGGATACGCGCCGGTTCGCTGCGCGCGCGGTCCAGATAGGCATGGCGCACACGGGAAAAGAATCTGTCGGCCTCGCGTTCGAAGCGATCAGCGGTGCGGGCGGCCGCCCGACGCGCCTCGGCAACGTCGGGCGGCACGTCGAAGAGCAGGGTGAGATCGGGCGCAAAGCCGCGCTGCACCCACGCTTCCAGCGCAGCGACGCGTTCCGCCGGAATGCCGCGTCCGCCGCACTGGTAGGCGTAGCTGGCGTCGGTGAAGCGGTCCGAGACCACCCAGACGCCACGGCTCAACGCCGGCCGGATGAGTTCCGCCAGATGCTGCTGACGTGCCGCGAACATCAGCAGCAGCTCGGTGTCGGGGTCCATGTCGCGATGCAGCAGCAGTTCGCGCAGAGTTTCGCCCAGCGGCGTGCCACCCGGCTCGCGGGTCACCACCACGTCCCGACTCTGCGCGCGCAGCCAGTCGGCGACGAAGCCGAGATGGGTGCTCTTGCCGGCGCCGTCGACGCCTTCGAGGGTGATGAACTTTCCGGGACTCATTTCTGGTAGCGGTTGACTGCGCGGTTGTGCGCCTCGAGCGTGCTCGAAAAGACGTGGGAGCCATCACCGCGCGCGACGAAATACAGTGCGTCGGTCTGCTCCGGATTGAGCGCGGCGCGGATCGCCGCCTCGCCCGGCATGGCGATCGGCGTCGGCGGAAGACCGGCACGCGTATAGGTATTGTAGGGTGTATCGGTCTGCAGATCGATCTTGCGCAGATTGCCATCGAAGCGTTCGCCGAGGCCGTAGATCACCGTAGGATCGGTCTGCAGACGCATGCCGCGCCGCAGACGGTTGATGAACACCCCGGCGATGAGCGGCCGCTCGGAAGCGACGCCGGTTTCCTTCTCCACGATCGACGCCATGATCAATGCTTCATAGGGTGTCTTGTAGGGCAGCCCCGGGGCACGACCTTCCCATGCCGCCTGCAGTTTGTTGCTCTGCAGACGATAGGCGCGGCGCAGCACCTCGACATCCGAACTGTGTGGTGCGTAATAATAAGTATCGGGGAACAGCAAACCTTCCGGATGCGTCTCCTCTGCTCCGAGCATCCGCAACAGCGCAGCGTCATCCAGGTTCGCACTGTCGTGCTTCAGCAAGGGCTGCGCGGCGAGGGCGGCACGCACCTCGCGCCAGTTCCACCCCTCGATGAACTGCACGATTGCCTGCGACACCTCGCCGCGCTCGATCTTGCCGTAGAGTTCCAGAGGGGTGAGCGGGCGATCGAGGGTATAGACACCGATCTTGAGCTTCGAGCCCTGCCCGGTCACACGGCCGAGCAACCAGAACAGTGCCGCGTTGCCCACCACGCCTTCGCGCGCGAGCATCACGCTCAGGCTTCTCAGGTGCATGCCCGGCGTGACGTTGACCGTTCTCGGCAAGCCCTCGATGGTCAGTGGCTGGCGCGCGTACCACGCGAGCCCGCCCGCCAGGCTCAGGGTGATCGCGAGCGCAAGCAGCAGCAGACGTTTAATCAGTTTCTTCATGTAGGGCGGCATTCAGTCGCGCGCTCCACCCCGCGGACGGGCAGCACGCACCGTCCAGGTGCGCGATGCGGCGCACACCAAGGACGCTGTTGCAGATCATGACTTCCTCGGCAGCGAGTATAGCCGCTGGCGGGAAGCGGTCGATGCGCGTGTCGAGTCCGAGACGCGGCGCCGCGCGCAGCAGGCGCGTCCGCGCCACGCCGGCGACGCCGGATGCGCTGACGTCCGGGGTATGCAAGATACCCCGCGCAATCCACAGCAGGTTGCTCATCACGCCCCCGATCAACATGCCATCGGTGTCGCACAGGATACCCTCCAGGATCGCGGGGTCGTTACATTCGGCACGTGCCAGCACGTTCTCCAGGCGGTTGAGGTGCTTGATTCCGGCAAGGAGCGGCTGCTGCGCAAGGCGCAGCGTGCACCAGCGAGCGGTGATTCCGTCCGCCGGCTCGGGATGGGCGTGCAGCGGCGACGGCAGTCCCATCACAATGCGCGTCGCGGTCTGCCCGGTTGGCGGCGCGTACCCGCGCGTCCCTGTTCCGCGGGTGAGGATGATTTTCGCAAGGGCAGCACCCTCGCCCGCCACACGGCCCACCTCGCCGCGCAGCACGGCCTCATCGGGACAGTCAAGTGCCAGCGCCGCACAATCGGCTGCGAGCTTGGTGTAATGGTCGCTCCACCACAATGGTGCTCGGGCCGCGGTGCGCAGGGTACGGAACACGCCGTCACCGTAGGCAAGCCCGCGGTCCAGCGCATCGACGCGATCGCTCGCCTGGCCGTTGACAAGGATCATGTCGGCTCCAGCGCCGCAAGGAGGCCGCGCGCCTTGGCGCGTGTTTCATCGAGCTCGCGTCCGGCGATGGAATCGGCGACGATACCGGCACCGGCACGGAACTCCAGTCCCGTACCGCGCAGCAGAAAGCTGCGGATGAGAATGTTGAAATCGAAACTGCCGTCATGGTTGATGTAGCCCACGCTTCCGGTGTAGCTGCGGCGCGGTGTCTGTTCGAGCTCACGGATGATCTGCATGGTGCGCACCTTGGGGCAGCCGGTGATGGTGCCGCCGGGAAACACCGCGCGCAAGACATCGATCACCCGCACCTTGTCGCGCAGCCGGCCGCGCACGGTGGATTCGATGTGATGCACGTGCCGATAGCTGACGAGCTCCATCAGTGCGCTCACCTCGACGCTACCCGGCACGCACACGCGCCCCAGATCGTTGCGTTCGAGATCGACCAGCATGACATGCTCGGCCCGCTCCTTCGGGTGGGCGGCGAGGCGTGCCCGCAACGCGGCATCCTCTGCCGGTTCCGCACTGCGCGGATGGGTTCCGGCAATCGGCCGCGTTTCCAGCGTGCCGTCGTCTCCCAGCCGCACCAAACGTTCGGGCGAGGAACTGACGATGGACCAGTCGTCGACTCGCACCAGCGCGGAGAACGGCGCAGGATTCTTCTGCATCAGGCGCGCGAACAGCGCCGATGGGGGAACCGCGCCGGCAAATTCCGCATGCCAGCCGCGCGACAGATTGACCTGGAACACGTCGCCGGCGCGGATCCAGTCCTGCACCTGTGCGACGCCGTCGAGAAAACGCGTGGGTGCATCCTCCGTCAGTACGCGCAACGGCGGCATCGACGGAATCGGCGGCGGTGTAGCGTCGAGATCGCGCTGCATGCGTTCGAGCAAATCGCCAGCGCCGAATTCCGCCATCAGGACGCAACGACGGCGCGCGCGATCGAACAGGATGGCCGCCGGAATGCGCGCGAGCCATGCGACGGGGAAAGTGTCGCCTTCGTTGGCACGTCCTGCACTGGGCTCGAACCATGCGCCCAGTTCGTAGGACAGCGCGCACAGCCAGCCACCATGAAACGGCAGGTCCTTCGACCGGGGTTGCGCCTGCGGCTGGATATGCATCGCAGCATGCGCCTGCAGCGCCGCGAAATCCTCAGTTGCGGCGAAGCGTATGGTGTTCTGCGGGAAGGCGAAGAGAATGTCCCAGCCACTGTCGGCGCTGCCAAGGAACAGGCCGGGATAGCGGTCGGGCTGCGCCGCCTGCAACGCGATCAGGTCGGGCGCGGCGCGTCCGGGCGGCAGCGGCCAATCACGGACGAGGGTATCCGCAGAGCCGGTCAAACGCGCTTGAAGACCAGCGAACCGTTGGTGCCGCCGAAACCGAAGTTGTTCTTGAGCGCGGCGTCGATTTTCATCTCGCGTGCGGCATTCGCGCAGTAGTCGAGGTCGCACTCCGGGTCCGGAGTGGCAAGGTTGATGGTCGGCGGCGACACCTGATGGTAGACGGCGAGCGCAGTGAAAATCGACTCGACACCGCCGGCACCGCCCAGCAGGTGGCCCGTCATCGACTTGGTCGAGTTGACCGCGGTCTTGTAGGCGGCATCGCCCAGTGCGAGCTTGATCGCGTCGGTCTCGTTCTTGTCGCCCAGCGGCGTCGAGGTGCCATGGGCATTGACATACTGGATCTGGTCCGGATTGAGGCCGGCATCGCGGATCGCGTTCAGCATCGAGCGACGCGGGCCGTCGGTGGAGGGTGCAGTCATGTGATAGGCATCGCCGCTCATGCCGAAGCCGGCGACTTCGGCATAGATGCGCGCGCCGCGAGCGCGGGCGTGTTCGTATTCCTCGAGCACCATCACCCCGGCGCCCTCGCCCAGCACGAAACCGTCGCGGTCCTTGTCCCACGGCCGGCTCGCGCCGGCGGGATCGTCGTTGCGCGTCGACAGCGCGCGCGCCGCGGCAAAACCGCCGACGCCGAGCGGCGACACCGCACCTTCGGAGCCCCCCGCCACCATCACGTCGACGTCGCCGTGCATGATCATGCGCGCGGACTGGCCGATGGCGTGCAGTCCGGTGGCGCAGGCGGTGACCACGGCGAGATTGGGTCCCTTGATCCCATACAGGATCGACAGGTTCCCGGAAATCATGTTGATGATCGAGCCCGGAATGAAGAAGGGCGAGATCTTGCGCGGCCCGGATTCGGTCACTACGGCGTGGGTTTCCTCGATCAGCGGCAAACCGCCGATGCCGGAACCGATGTTGATGCCGATGCGCTCGGCATTGGCCTCGGTGACCTCGAAACCGGCATCACGAATCGCCTGGATGCCCGCGGCCATGCCGTACTGGATGAACAGGTCCATCCGTCGCGCTTCCTTGGGATTGAGGTACTGCCCGATATCGAAATTCCTGACTTCCCCCGCCATGTGCGAGGCGAAGGGCTCGGGATCGAAACGGGTGATGCGGGCGATGCCTGAGCGGCCGGCGATCAGGTTGTCCCACGCTTCCGGAATGGTGTTGCCGACGGGGGAAACGATCCCCAGGCCGGTGACGACGACGCGACGAATGGACAAAGGGCGGACCTTTTGGCTGGTGGAGGATCAGCTCGAGTGGCTGTTGACGTAGTCGATGGCCTGCTGGACGGTGGTGATCTTCTCGGCTTCCTCGTCCGGGATCTCGCAGCCAAATTCCTCTTCCAGCGCCATCACCAGTTCGACCGTGTCGAGCGAATCGGCGCCGAGATCGCCGACAAAGGAGGACTCCGCCTTGACATCCGCCTCGTTGACGCCCAGTTGTTCGGCGACGACCTTGATTACACGCTGCACGTTATCCATTACTGCTCCTCTCTAGAAAAAAGGCTTCAATCGAATTGAAGCCCTGAAAAAACGAAACCCCGGGATTTTACCAAATTTTCCCGGGCGATCATGCCATGTACATGCCGCCGTTGACATGCAGCGTCGTGCCCGAAACATAGCTCGCCGCGGGCGATGCCAGGAACAGCACGGCCTGCGCGATGTCCTCTGCGGAACCCAGCCGGCCGAGCGGAATGTGCGCCAGCAGCGCCTGCCGCTGCGCCTCCGGCAGGGCGCGCGTCATGTCGGTATCGATGAAGCCGGGGGCGACGCAGTTGACGGTGATGTTGCGGCTGCCGACCTCGCGCGCGAGCGACTTGGTGAAGCCCATGATGCCCGCCTTGGCGGCGCTGTAGTTGGTCTGCCCCGCATTGCCCATCGCACCGACCACTGAGGCGATGGAAATGATGCGCCCGGCACGTGCCTTCATCATCGCACGCAGTACGGCACGCGACAGACGGAAGACGGACGTGAGGTTGGTCGCCATGATGGCGTCCCACTCCTCGTCCTTCATGCGCATCAGGAGATTGTCGCGGGTGATGCCGGCGTTGTTGACCAGAATGTCGATGGCACCGAATTCCTTTTCGATCGCGGCGATCACGGCATCGACCTCGGCGGCGTCGCATACGTCGAGCTTCATGCCACGGCCCATGATGTTCGCGCCCGCCAGGTAATCGCCAATCGCCTGTGCGCCCTTGTCGCTGGTCGCGGTGCCGACCACGCTGGCACCGGCATTGCCGAGCGCGAGCGCAATCGCCTGACCGATACCACGGCTGGCGCCGGTGACCAGCGCGATGTGTCCTTCCAGCATCCTCTTCTCCCTATGCGTTGAGCGCAGCCGCGAGGCTGGCTTCGTCGACCAGCGCCACGGCCGGCACGCTGTCGTCGATGCGCTTGTTGAGGCCGGCCAGCACCTTGCCGGGCCCGCATTCGAGCACACGCTCGACGCCGGCGGCCTTGAGCGCCCGCACCGTCTCGACCCAGCGCACCGGCGTGTGCAACTGTTTCGCCAGTGCATCGCGGATGGTGTCCGGCTCGGCGTGGCTCTGCACGTCGGTATTGTGCAGCACGCGAATCGCCGGCGCCTTGATCTCGACGCCTTGCAGGTGCGCGCGCAGCGTATCCGCCGCCGGCCGCATCAGCGAGGAATGCGAGGGCACCGACACCGGCAGCGGCAGGGCGCGCTTGGCGCCCTTGTCCTTGGCCAGCGCCATGGCGCGCTCGACCGCCGCCTTGTTGCCGGCGATCACCACCTGTCCGGGTGAATTGAGATTCACCGCCTCGACGACTTCACCGGCAGCGGCTTCGCTGCACAGCGCGCGCACCGCATCGTCGTCCAGGCCGAGGATCGCCGCCATCGCGCCGACGCCTTCCGGCACCGCCGCCTGCATCGCCTCGGCACGGAAACGCACCAGCCGGATCGCGTCCGCGAAGTCCAGCGCGCCGGCCGCGACCAGCGCCGCATATTCGCCCAGGCTGTGCCCCGCCAGCAGCGCCGGAGCCGTGCCGCCCGCAGCCCGCCATGCACGCCAGACGGCAACGCCGGCCGCCAGCATCGCCGGCTGCGTATTGACGGTCTGGTTGAGCAGATCGGCCGGGCCGTCGGCCACCAGCGCCCACAGATCCTGACCGAGTGCGTCGGACGCCTCGGCAAACGTGGCGCGCACTTCGGCGCGTCCACCCCAGCCGGCCATCATGCCGACCGACTGCGAGCCTTGCCCCGGAAATACGAATGCGAGTTTCATCGAAGATCTTCCTAGAATTTGATGAGTGCCGAGCCCCAGGTGAAGCCGCCGCCGAAGGCCTCCATCAGCACGGTCTGGCCGCGCCGGATGCGGCCGTCGCGCACCGCCACGTCGAACGCCAGGGGCACCGAGGCGGCCGACGTGTTGCCGTGACCGGCGACGGTCGTCACCACGTTGTCCATGCTCATGCCGAGCTTCTTCGCGGTGGCGGAAATGATGCGGATGTTGGCCTGATGCGGCACCAGCCAGTCGATGTCGGATTTCTGCAAGCCATTGGCCTCCAGGGTCTCGTCGACGATGCGGTCGAGCGTGTTGACCGCCATCTTGAACACGGCATTGCCTTCCATGCGCATGTAGGCGGGTTCATGCAGCCCGGTCGACGCGCCGGTGGTGGTGCGTAGCAGCTCCTTGTGGCGCCCGTCGGCGTGGATGTGCGTGGCGAGGATACCCGCTTCGTCCGAAGCGCCGAGCACCACCGCACCGGCGCCGTCGCCCCACAGGATGCAGTTGCTGCGGTCGTTCCAGTCGGTGATGCGCGACAGCGTTTCGGCACCGATCACCAGCACGTGTTTCGCGGCGCCGGTCTTGATGAACTGGTCGGCCACGCTCAGCGCGTAAACGAAACCGCTGCACACCGCCTGCAGGTCGAACGCGGGCCTGCCGTTGGTCATGCCGAGCTTCGATTGCACGATGCACGCGGTGCTGGGGAACACCAGATCGGGCGTCGTGGTGGCGACCAGCAGCAGGTCGACATCGTCGATGGCGACCCCTGCGGCTTCGAGCGCCGCCCGCGCCGCCTGCGTGGCCAGATCGCTGGTGAGCTCACCTTCGGCGGCGATGTGGCGTTCGCGGATGCCGGTCCGGTCGACGATCCATTGGTCGGTTGTTTCAACCAGGCGTTCGAGGTCGGCGTTGGTGAGGATGCGTGCCGGCAGATAGCTGCCCGTGCCAAGGATGCGGGAATAGGTCAAGCGGCCACCCGTTGAATGAGTTGAATCTGGTCGGTGATGCGCTTCAGCACGTTGTTGCGCACTTCCTCGCACGCGGTCTCGATCGCGTGTTCGAAGGAGAAACGGTCTGCCGAGCCGTGGCTCTTCACCACCACGCCTTTCAAGCCGAGCAGCGTGGCGCCGTTGTAGCGGCGTGGGTCCATGCGGCGCTTGAAGGCGTTGAGCACAGGCAGGGCGACGAGCCCGGCAATGCGCGTCAGCCAGTTACGCTTGAACTCGGCGCGCAGCGTGGTGGAAATCATTTTGGCGAGACCCTCGGACGCCTTGAGGGTGACGTTGCCGACAAAGCCGTCGCACACCACCACATCCGTCGTGCCCTTGAAAATATCGTCGCCTTCGACGTTGCCCTGGAAGTTCAGATGACTCTCGCGCAGCAGTTCGGCGGCCTGCTTCACCATCTCGTTGCCCTTGATGTCTTCCTCACCGATGTTGAGCAGACCCACGCTCGGGTTCGGCTTGTGCTCCACCGCCGACACCAGCATTGCGCCCATGATGCCGAACTGCAGCAAGTGCTCGGCGGTGCAGTCGACGTTGGCACCCATGTCCAGCACCAGCGCGTGCCCCTTGACCGTCGGCAGCACCGCGGCTATGGCGGGCCGGTCGATGCCAGGCAGAGTTTTCAGTACGAAACGCGCAGTCGCCATCAGTGCACCGGTATTACCGGCCGACACGCAGGCGTCGGCCTCGCCGGACTTGACGAGGTCGATGGAGACGCGCATCGATGAATCCTTCTTGCCGCGCAGCGCCTGCGCGGGTGGCTCGTCCATCGCCACCACCTGGCTGGCGTGGCGCACGATGAGGCGGGGACCGGGCCTGGTGCGGCACGCCTTCAGCTCGGCCGCGACGACGTCCTGCGGACCTACCAGGATGACATTGAGATCCGGGTTCCGGGCAAGACAGCGGATTGCCGCCGGAACCGTGACATGGGGGCCATGGTCGCCCCCCATCACATCGATCGCGACCGTGACGTTTTTCATGCAGCCGGAATTTATGTCGGGCACGGCGCGCCGGCCGACCGGCGCGTGGTCAGCAGCTTATTCGCCTTTGGCCTTGACGACCTTGCGGCCGCGATAGAAGCCGCTCGGGCTGATGTGGTGGCGCAGATGCGTTTCGCCCGTGGTCGGCTCGACCGCCAGCGGCGGGTTGGTGAGGAAATCGTGCGCGCGGTGCATGCCGCGCTTGGACGGGGATTTCTTGTTCTGTTGGACTGCCATTTCGTGCTCCTAAAAAATTTCGTGTGCCCTCAGGTGGGGCATTCACCTTCTGCGTGCATCGCCGCCATTGGCAAGCTCAACAACACTTCGTCTTCAATCAGCGCAAGCAGATCCAGCTTCGCCGGCAGAAGGATCGCCTCGCAACCCGGCGTTTCGTCAAGCCGTTCCAGCTCATGCTCGCCTCGCGCAAGATGCAGCGCATGGCCGATGTCGACCGCGTACGGCAACTCGCCCAGGCAGCGCTGACAGGTCAACGTCACGTCACCGCGAATTTCGATCCGCAGCGCGAGCGTGCCGGAGTCGCTTGCTTCCCCGGTGACTCGACAGAACAGCCCGCCTTGCGTAAATTCATGGGCCAGCCGCGGAAAAGTCGCCACGTCGTTGCGCGCTTCCCACGACTGCCCGTTCTTGCAGAAGCGCTGCGTATCGACTTCGACAGCTTGCATCATGGCCGCTCGACAGGGGTTGCCGGGGACCTGTCCCAGGCCGCGTTACGCCGCACCCGAATAAACAATAGCCCGCAATAATATGATTTGCCGCAATTTTTGTCAAAAAAAGAAGCGCCGCCCATGATCAGGAAGATCCTAGTCGCCAACCGTGGCGAGATCGCCGTGCGCATCGTCCGTGCCTGTGCCGAGCTGGGCATCAAATCGGTCGCCATCTACACCGACGCCGACCGCCACGCCCTGCACGTGAAGAAGGCCGACGAGGCTTACCACATCGGCAAGGATCCGATTCTGGGCTACCTGAACGCCCACACACTGGTGAATCTGGCCGCTGCGTCGGGCTGCGACGCGCTGCATCCAGGCTACGGATTCCTCTCGGAAAATCCCGACCTCGCGGCGATCTGTGCACGCCGCGGCGTCCGTTTCATCGGCCCGTCACCCGAGGTGATTCGTCGCATGGGCGACAAGATCCAGGCCAGGAACGCGATGATTGCCGCAGGCATCCCGGTGGTACCCGGCTCCGAACACAATCTGGAAAGCGCCGAGGACGCACGCTCGCTGGCGAACCGCATCGGCTACCCGATCATGCTGAAGGCGACCAACGGCGGGGGCGGCCGGGGCATCCGGCGCTGCGACAGCGAGGAAGACCTGCTGAAAAATTACGACCGTGTGGTGTCCGAAGCCAGCAAGGCTTTCGGCAAGCCGGAAGTTTTCGTCGAGAAGTGCGTGGTCAATCCCAAGCACATCGAGGTGCAGATTCTAGGCGACACGCACGGCAACGTCGTCCATCTGTTCGAGCGCGACTGCTCGATCCAGCGGCGCAACCAGAAACTGATCGAGATCGCGCCCAGCCCGCAGCTCACCGAGGCGCAGCGCCAGTACATCGGCAAGCTCGCGGTGCGCGCGGCAAAGGCGGTCGGCTACGTCAATGCCGGCACGGTGGAATTCCTGCTCGATCAGGACAACCAGTTCTATTTCATGGAAATGAACACGCGGCTGCAAGTGGAGCACCCGGTCACCGAGAGCATCACCGGTGTCGACATCGTGCAAGAACAGATCCGCATCGCCGACGGCCAACCGCTGCAGTACCGGCAGGAGGACATCCATCACCGCGGCTACGCGATCGAGTTTCGCATCAACGCGGAGGATCCGAAGAACGAATTCCTTCCCAGCCTCGGCCGCATCACGCGTTATTACGCGCCCGGCGGTCCGGGCGTGCGCGTCGACGCGGCAATTTATACAGACTACGTGATCCCACCCTACTTCGATTCGATGTGCGCCAAGCTCACGGTATGGAATCTTGGCTGGGAGTCCGCCGTCGAGCGCGGCCGCCGCGCCCTGGCCGACATGCTCGTATACGGAGTGAAGACGACGATTCCGTATTACCAGCAGATTCTGCAGCATGCGGATTTTCGCAGTGGCCAGTTCAACACCGGTTTCGTCGAAGCGCACCCGGAACTCACGCAATACACCGAGAAGAAACCGCCGGAAGTGGTTGCCGCCGCCATCGCCGCCGCCATCGCCGCCCATCAGGGACTCTGACATGACCAAGGTATACGTTACCGACCTCGTCCTGCGCGACGGCCACCAGTCGCTGATCGCCACCCGCATGCAGACCTCCGACATGCTGCCGATCTGCCCCAGGCTCGACGCGGTCGGTTTCTGGTCGCTGGAGGCCTGGGGCGGCGCCACCTTCGATGCCTGCGTGCGTTTTCTGCGCGAGGACCCGTGGGAGCGCCTGCGCGCACTCAGGAAAGCCTTGCCCAACACCCGCATCCAGATGCTGCTGCGCGGCCAGAACCTGCTCGGCTACCGCAACTATTCCGACGACGTCGTGCGGGCCTTCGTCAAGAAATCCGCCGACAACGGCGTCGACGTGTTCCGCGTGTTCGATGCGATGAACGACCTGCGCAATCTCAGGGTCTCGATCGAGGCGATCAAGGCCGCCGGCAAACATGCCGAGGGCGCGCTCTGCTACACCACCAGCCCGGTGCACGATATTCCCCATTTCGTCGCGCTGGCACAGGGCATGGCGGAAATGGGCTGCGACACCATCGCGATCAAGGACATGGCGGGTTTGTTGACGCCCTACACGGCCTACGACCTGGTGTGCGCGATCCGCGAGGCGACGCGTCTGCCGATCCACACCCACAGCCACGCCACCTCGGGACTGGCACACATGACGCACCTGAAGGCGATTGAGGCCGGCGCGAGCATCATCGACACCTGCGTCGGCGGGTTTTCCGAAGGCGCCAGCCACCCGACCACGCAGAGCCTGGTCGCCGCACTCGCCGGCACCGCCTACGACACCGGCCTGTCGCTGCCGCTGCTCGAGGAGATCTCCGCCTACTTCAAGGAAGTGCGCAGGAAGTACTGGCAGTTCGAATCCGAGTTCACCGGCACCGACACCCGCGTGCTGATCAACCAGGTGCCCGGCGGCATGATCTCCAATCTTGCCAATCAATTGAAAGAGCAAGGCGCGCTCGACAGGATGAACGCGGTGCTCGAGGAAATCCCGCGCGTGCGCGAGGATCTCGGCTACCCGCCGCTGGTCACCCCCACCTCGCAGATCGTCGGCACGCAAGCTGCGCTGAACGTGCTCACCGGTGCGCGCTACAAATCGGTCACCAACGAGGTGAAGCTGTACCTGCAGGGCCGCTACGGCATGGCCCCCGGTCATGTCAACGAGGAAGTGCGCAAGCTTGCGGTGGGCGACCTAGACGTCACCACCTGCCGGCCCGCGGATCTCCTTGCCGACGAGCTCGACAGACTGCGCAATGAGATCGACAGCCTCGCACATTCCGACGAGGACGTGCTGACCTACGCGATGTTTCCCGACCTCGCCAAGACCTGGTTGCAGGAGCGGGCGGCCGCCAGTCTGAAGCCCGAGCCACTGGCCCCCCGCAGCACCACCCAGGCCGAGGCCGCGCCGCGTTACGCCGCGGACGAATTCCGCATCACCCTGCACGGCGAGACCTATCACATCAAGCTTGCCGGCAGTGGCCGCTCCGAGTCGGGCCAGCATCCCTACTTCGTGTCCATCGACGGCGTTTCGGAAGAAGTACTGGTCGAGCCGCTCAACGAGGTCGAGGTCGCCGCCGGCGGCGCTGGGACGCGCAAGTCCGCCGCGACATCGGCTCCAGCGCCCGGGCAGAAACCGCGACCGAGCCACCCGGGTCACGTCACCGCGGCCATGCCCGGCACCGTCGTCGAAGTGCTCGTCAGTGTCGG
>JANJXF010000005.1 GCA_024709165.1 Thiobacillus sp. | reverse complement strand
TGCTCGACCAGTTTCGACAGCTGGGTCTTGGCTTCGTGGATGTTGACGGTATGCATGGTGCGTCCGGATAGACCAAGTTTTGTTAGTTTAGTCCGGACCGATGAATCGGACAAGGCGGGGGCGTGCGTTCATCCCGCCGCGTAGTAACTGCGGTGCCGAAACCACAGGCCGGGCAGTTCGTAGGGCGCGCCGGCGGCTGCATCGTAGACCCAACCGCCGCGCGCGCGGTCGAATCGTACCGGCGCGCCGAGTTCGTTGCGCAGCTTGGCGACGAGCCGGCGTACGGTGGGTTCGGAGCATTCGAGTTTTTGCATGAGTTCCGTTGTTGTCACCGGTACGCGGCGGCCGGACAGATACCCGTGCAGGTCGTAGAGGCGGTCGAACTTGTTCATGTGTGCCTCACGAAATCGAGCGGGAAGCGTCGCCCGTCCAGGTAATCCTCGACGCAGCGCTTCACCAGCGGGCTGCGGTGCGGCGTCGGGTGGGACGCCAGCTCCTCGGCGGTCAGCCACAGCGCGCGCACGATGCCGTCGTCTAGTGCGCGCCCGACGTCGAAACCGGTCACGTTGCAGACATAGGCAAAGCGCAGGTAGGTGATGTCGCGCCGCGGGTAAGGCGTGGTGTAGCAGCCGAGCAGGGCGGTCGGCTCGACGCGATGCGCGGTTTCCTCCAGCGCTTCGCGGCGCACGGCCTCGATCAGCGTCTCGCCACGCTCCCAGTGGCCGGCGGGCTGGTTGAGGCGCAGGCCTTCGGCGGTGTGCTCCTCGACCAGCAGGAAGCGGCCGTCCTGCTCGACGATCGCCGCGACGACCACGTGCGGCAGCCAGGGGTATGAATCAGACATGCAGTTCCTTCCATTCTCCGGGCGCAAGCGCGCCCAGGGTCCATTCGCCGACGGCGGCGCGGATGAGGCGCAGCGTGGGAAAGCCGATCTTCGCGGTCATCCGGCGCACCTGGCGGTTCTTGCCTTCCTGAATGACGAGCTCGATCCATGCGGTGGGAATGCTCGCGCGATAGCGGATCGGCGGGTTGCGCGGCCACAGACGGGCGGGCTCGGCCATGAGCCGCGCGCCGGCCGGGCGCGTGACGAAGTCGCCGAGATCGACGCCACGTCGCAGCGGTTCGAGGTCGGCGTCCGTCGGCGCACCCTCGACCTGCGCCCAGTAGGTTTTCGGCAGCTTGTGGCGCGGATCGGCGATGCGGGCCTGCAGCGCGCCGTCATCGGTTAGAATCAGCAGCCCTTCGCTGTCGGCGTCCAGCCGGCCGGCTGCGTACACGCCGGGCAGCGCGAGATGGTCGCGCAGGCCCTGCCAGCGCCCCTCCGGGGTGAACTGGCTCAGCACGCCCCAGGGTTTGTTGAACAGGATCAATCGCGCCACGCCGCTGACACATTCGCAAAGACGCCATTTTACCGTTACCCGAGCTTCCAACTTAAGCAAACCTGCCATGACCTACCAGCACATCCAGATCCCCGCCCAGGGCCAGAAGATCACCGTCAATGCCGACAACACGCTGAACGTGCCCGACACGCCGATCATCCCCTTCATCGAGGGCGACGGCACCGGCGTCGACATCACCCCGGCGATGCGCCGCGTGGTCGACGCCGCGGTGGCCAAGGCCTACTCTGGCAGACGCCAGATCGCCTGGATGGAGGTGTTTGCCGGCGAGAAGGCGGTCAAGGTGTACGGCGGCGACCAGTGGCTGCCCGAAGAGACCGTCGCGGCGGTGAAGGATTACGTCATCTCGATCAAGGGTCCGCTCACCACGCCGACCTCGGGCGGTATCCGCTCGTTGAACGTCGCGCTGCGTCAACTGCTCGACCTCTACGTCTGCCTGCGCCCGGTGCGCTATTTCACCGGCGTTCCGTCGCCGGTGAAGGAGCCCGAAAAAGTCGACATGGTGATCTTCCGCGAGAACACCGAGGATATTTACGCGGGCGTCGAATGGGAGGCCAACTCGGAGCAGGTGCAGAAGGTCATCGCTTTCCTGCAGCAGGAAATGGGCGTGAAGAAGATCCGCTTCCCCGAGACCTCGGCGATCGGCATCAAGCCCGTTTCCATCGAAGGCTCCGAGCGGCTGATCCGCAAGGCGATCCAGTACGCGATTGACAACGATCGAAAGTCGGTGACTCTGGTGCACAAGGGCAACATCATGAAGTTCACCGAAGGCGGCTTCAAGAAGTGGGGCTACGAACTCGCCGCGCGCGAGTTCGGCGCCACCCTCATCGACGAGGGCCCGTGGATGAAGCTGCCGAACGGCATCGTCATCAAGGACGTCATCGCCGACGCCTTCCTGCAGCAGATTCTCTTGCGCCCGGCCGAGTATGACGTCATCGCCACGCTGAACCTGAACGGCGACTACATCTCCGACGCGCTCGCGGCCGAAGTCGGCGGCATCGGCATCGCGCCGGGGGCGAACCTGTCCGACACCGTGGCGATGTTCGAGGCGACCCACGGCACCGCGCCGAAATACGCCGGCAAGGATTACGTCAACCCGGGCTCGCTGATTCTCTCGGCCGAGATGATGCTGCGTCACCTCGGCTGGGTGGAAGCCGCCGACCTCATCATCGCCAGCATGGAAAAAGCGATCCAGGCCAAGACCGTGACCTACGATTTCGCGCGTCTGATGGATGGCGCGACCGAAGTGAAGTGCTCGGCGTTCGCCGAGGCGATGGTCGCGAAGATGTAGCCGCCCCCGGCGCGGTCGCCGGGGGCGGCACGTGTCATGGGGGCATCCGCGTGCGATGGATGAACGAGGATGCCTGGTTCAGGCCGGGTCGGAGGCGGCCCACCAGCCGCTCATCAGGCGTTCGGGTCGCGCCTGGGCGCGCACCTGCGCACTGGTCGCCCAGTCCTCGAACTGGACGACGAGGCCGGCATAGATGCCATAGCCGTCACCCGCACGAATCTCGCCGCCGGTTTGCAGGCTCTCGCCCACCCGGATCGCGCCGCCGGCGATGATGGCGTCGTGCGCCTTGATGCCCCATCCGGCTTCCAGGTGATCCTGACAGTGTATGGCAGCGCCAGCCTCGATGCCCTGGGCGACGCGCACGGTGCGGGTGCCGGTCATCACGCCGCCGGTGCGCAGGCTGCCGTCGCACTGCACGGTGTCCCGGGCGATCAAATCCAGGCCGATGTGGGCGCTGCCGCCCACCGTCAGCGGACCGGCGCAGGACAGGTCCCGCTCGGTGCGCAGGTTGCCGCCGCAGCGCAGCGCACCTTCGACCTCGATGCCCCAGTCTGCCTTGATGTCGCCGCCCGCCTCGATCGCGCCGCCGCAACGGATGTTGCCGCCGGTTCGAATGTCTTCGCCCGCGATGATCGACTGGCCTGCCCGGATTCCCCCGCCCGCCCTGATCGAACGGCCCGCACGCAGGACCGTGTCGACCTCGATGTGGCCGCGCACCTCGAGCGTGCCGGCGAACACGATGGCTTGCGCATCGATCGCGTCCACGGTCAGCACCGCATCGGTTGAGCCGAACTGGGTCAGCAGCCAGCAGGCGTCGTCAACCCGGCCGTCCTTGACGAGGGCATCGAGCAGCGGCTGGTAGTCGCCGCCGTTCTGATGCGTCCGCAGAAACCAGCGGAACCCTTCGGCGCAGGGGCGCTTGGCCTTGAGAAAGTTCCGGGTCAGGTCCATGACGCTCCCGCCTTGCCGGAAAGGCGCAGGCCGATACGCTGCAACACGCTGGAAAGGCGCGCGACAAGGGGACGCGGGTGGCGCATGGCGGCCCGGGAAGGTTCGTGTTCCAGCCAGGAAAGATGGACGAAGCTGGGGGCGTCAAGCATGGGCCTGACATGAACGATCGTACGCATGGTGACTCCCAAGAGCGCAGCCACACCCGAAGACGGGACGGCCGCCAACGCGCCTGGCTTAGGCCCGGCGATAGGTGTTTGCGCAAATGAGAAAAGGGTGGGATATCGCCGGGCTCAGGTATCTGCGTCCGGCGGGCAGGCACTCATGACACTCGTCAGTTTGAGGCCGAGCGCGTGCATGCCCGCCATCAGGGTCTGGCGGGCGGCAAACGAGGAGACGATGAAATCGGAAGCACGCATGGTCCGAAGGTAGGCGATCGGGTCGGGGCTGTCAAGTCCGGCCCCGCCGGCCCTGTCTGGACGCGGGTGCCCCACGCAAGACAAGGACCGCCGAAGCGGTCCTTGTCTTGCGGCACAGCGCGCAGGCCGCGCGGCGGCCTGCCGGGCAGGTTCAGATCACGCCCTGCGCCAGCATGGCATCCGCCACCTTGACGAAGCCGGCCAGGTTGGCGCCATTGACGTAGCTGATGCTGCCGTCCTCGCGCCGGCCGTATTCGAGGCAGGCGCGGTGGATGCCCTGCATGATGCCGAGCAGACGGGCGTCCACTTCGTCGCGCGGCCAGCCCATGCGCATGGCGTTCTGGCTCATCTCAAGACCCGAGGTGGCCACGCCGCCGGCATTGCCGGCCTTGCTGGGGGCGTAGAGGATGCGGTGCTTGTCGAACAGCTTGACCGCGTCCGCCGTCGAGGGCATGTTCGCGCCTTCGCCCACGGCGAGCAGGCCGTTCCTGATCAGCATGGCTGCGTCGTCGCCGGTGAGTTCGTTCTGCGTGGCGCAAGGCAGCGCCACATCCATGGGCACGCTCCAGGGCCTCATGCCGGAATGGAACTCGGCACCGACGCGCTGTGCATAGTCGCTGACACGGCCGTGCAGATGGTTCTTGACCTCCATCAGTTCGGCGAGTTTCTCCGGCGTGAAACCGGCGTTGTCTACCACCGTCCCGCTCGAGTCCGACACGGTGACCACCCTCGCCCCCAGGGCGATGGCCTTTTCAATGGCGAACTGGGCCACGTTGCCGGAACCCGACACGCCGACCCGCAGATTCTCGATCGAGCGGTCGCCATGCTTGAGCATTTCGTCGACGAAGTACACCAGGCCGTAGCCCGTGGCTTCCGGGCGCACGAGCGAACCGCCGTAGCTCAGCCCCTTGCCGGTGAACACGCAGTCGGCGCGGTTGGTCAGTTTCTTCACCATGCCGGCCATGAAGCCGACCTCGCGCGCGCCGACGCCGATATCGCCGGCCGGCACGTCGGTATCGGCGCCGATGTGACGGTGCAGTTCGGTGATGAAGGCCTGGCAGAAGCGCATGACCTCACCCGGAGACTTGCCCTTGGGGTCGAAATCCGAACCGCCCTTGCCGCCGCCCATGGGCAGTGTGGTGAGCGCATTCTTGAAGGTCTGCTCGAAGGCGAGGAATTTGAGGATGGACAGGTTGACCGAGGGGTGGAAGCGGATGCCGCCCTTGTAGGGCCCGATGGCCATGCTGTGCTGGATGCGATAGCCGCGGTTGACCTGGACTTCGCCATGATCGTCGACCCAGGAAACCCGAAAAATGACGATCCGCTCCGGCTCGATCAGGCGGTCGAGGAGGCCGTGCTCGGCATACTTGGGATGTTCGGTGATGAACGGCCACAGGCTTTCCACGACTTCGGTGACGGCTTGCAGGTATTCGGGCTGCCCGGGGTTGTGCTCGGCGGCACGGCGAAGGAATTCGTCGAGGTTCTGGTATTTCATGTCTATGGGGACTCGGTCTGGCACAGGAAGTGAAATGGCGGGACTTTACCAGTTATGGAACATGCCGTCATGGGGGCCGTGTCGCGGGTTTCTTCGATATCCGGTGAGATACACGATGGTCGATCCATTCACGAGGCCGACCGTGCCCTGGGCCGGGGGTGCTACGTCAATCCCGGTCCCAATACGGGTCCGGGCTGAAGCGCTCGACGAGGAAGTCGATGAACGCACGCACTTTCGCCGGCAGGTGACGGGTCGGCAGGTAGAGGGCGTACACGTGCTGCTCCACCGGGATGTATGCGGACAGCGCCGCGCGCAGCCGGCCGGCCTGGAGGTCGGCGCCGATGATGAAGGTGGGCAGCAGGGCAAGCCCCAGACCGCCCAGCACCGCCTGCGACAGGGCTTCGTCGTCGTTGATGCGCAGCCGCCCCGACACCGGCACGGCGATATCGCCTTCCGGTCCGGTGAAGCGCCACAGGCCCTGTTCGCCGGAGTGCGTGTAGTCGAGGCAGTTGTGCAGTGCCAGATCCTGCGGAATGCGGGGCACGCCGTGTTTCGCGAGGTAGCCGGGCGTCGCGCACAGCTGGCGGCGTACCGGCGCGAGGCGGCGGGCGACGAGATGGGGCGGCAGCGTGCGCGCCACGCGCACGACGACGTCGTAGCCTTCCTCGGCGAGATCGATGGCGCGGTCGGTGACGGTCATGTCGATGCCGAGTTCGGGATGCTCGCCGAGGAAATCCGCCAGCGCCGGCGCGACGTGCAGCGTGCCGAAGGCGACCGACGCCGCCACCTTCAGCACGCCGCGCGGCTGCGCGTGCAGGCTGCTCACCACCTGCTCGGCCTGGGTGGCTTCGTCGAGGATGCGGCTGCAATGCTCGGCAAAGGCCGCGCCGACCTCCGTCATGCTCAGGTGACGCGTGCTGCGGTTGAGCAGGCGCGCGCCGAGCGCTTTCTCCAGCCTGGCCACCGCCTTGCTCACTGCCGAGCGCGACACGCCGAGGCGGCGTGCGGCGGCGGAGAAGCTGCCGCTTTCGACGACGTGCGCGTATGCGGCCATCAAATTCAGATCTTGCATGGGCGAATTGTATCCTGTAGAGAAACAGTCTTGTTCGGGCGCAGGCCTTACCCGGACCTGCAATCGCCCCTACCATGGTCGCGTCGATGTTGCGCTCGCAGCGCCGCCCTTTCTTCTTCGGAACGGAATTGCGCCATGAAAAACAACGAATTGCTGATTGTCGAACGGGATTTCATGCGGCTGGCGTCACTCGCCCGCGGCAAGGAACTGGCCGAGGAACTGGATCGCGCGACTGTAATTCCAGCGGAACGGATGCCGCGCGATGTCGTCAGGATGCACTCGCGCGTCACGTATGTCGACGAGCATTCGGGCGAGCGCCGCGATGTGGAACTGGTGTTCCCGGACGAAGTGGATGTGACGCTCGGCAGGATCTCGGTGCTGGCGCCGGTGGGCTCGGCCTTGCTGGGTCTTCAGGAGGGCCAGGGTATCGAGTGGCTGTTTCCGGACGGGCACGTACGGCGCCTGCGTGTGGAGCGTGCGCGGCCACCGAAGCGCTGACGACGCGCGATAGTGCGCGCGCCACGCGACCGCGGCGCGTCGTCGCCGCATATCCCCGGGGTGTTCATCGACCCCGGTGCGACCTTTGGGCAATGCCGGGCCGATTGGGCCGATTGGGCCGAAACCCGATCCAATTGGTCATCCGGGGAAAGGACAAGGCGAACGCAATGGTTTATTCGGAATTTCCCGTCGAACAACTGGCGCGGCTGGCGTCGAGCCCGTTTCAGGTCGGTTTCGCCCGTCAGGCGATCCGCATGCTGGAGCCCTCCGAGGCCATCGCCTACGATGCGACCCAGGACGGTTTGCTGATGCGGGCGCACAACGAAGGTGTCCTCGGCGGGCCGGCTGCATCCCTGCGCGACCTCTATCGGGACGCGCTCGTGCTGCGTCCGCCGCAGGTGCGATACATCACACTCGACGGCCGTCCGTACGAGCCGATCATGGGGCTGCGCGTGCGTACCGTTCCATGCTACTGGGATGACGTGCGCGCCGATCTTGCTTCCCGCGAGACCACGCTGCTGGAGGAGCAGGCCACCCTTCGCGTGTGCACCCTGCGCGCGGAGGCCCCCCTGCGCCGGCTGCTTGGCTACGCGGAGACGCTGGCGAGACTGAGCGAGGGCACGGCGCTGTGCTGGATCGGACTCGACCGCTATGTGCCGATGGCGGGGCCGCCGGACAGCTGGGCAGCGTGAGGCCGGGGAACTGCGCCGACCCGGGCAAAAAAAACCTCGCCATCAAGGCGAGGTTTTTCGGCGACGTTGCGAGCTCAGCCCTGCGGCTGGATGTTGGAAGCCTGCTTGCCTTTCGGGCCCTGACTGACTTCGAAGCTGACCTTCTGACCTTCCTTCAGTGTCTTGAAGCCATTGCTCTGGATGGCGGAAAAATGCGCGAACACATCTTCGCCGCCGTCATCGGGGGTGATGAAGCCGAACCCCTTGGCGTCGCTGAACCACTTGACGGTACCTGTTGCCATTAAGACTTTCCTCCTTGGCGGAACATAAACACAACCGCTGACGCGGATGACAGGACGGCATGATTGTTATGGGCCGTCGGTCTGAGTTCAAGCGCGCTACCCGGTGCTGTCCCTGCGGTAATGCCAAACCTGCTCGGTTCTTGAAGCCAAACTTCCGGCTTTTTACCCCCGCCCACCGGTTTTTACAAGAGGCGCGACGTAAAAAGTGCGTCATAAGGTCGCAGCCGTCGCGGCAATGTGACGTCGGTGCGGTGGGGTAGGATGCCTGGCATGCGCGCGCACTGGGACATTTTCTGCAACGTCATCGACAACTACGGCGATATCGGCGTCGCCTGGCGTCTGGCGCGCCAGCTCGTGGCCGGCTGTGGGCAACAGGTGCGCCTGTGGGTCGACGATCTGGCTGCTTTCAGCCGCATCTGGCCAGCCGTCGACCCGCGCGCGGCGGCGCAGACGCTTGAAGGCGTGGATGTCCGCGTGTGGCGGGCGTCGTTCGCGGACGTCGAGCCCGCGCAGGTGGTGGTCGAGGCGTTCGGCTGCGCACTGCCGGAAAACCATCTTGCCGCCATGGCACGCCGCTCGCCGCCGCCGGTGTGGATCAATCTCGAATACCTGAGCGCCGAGGACTGGGTGGCCGGCCATCACGGCCTGCCCTCGCCGCATCCGCATCTGCCGCTGACCCGGTATTTTTTCTTTCCCGGTTATACCGCGGGGACGGGCGGCCTTGCAGTCGAGGCGGATCTGGCGGCGCGGCGCGAGGCGTTCCTGCGCGATGACGCAGCGCACTTCTGGGCGGGTCTGGGCTTGGCACCGCCGCAGCCCGGCGAATGGCGGATTTCGCTGTTCGCCTATGAGAATGCGGCCCTTCCTGGTCTGCTGGACGCCTGGGCGGACGGTGCGGATCGCGTCGTCGGCCTGGTACCGGAAGGGCGCATCGTTCCTCAGATTGAGCGCTGGTTCGAGACTCGGCCGCTGGCACCCGGAGACGTGCGCGAGCGCGGCCGCCTGCAGCTGCGGGGTCTGCCGTTCACCGACCAGGACGTTTACGACCGTCTGCTGTGGGCGTGCGATCTCAACTTCGTGCGCGGCGAGGATTCCTGCGTGCGTGCGCAATGGGCCGCGCGCCCTCTGGTGTGGCAGGCCTATCCGCAAGCGGAAACGGCGCACCACGCCAAGATCGAGGCCTTGCTGGCGCTGTATGGGGCGGCACTCGACCCTATCGTGGCGCAGGCGGTTGCAGACATGTGGCGCGCGTGGAACGGCATACCCGGCGCACCCGCCGCAGGGGACGCGTGGGCTGCCTGGCAGGCACAGCGGCAGGCGATCGCCGCCCATGCGCGCGCCTGGCCCGGGCGGTTGGCCGACGCCGGCCGGCTTGCCGAAAAGCTGGTGGAATTTGCCGAAAATCGGTTAAAATAACGGGTTTTCTTAAAAGCTCTTTGTTCGCAGGACAACCCGCCATGAAAATCGCCCAGGAACTCCGCGCCGGCAACGTCGTGATGATCGGCAAAGACCCGATGGTCGTGCAGAAGGCCGAATTCTCGAAATCCGGCCGCAACGCCTCCGTCGTCAAGATGAAACTGAAGAACCTGCTGACCGGCAGCGGCACCGAGGCGGTGTACCGCGCCGACGACAAGTTCGATACGGTCACCCTCGACCGCAAGGAATGCACCTATTCCTATTTCGCCGACCCGTTGTACGTGTTCATGGACAGCGAGTACAACCAGTACGAGGTCGAGGGCGACAACCTCGGCGACGCGCTGAATTACCTCGACGACGGCATGCCCGTCGAAGTGGTGTTCTACGATGGCAAGGCGATTTCCGTCGAAATGCCGACCAGCGTCATCCGCGAGGTCGAATACACCGAGCCCGCGGTGCGCGGCGACACCTCCGGCAAGGTCATGAAGCCGGCGCGCATCAAGCCCACCGGGTTCGAACTGCCGGTCGCCGCCTTCGTCGAGATCGGTGACATGATCGAGATCGATACCCGTACCAACGAATTCAAGCGCCGCGCGAACTGAAGACTGGCGCAAGATTCGAATGGGAAGGCAGCTTCGGCTGCCTTCTTGCTTTCTGGCCTCCGCGCGGCAACGTTAAAATGGCCTCCTGTTTTTCTGCCATATCCCCATGACCGATCCGCGTTTCGTTCACCTCCGCCTGCACAGCGAATTCTCCGTCACCGACGGTCTGGTGCGCGTTGGTGAGGCGGTGGCGCGCGCGCGAGAGACGGGCATGCCCGCTCTCGGCCTGACCGATCTTTCCAACACTTTCGGCTGGATCAAGTTCTACGGCTCGGCGCGTGGCAAAGGCGTGAAGCCGGTGTTCGGCTGCGACGTCTGGGTGAGCAACGCCGCCGACCACAATCGCTCCTCGCGCGTTCTCTTGCTGGTGCAACACCGCGAGGGCTACCGCCGCCTGTGCGAACTGCTTTCGCGCGCCTACCAGGAGAATCTGCACCGCGGCCGCGCCGAGATCGATCCGGCCTGGTTTGCAGAAGGCACCGATGGACTCATCGCACTGTCGGGTGGCGATGCAGGCAATGTCGCGCAGGCGCTCCTCGACGACAAGCCGGACGCCGCACGTGCCGCAGCCGAAGCCTGGGCGGCGCTGTTTCCGGAACGCTATTACCTTGAGCTGCAGCGCTTCGGCCAGCCGCATACCGAGCACCTGATCGACGGCCTGCTCGACCTCGGCGCCGCGCTCGGCCTGCCGGCGGTCGCCACCCATCCCATCCAGTTCCTCGACGCGGACGACTTCAAGGCGCACGAGGCGCGCGTGTGCATCGCCGAAGGCATGATGCTGGGCGACCCGCGCCGGCCGCGGCCGTTCACCACCGAGCAGTATTTCAAGTCGCCGGACGAGATGGCAGAACTGTTCGCCGATCTCCCGGAAGCGCTCGCCAACAGCGTCGAGATCGCCAAGCGCTGTAACCTCACGCTCGAACTTGGCAAGAGCCGCCTGCCCGACTTTCCGACACCGGACGGCATGAGCCTGGATGACTACATCCGCCAGCGCTCCTGCGAGGGCTTGCATGAGCGCATGGCGCACCTCTACCCGGACGAGGCCGAACGTGCGGCGAAGCTGCCCGAATACACCGAGCGGCTGGAATTCGAGCTCGGCACCATCATCAAGATGGGCTTCCCGGGCTACTTCCTGATCGTGTCGGACTTCATCAGCTGGGCCAAGCACAACGGCGTGCCGGTGGGGCCGGGGCGCGGCTCGGGCGCCGGCTCGCTGGTCGCGTATTGCCTGTCGATCACCGACCTCGATCCGCTCAGGTACGA
>JANJXF010000131.1 GCA_024709165.1 Thiobacillus sp. | reverse complement strand
CCTGGTCATCCACTCTCTGATGGAAGTTTTCGCGGTGATCGTCGCGATGCTGGTTTTCTTCACCGGCTACGGTGCGGCGCAGGTGGAACGCTCCAGCCGTGCGGTGGCGCTGGGAAGCATCTTTCTTGCCGTCGGCGTGTTTGACATGATGCATTTCCTTTCCTACATCGGCATGCCCGATGTGGTCAGCCAGAATTCGCCGCACAAGTCGATTGTGTTCTGGTTGCTCGGCCGCCTTGCGGCGGGGCTGGGTTTGCTTGCCTACGTACTGCTTCCGGAACGGCCGGCGGGGCGTTCGCCTCTGCATCGCCATGCCTGGCTCGGCGTGCTGTGCGTGGTCTGCGCGATCTCCTGGGTGTTGCTGAAAACTCCCGACCTCGCTCCGCAAATGTACGAGGCCGGCGTCGGTCTGACGCGGCTCAAGGTGAGGCTCGAATGGGGGATTTTTATGCTCTACCTGGGTACCGCCTTGCTCCTTGCGTTGCGGCGCAGACGGATCGCCCATTGCGATTTCGACAACCTGCTGCTCGCCATCCTGCTGATGGCAGCCGGTGAGCTTTTCTTTGTCGTTTACGTTCAGGTGACCAGCACCGCCAACATGCTGGGTCATGCCTACAAAGTGGCGGCCTACTATTTTCTCTACCGCGCCATCTATGCCGAAGCGGTGAGCCGGCCATTTCGGCAGATGCGTCACATGCTCACCCATGACGATCTCACCGGATTGCCCAATCGCACGGCGTTCGCCGACCGGCTCAAGCACTCACTCACGCGAGCGAGCGCGGCCCAGGCCGAGGGCGCCGTGCTGCTGCTGGATCTCGACCATTTCCAGGCCGTCAACGACACCCTTGGTCACGAGCAGGGCGATTTGCTGTTGGTCGCTGTCGCCGAACGAATCCAGGCGACGCTGCCGACGGGTGCGTTTCTTGCCCGTTTCAGTGGAGACGAGTTCGTGATCCAGCTGGAGAATGTTTCCGCCGGGCGCGCGAAGGATGTGGGTGAGACGCTGTTGCACGCGTTGTCTCGTGAGTTCGATATCGGTAACGACCGGCTCGGCATCAGTGTCAGCATCGGTATCGTGCTCTACCCGTCGGATGGCGAATCTGCCAGCGTGCTCATGCGTTATGCAGACCTCGCGCTGCATCGCGCCAAACTGTCAGGGCGCAACTGTCTGAGCGCTTTCAACCGTGCGCTGTCGGAGGAAATGCAGCGCCGTGTCGTGCTCGAAATGCGCCTCAAACACGCGCTGGAACGGCGCGAAATGCTGCTGCACTATCAGCCCAGGCACGAGCTTGGTAGCGGCCGACTGACGGGGTGGGAGGCGCTGCTGCGCTGGCAGTCGCCGGAACTCGGCAATGTCAGCCCGGATGAGTTCATCCCGCTGGCCGAGCGAAGCGGCCTGATCCTGCCGATCGGTGACTGGGTGCTGCACGAAGCCTGCCGCCAGATGCGCGCGTGGCAAGACGCCGGGCTTGCCGCCGGGACCATGGCGGTCAATCTTTCGGCGCGCCAGCTGCGCCAGATGGATCTCGCCGATAAGGTCAGTGCGGTCGTGCACGACACGGGTCTTGCACCCAGCGATCTCGAACTCGAGATTACCGAGTCCTCCCTGATGGACAACCTGGCGACGGCGGCCATCGTACTCTGCGATCTCGAACGTCTCGGCCTGCGTATCGCCGTCGACGATTTCGGCACCGGCTATTCATCGCTGAGCTATCTGAAAACCTTCCCCATCCACTGTCTGAAGATCGATCGTTCGTTCATCCGTGACATTCCCGATGACGGCGATGATGCCGCCATCGTGCGTACCATTATCGCGCTGGCTGAAAGTCTGGATCTGAGTGTGGTTGCGGAAGGCGTGGAAACGGAGGCGCAGCTTGCCTTCCTGCGCGCCAACCGCTGCGACCAGGCGCAGGGCTATCTGTTCGGTCGCCCCCTGCCACCCGACGCGTGCTTGGACCTGTTGCGCGCCGGCCAACGCCAGGCAGCCGGGTAAGAGCGGAACGCAACGAAAAAACGGGCAGCGCCCAATTTTTTCGCATTAAAAAACTTACGCCGCTTTTTCGTGGTGATAGCCACTCACGGTATCGACCTCGTTCTTCGAACCCAGAATCACCGGCACGCGCTGGTGCAGGCCATCCGGTGCGATGTCGAGGATGCGCTGATAGCCGGTGGTGGCGGCGCCGCCGGCCTGTTCGACGATGAAGGCCATCGGATTGGCCTCGTACAGCAGGCGCAGCTTGCCGGCCTTGGCCGGGTCCTTGGTGTCGCGCGGGTACATGAAGATGCCGCCGCGGGTGAGGATGCGGTGCACTTCGGCGACCATCGAGGCGACCCAGCGCATGTTGAAATCCTTGCCGCGCGGACCTTCCTTGCCGGCGAGGCACTCGTCGACATAACGCTGAACCGGGGCTTCCCAGAAGCGCCGGTTCGACGCATTGATGGCGAATTCGCGGGTGTCGGCCGGGATCGTCATGTTGCGGTGGGTGAGCACGAACTCGCCGACGTCGCGGTCGAGCGTGAAGCCATTCACGCCGTTGCCCAGCGTCAGCACCAGCATGGTCGAGGAGCCATAGATCGCGTAGCCCGCGCACACCTGCTTCGTCCCCGCCTGGAGGAAATCTTCCGGCCGCGCCGGGCGGTTCGGCACCGGCGCCTTCAGAATGGAGAAGATGGTGCCGACCGAGATGTTGACGTCGACGTTGGACGAACCGTCGAGCGGGTCGAACACCAGCAGATACTTGCCGAGCGGATACTGCGTGGGAATGTCGTACACCGTGTCCATTTCCTCGGAGGCCATGCCGGCGAGGTGCCCTGCCCACGCGTTGGAGCGGATCATGATGTCGTTGGTGATGACGTCGAGCTTTTTCTGCGTCTCCCCCTGCACGTTCTCGGAATCGAGCGAACCCATCACGCCGAGCAGCGCGCCCTTGTTCACGGCATTGGAAATGGCCTTGCAGGCGGTGACGACGTCGTTGAGCAGCGAGGTGAAATCGCCGGTGGCGCCGGCGGCGCGACGCTGCTCTTCGATGATGAACTGGGTGAGGGTGGTGCCGGTGTGCACGGTGAAACTCCTTTTTTCGAGGTCGATAAACAATTTTTATATCATACACGAAAAAAGTTTACCTCCGTGCCGCGGGCGCGGCGGCGCCGCTACGCGCTCAGCCGGTCCCGTCCGCATCGCGCTGTCGCAGCGCGTCCAGCAGCTTGTCGTGGATGCCGCCGAAGCTGCCGTTGCTCATCACCAGCACCTGATCGCCCGCCTGCGCGTCTTCTGCCAGGCGTGCGACGAGGGCGTCGAGATCGTCGAACACGCTCGCCTTGTCGCCGAGCGGGACGAGCGCCGCGCGCGCATCCCAGCCCAGATCGGCGCCATAGCAGTAAATCTGGTCGGCCCCGGCGAGACTGTCCGGCAGTTGCGCTTTCATCGTGCCGAGCTTCATCGTGTTGGAACGCGGCTCCAGCACGGCGAGAATGCGCGCTGCACCGGCCTTGCGGCGCAGACCCTCGATGGTCGTGGCGATCGCCGTGGGATGGTGAGCGAAGTCGTCGTACACGGTGATGCCGCGCACGCTGCCGCGCACTTCCATGCGCCGTTTCACGTTGTCGAAGCGCGCCAGGGCGTCGATCGCCGCGGCGGCAGGCACACCGGCGTGGCGTGCGGCGGCGATGGCGGCGAGTGCGTTCATGCGGTTGTGCTCGCCGAACGCCGTCCAGTTCACGCGCCCCTGGAAAATGCCGCTCAGGCTGACGTCGAAGCTGCCGTCGGCGTCGGGCGGTCCGGCCTGCCAGCCCGTGGCGCTGCCGAAGCGCTCCACCGGCGTCCACGCGCCGCGCGCCAGCACGCGATCGAGGTTGCTGTCCTGCCCGTTGGCGACGATCAGGCCACTGCCGGGTACGGTGCGCAGCAGATGATGGAACTGCGTTTCGATCGCTGCGAGATCGGGAAAGATATCGGCATGATCGTATTCGAGATTGTTGAGGATGGCGGTGCGTGGCCGGTAGTGGACGAACTTGGAACGTTTGTCAAAGAACGCGGTGTCGTACTCGTCCGCTTCGATGACGAAGAACGGGCTGTCGGTCAGCCGTGCCGACAGGCCGAAATTCTGCGGAATGCCACCGATGAGAAAGCCCGGCGCCAGCCCTGCGTCTTCGAGGATCCACGCCAGCATCGCGCTGGTGGTGGTCTTGCCGTGGGTGCCGGCGACCGCGAGCACCCATCTGTCTCTCAGCATGGTGTCGGCGAGCCACTGCGGGCCGGAAGTGTACGGCAGGCCGCGGTCGAGAATGGCCTCCATCAGCGGCTGCTTGCCGCGAGTGACGACGTTGCCGACGACGAAGATGTCGGCGCCGATATCGGCTTGGCCCGCGTCCCAGCCTTCGATGAGTTCGATGCCGAGCGCGCGCAGCTGGTCCGACATGGGCGGATAGACGTTGGCGTCGCAGCCGGTGACGGTATGCCCGGCGGCGCGTGCGATGGCGGCAATGCCGCCCATGAAGGTGCCACAGATACCGAGAATGTGGAGGTGCATGATTGCCAGGGGTCGGGGATCGGGGGGGGGTCCGGGATTATCCCACGGCGGGGCGGCGCGGCTGCTGGACGAGGTGAGTCAGCAGCGCGCGCAGCTTGGCGGGCCGCAGCGGTTTGTGCAGCACGGGCAGGCCGGCCTGGGCAATGCGCTGCAGGCTCTCCGGTGCGGTGTCGCCGGTGATGAGGATGGCCGGGATGTCGTGGCCGAATTTCTCGCGCAGGCGTGCAATCACGCCAATGCCGTCGCGGTCGCCGGACAGGCGGTAATCCGAGACGATGACGTCGGGCGCACATTCGAGGCTGCCGAGCCATTGCTCGGCTTCGTCGACGTTGCGGGCGGTGACCAGACCAACGTTCCAGTTGTCGAACAGTTCCGCCATGCCGTGCAGGATGGCGGTTTCGTCGTCGACCAGCAGCACCAGGGTATCGGGCGGAATCGCGTCGGTGACGCCATCGAGGTTGGCGGGCGCGCGCGCACGCACGCGCGCGGGATCGCCAAGCGGGACGTCGATGCTGAAGCTGGAACCGTGGCCCGGGCGTGAAGCCAGATCGATGCGGTGGCCCAGCAGGCGCGCCAGGCGCGAGACAATGGCCAGCCCGAGACCGAGTCCCTTGCTGCGATCGCGCGCCGGGTTGTTGAGCTGGACGAATTCCTGGAAGACGCTTTCCTGCTGCTCGGGTGGAATGCCGCGCCCGCTGTCGACGACGCCGATGCGCAGCATGCGCCCGCGGCGCCGGCAGCCGACCAGCACGCCGCCGTCGTCGGTGTAGTGGATGGCGTTGGCGATGAGGTTGGCGAGTATGCGTTCGATCAGCAGGGGGTCGCTGTGGATCACCGCGTTGCAGGGGCGGATGCGCAGCCTGAGGTGCTTCTCCCCCGCCAGCGCGCCGAACTGCCTGGAGAGGACGTCGAGCAGGGGCTGGAGCGCAAAGTGCTCGGGGTGCGCCTTGATCGCGTCGGCATCCAGCCGCGAGATGTCCAGCAGCGCATTGAACAGCAGTTCCATGGCTGCGGTCGATGACTCGATGCTGTCCACCAGCGCCTGCGTCTCGGGCTCGCGGCTGCGCGCTTTCAGCGCGGCGACGAACAGCGACAGCGCGTGCAGGGGCTGGCGTAGGTCGTGACTGGCGGCGGCCAGAAAACGCGATTTCGCCTGATTGGCGCGCTCGGCCATATCTTTCTTCGTCGCAAGGTCGGCAGTCGCATCGCGGATGCGCTGCTCCAGTTCGCTGCGGTGCACCTGCAGCGCTTCGGCCATGCGGTCGATGCCGCGCGACAGCTGGCTGATTTCGCCGATGGCGGAGAGATGGGTGCGCGCACCGAGATCGCCCTGCGCCAGACGCTCGACCGCTTCGCCGATCTGCGTCAGCTGTCCGGCAAGCCGGTTGGACAGCCGCCAGGCGAGCACGGCACTGACAGCCAGCGCCGCCGCCAGGAGCAGCGCGGCACGCAGCAGCGTGGTGCGGCGGAAGGCCCGTATCTCGTCGCGCGAGACGGTGATCTCGACTTCGCCGAGCAGCTGGTTTGCCATCGCTCCGGACTCCCGCGGGTCGGCCAGGTCGGCGGCCGGCAACACGATAGGGATGCGCCGGCGCAGGTGCCCGTCATCGTCCACATCCTGCGGCGGCGCACCCCGTCCCGCGATCAGGCGCTGCTGCGCGTCGAACACCCGTGCCGAGGCGAGACGGTTCGCCGTCATTTCGCCTTCCAGCTGGCTGCGCACCATGGCGAAATCCCCTGCCACGATGGCATACGGCAGGACGTCGGCCAGATGGCGTGCGGCGTTGGTGGCGCGCGCCTGCAGTTGCGCCTCGGCCTGTGACAGCGCGCGCGTGGTGAAGTGGGCAACCATACCGAACGCCGTGAGCAGCGCCGGCAGCAGCGCGATAAGCAGAATCCGGCTGCGGATGCTGCCGCTCCAGCCGGGCCGGCGCGTGGCGGTGATGGACGTCACACCTGTGTGAGACGTTGCAGGACCAGTACCGCCTCGGTGCGGTTGCTGACCTCGATGGCGCGGAAGATCGCGGCGACGTGGACCTTCACCGTGGCCTCCGACAGTGCAAGCAGCTCGGCAATGGTCTTATTGGAACATCCGCGCGCCAGCAGGCGCGCTACATCGAACTGCCGCGCGGTCAGGCCTGCGTGCAGCAGTCCCGGAATTGCGGCACCTGCGGCTGGTGGCGCGGCGGGGGCGTCGGCGTTGCCGTAGTGGGGCGTGAAAACGTGGCCGTCGAGCACCTGGCGCAGCGCACGCAGCATGACTTCGGGCGAGGATGACTTGGGGATGTAGCCGAGCGCACCGGCGCCGATCACCTGTCGTACGTCCTGCTGCGCTTCGGAGGCCGACAGCACCACCAGCGGGATATCGGGGAAGCGGCTGCGATACTGCGCGATGCCCTGAATGCCGACAAAGCCGGGCATGTTCAGATCGACCAGCGCGAGGTCGAGGTCGGGGTGCAGCGCTGTCTGCGCGAACAGGCTCGGGTAGTCGTGCGCGTCGAGAATGACGATGCGCGGTGCGAGGTGCGTGACCACGTGGCGCACGCCCTCGCGGATCAATGGATGGTCATCCGCCAACAGTACCTTGAAGGGAACCCCCGGCAGTGACGTTCTCGCGTTCATGCGGCCGATTTTACCAGTCCGGCCGTGTGCCGTTTCAGCGGGTGCGCACCTTGCGCAAGCCTGTGTCGATGGCCGCCTCCAGGTAACCGAAGTAGTAGTCCGGCGTCAGCAGGCCGACCAGCGGTTCGCCGGTCTCGTTGCCGCGTGTGTCGTAGATCTTTACCGTCGGCACCATGACAACCTTGCTCGCCGCAGCGAATGCGCCCTCGGTGGTCGGCTTGCCGTCGAAGCCGGTGAGCGGCCGGGTCGAACCCATGTCGACCTCGCGGATGATGACGCGCTTGTGGTAGGCGCGGTCCTTGTGCATCGGGATCAGGTATTCGCGCTTGACGCGCTTGCAGAAATGGCAGCTCGCGCTGGAATACATGAGCAGGATCGGCACCTTCCGGCGCGCCGCTTCCCGCGCGTCGGCCTGCAGGTTCGTTGCGCGCACCAGATCGCCGTCGGCGCGCGCAGGCAGCGCGAGTCCCCATGCTAGAATCAGGACGCATGCTGCGAGTTGCCGCATGGTGTTGTGTGTGTGCCGTTTCGTGCCGCCCACCGAATTTCCCCATCCCGTTTCCACCATCCGATTGCCCTGCCCGCCGACATGCAGACCATGACCATCGCTTCCCGTGAAAGCGCCCTTGCCATGTGGCAGGCCGAGCATATCCGCGATCGCCTGCGCGCGCTCCATCCGGGGTGCGTCGTCGACATTCTGGGCATGACCACGCGCGGCGACCAGATCCTCGATGTCACGCTATCTAAGATCGGCGGCAAGGGCCTGTTTGTCAAGGAACTCGAGGTGGCACTGGAAACGGGACGTGCCGACCTCGCGGTGCACTCGATGAAGGACGTGCCGATGGAACTGCCACCCGGCTTCACGCTGGCGGTGATCGGCGAGCGCGAGGATCCGCGCGACGCCTTCGTTTCCAACCGCCACGCTCGCCTGTCCGACCTGCCGCCGGGCAGCGTCGTCGGCACCTCCAGCCTGCGCCGCGAAGCGCAGCTGCGCGCGCGCTATCCGCATCTCGTGGTGAAACCCTTGCGTGGCAACGTCGGCACGCGCCTGAAGAAACTCGACGAAGGCCAGTTCGATGCCATCCTGCTCGCCGCCGCCGGTCTCAAGCGCCTCGGCCTGGGCGCGCGCATCCGCAGCCTGCTGTCGGTGGAGGACAGCATCCCCGCCGCCGGCCAGGGCGCGCTCGGCATCGAGATCCGCAGCGACCGGAACGATGTCGCCGCGCTGCTCGCGCCGCTCGATCATCCAGAAACGGCAGCCTGCGTGCGCGCCGAGCGACAGGTCAGCCGCGTGCTCGGCGGCAGCTGCCAGGTGCCGCTCGGCGCGCATGCCGTGCTCGACGGCAGTACCCTGCGGATCGCCGGCTTCGTCGCCCGTCCCGATGGCAGCGCCTTCATCCACGGCCGTGCCGAGGGGGATGCCGCCGACCCGGAGGCGGTCGGCCAGACGCTCGCCGACAGGCTGCTCGCGCAGGGGGCGCGCGCGGTCCTCGATTCCATCGCATGACCGCGTCGCTCGCCGGGCGCACCGTGCTGGTCACCCGCCCCGCGCACCAGGCGCAGGGGCTGGCCGAGCGGATTCGCGCGGCGGGCGGCGACGCCTTCGTCTTTCCCGCACTCGCCATCGAGGCGGTGCCGCACGCCGAACTCGCTGCTGCCCTCACGCGGCTGCCAACCGCCAATATGCTGGTTTTCGTCAGCCCCAACGCCGCACGGTTTGGCATGGCGGCGATTCGCGCGGCAGGGGGCCTGCCGCCCTCGGCACAGGTATTCGCGGTGGGGCCGGGCACGGCACGCGCGCTGGCCGACGCCGGGTTCGGCAGCGCAATCGTTCCGAACGGACAGGACAGCGAAGCGCTGCTCGCTCTGCCCGCGTTGCAGGACGTGTCGGAGCGGCAGGTGCTGATTGTGCGCGGTGTCGGCGGGCGGCCGCTTCTGGCCGACACGCTCGCGGCGCGCGGCGCGCAGGTTGCCTTCCTCGAATGTTACCGACGCAGCTGCCCGCACGGCGATCCTGCACCGCTGCTGGCGCGCTGGCAGGCGGGCGGCATCGACGCGGTGACCGTCGCCAGCGCCGAGACCCTGCATAACCTGGCCCGGCTGCTGGGGCAGGCGGGCGTGCCGCTGCTCGTACATACCCCGGTTTTCGCGCCGCATGCGAAAATCGCCGAGGCCGCCCGCCGCCTCGGCGTCGCACGCGCGATCGCCACCGAAGGAGGCGACGCCGGTCTGGCGGACGGCCTGGTGAACTGGTTCAGGGACAACACATGAGCGACATTTCCGAGACGATTGCCCCGCCAACGGTCCCTGCACCGACGCGGCCGCAGACCAGTCAAGGCCCGGCGTGGATCGCACTGATGCTTGCGGTGCTGGCGCTCGCCGTCGCCGCGTGGTCGTGGTCGGACAGCCGCGAGCGCATCCGCGATCTCAAGGCCGAACTTGGCCGCCGCCTCGCCGAAACCGGCCAGGTGACGAGCGAGACCCGGCTGCTCGCGCGCAATGCCGACGATGCGATGCGGCAGGCCAGCGAAAAACTGGCCCAACTCGAAGCGCAGCTGGCTTCGTCACAACAGCAGCAGCTCTCGCTCGAAGCCCTGTACAAGGATCTGTCGCAGGGGCGCGACCAATGGGCGCTGGCCGAAATCGAACAGGTGCTGCTGACCGCGGCGCAACAACTGCAACTGGCCGGCAATGTGCGTGCCGCGATCATCGCGCTGGAAGGCGCCGACACCCGCCTGCAGCGTCTCGACAAGCCGCAGTTCACCCCGCTGCGGCGCGCCATCGCCGTCGACCTCGCCAACCTGCGTGCGGTCCCCTCGGTCGACGAAGTGGGCGCCAACGCGCGCATCGAGGCACTGGCGGCGCGCCATGCAGGCTGGCCGCTCGCGAGTGCGCAGGCATCCGAAGCCACGGCAGCGGCACCGCGCGGTGCGGGGCGCGCCGCCAACCTCGGTCAGGAGCTGTGGACGGAAATGAAGCGCCTGGTGCAGATCCGCCGCGCCGAAGGCAATGAGGCGGTGCTGCTGCCGCCTGATCAGGCCTATTTCCTACGCGAAAACCTGCGCCTGCGCCTGCTCTCCGCGCGCCTCGCCCTGCTCTCGGAAGACCAGGCCGCGTTCAAGGCCGATCTCCAGGCGGTGGCCGACATGCTGACGCGCTACTTCAACACGCGCGACGCGGGCGTGGTCGCCGCGCTCAAGGAAGTGCACCGCCTGGCGAGCCTGCAGATCGTGCACAAGTTGCCCGGCATCGATGCCAGCCTTGCCGCGCTGGACGCGTTGAAGGGCACGCCCTGATGCGCTGGCTGGTAAGCCTGCTGATCCTTGCCGTGCTGGCGGTGGCGCTCGCGCTGGCGGGGCGTTACGACCCCGGCTACGTGGTGCTGGTGTACCCGCCGTGGCGCATGGAAATTTCCTTCATCAGCTTCGTGCTGATGCTGGTCGCCCTCGTGGTCGGCGGCGTCGTGCTGCTGCGCGTGGCGGCGCTGACCCTGGCGCTGCCGCGCATCGTGCGCGAGCAGCGCGCGCGT
>JANJXF010000125.1 GCA_024709165.1 Thiobacillus sp. | reverse complement strand
CTCAATTCATCGGCCGTCTTTGCCGTTCGCAGCAATTCGCGCGCCGAGGCCACTTGATCCGCTCCGCTTGCCTTTCTCGCCATGACTGCCTCCGATCAGTATCATGGTTTTATTATTACTCTTTCTATTGCGAATTGGAATAAGGTCGCTCCCCGAACCCTCACCCCCTCAGGGGGTGAGGGGCGAGGGCTTCAGCGATCCCCAATGGCCGCTTCTGCGCGGCAGCCGGTTTCTTTCGGCCACAACGCGCCCTAGAGCATGAAACGGCGCGGGGACGCGGAATCGTTTCGCGATGGTTCAGTTCATTCGGTGCCCCAGTAGGGTGTGGCGATCGCCTCGCCGAGGTCCGCCGCCACCAGACGGCGGCGCACGTCGAGCAGCTTTTCGATCAGCGCCGACTCGGTGCGCGCATACGCTTCGGCGTCGGGGACGCGCTTCACCACCACGCCGAGCAGTTCGGTAATCGCGTTGCCGATGGAGTTCTGGCTGATGGTGACGATGAGCTTCCCGGCATCGTTGCGGTAGACGAGCTGCTTGAAGGCGGGCTGCCAGCGGATGGCGTTGGCATACCGGGCGTCGTGGATGCAACGGTCGCGCACCATCTTCGCGGCCTTGAGGAAATCGTTGTTGAAGAGCAGCTTCTCCTCGACGAGGCCGGGGAAATAGACGTCGCGCGGCATGGCGGAATTGCGCGTGGAAACCTGGCCGAAGAAGGTGCGGTAGAAGTCGAGGAAACCCTTGAGGAGGATATCGTATTCCTTCCAGAAGCGCGGCCGTTTGAGCGATTCGGCGCCGCCGGTGACTTCCCAGCTCGGCAGACCCTGCGGGTAGCCGGTCAGCGCAATCTTGCAGGAGCCGGCCTGGCACGGCCTGAGGATCTCCAGGTCCAGCCCGTCGAAGAAGGCCCGATAAACGTCACGCATGTGCGCCTGGAAGAGCGAATGCTGTCCGCCGTCGGTGAGATTGGGGTTGTTCGTGTCGGCGAGCGGGGCGGCGGCGAGCTCCGCCTTGTCGAACACGATGAAGTGGTTGTGCAGCATGCGGATCGACGGCACACCGGGCGAAGTGAGCGGCCACGTCGCGTCGAGGCTCGCCTCGCCGCCGAGCACGAGGTACCGGCCGGGGTCCGGGTAGCGCTCCAGCATGTAGTCCAGAATGACCTGATTCATGCGGTTCCAGACGTTTTTCACCGCCTCCGGCACCTGCGTGCGGCGCACCGGGCGGCCCAGGGGGTCGAGGATCGTTTCGGAAGTGTTGTAGATGATCGACGTATCGAATTCGTTGCTGTGGCCGAGGGCCTTGCGGTAGAGCAGAAGGCCCTCGGCGTTGGTGAGCAGACCGTTGTTGTGCACCAGATCGTTGAGGTTCTCCGTGCTGTTGAAGAATTCGTTGGGTTTCATGCCCTCCGGCACGTCGAGCGGAATGGGACGGAAGGCATTGACGATCTCTCTTGGGCCTGACTGCATGGGATTGCTCCGAAAGGGTGGACAGCATCCGGCATTGCACCATGCCGCCTCGGCGCGAGGCAATGACGGGGTTTTTATCGTTACATAGGCACCGTTAATCCGCCGCGCACATGCGCAGGCTGTTTGCTCGAACGGAGCTGGGCCGGACTGGCCAGCACGGTGTTTGTCCGGTATAGTCGCAGGCTCGTTGCGGGAGAGCGCATGCACGTCATGCCGCCGAAGGCGCAAGCACCCGGAATCGCTCAGGCAAAAGGATCGCAACGCCAGGACGGACATCGTCCTGCAACACTCTGGAGAGCGCAGTCGTGTGCGGCTGCCACCGAAGGGGCAGCGGCTGCCGGTTGTGTGACCGGCCGGCCGTAATCTCTCAGGTACCAAGGACAGAGGGGTAAGGCGCATCCGCGCTTCACCCTTTATTATTCGGTGCCCCATGCTCAAACAGACTCCGCTCAACGCCACCCACCGCGAACTCGGCGCCAGGATGGTCGATTTCGGCGGCTGGGACATGCCGGTCAACTACGGTTCGCAGATCGAGGAGCACCACGCGGTGCGTACCGGCTGCGGCCTGTTCGACGTCTCCCACATGCTGCCGGTCGACATCAGGGGCGACAACGCCCGCGCCTTCCTGCGCCGGCTGATGGCGAACAACGTCGACAAGCTGCAGGTTTCCGGCAAGGCACTGTATTCGTGCATGCTCAACGAAACCGGCGGCGTGATCGACGACCTCATCATCTATTTCATGGACGAAAACTGGTTCCGCGTGGTGGCGAATGCCGGCTGCGCGGACAAGGATCTTGCGTGGATGGAAACGATGAACGCGGAGTGGGGCATGGGTGTCACGCTCGTCCCGCGCCGCGATCTGGCCATGATCGCCATCCAGGGCCCGAATGCGACCCGCGTGCTGAACCATGCGCTGCCCGGCGTCGACACCATCACCGCAAGCTTGAAGCCCTTCACCGCCGCGGCGATGGGCGAAATGTTCATCGCGCGAACGGGCTACACCGGCGAGGACGGTTTCGAAGCGATGGTGCTGGCGAAAGCCGCGCCCTTCTTCTGGCGCGCGCTAATGGAAGCCGGTGGCCGGCCGATCGGCCTGGGCGCGCGCGACACCCTGCGCCTGGAAGCCGGCATGAACCTCTACGGCCAGGACATGAACGCGACGAGCAATCCGCTGGAGTCGGGCCTCGCCTGGACCGTGGACCTCAAGACCGAGCGCGACTTCGTCGGCCGCACCGCGCTGGAAACGAGCGAAGTGACGCAGCAGCTCGTCGGCCTCGTCCTTGTCGACCGCGGCGTGCTGCGCAGTCACCAGAAAATCCACACGAAGAACGGCGCGGGAGAGATCACGTCCGGAACGTTTTCGCCTACCATGCAGCAATCCATCGCGCTCGCGCGCGTGCCGCTGGGCATCGCGCCGGGCGATGAAGTCGAAGTCGAGATCCGCGACAAGACGCTGCGCGCGAAGGTGGTGAAATATCCATTCGTGCGCAACGGCAAGATTTTGATTTGAGGGATTAGGGGCCAGGAGTCAGGGACCAGGGAGCGTGCGAAGCCCGCTGCATCGCTGCCCCCCGAATCCCAGCTCCTGGTCCCTGGCACCCGATAGCAGCCCGCAACGATCCAAGGAAGCCCAAATATGTCCATCCCCGCTGACCTCAAATACACTCCCAGCCACGAATGGGTGCGCGTCGAAGCCGACGGCACGCTGACGGTGGGCATCACCCACCACGCGCAGGACCTGCTGGGCGACATGGTGTTCGTCGAGAGTCCCGCCACCGGGCGCGCACTCGCCAAGGGCGAGGAATGCGCGGTGGTGGAGTCGGTGAAGGCGGCGTCGGACGTCTACGCCCCGGTCGCCGGCGAGGTCGTCGCCGCCAACGGCGAGGTCGAATCCAGTCCCGAATCCGTGAACCAGGACGCTTACGCCGCCTGGCTGTTCAAGCTGAAGCCCGCGAATCCCGCCGACGTCGACGCCCTGCTCGACGCCGCGGCGTACCAGAAACTGGTCGAGTCGGACGCTCACTGAGGGACCAGGAGCCAGGATTCAGGGGATGTGCGGCTGCGCCGCGCCGCTGGATTCGGCCCACCTCCCTAGCTCCTAGCCAGCCCCAGCCTCCAGCCCCTAGCAAAAAATGCCTTTCATCCCGCACACCGACGAAGACGTTTCAGCCATGCTCGGCGCCATCGGCGCGAAAAGCATCGACGCGCTGTTCGACGAAATCCCGCCCGCGCTGCTGACCGGCGCGCTGGATGGCGTTCCCGAGGGACTGTCCGAGATGGCGGTGGCGCGCCTGATGCAGGAACGCGCCTCGGCCGACGGCTTCTGGTCGAATTTCATCGGCGCCGGCGTATACGAGCACCACATTCCCGCGGCGATCTGGCAGATCACCACGCGCGGCGAGTTCTATTCGGCCTACACACCGTATCAGGCGGAAGCCAGCCAGGGCACGCTGCAACTGATCTACGAATATCAGACGATGATGACGCGGCTGACCGGGCTCGACGTGTCGAACGCCTCCCTCTACGACGGGGCCTCGGCACTCGCGGAGGCGATGCTGATGGCGGTCAGGTCCCATAAAACCTCGCGCCGCGTGCTGGTGCCGAAGACGGTGCACCCGATCTACCGCCGCGCCGCGCTCACGACGGTGAAGAACCAGGGCATCGAACTGGTCGAGCTCGATTACGACCCGGTGAGCGGCAGGACGGTGCTGCCCGCCGATCCCGGCACCTTCGCCGGCCTGGTGATTCCGCAGCCCAATTTCTTCGGCGTGCTGGAAGACGTACACGCGCTGACCGACTGGGCACACGAGCAAGGCGCGCTGGCGATCGCACTGGTCAACCCGACCACGCTGGCGGTGCTGGAAGCGCCCGGCAAATGGGGGGCGACAGGCGCCGACATCGCGGTGGGCGAAGGCCAGCCGCTCGGTGCGCCGATGGCCTCGGGCGGTCCCTACTTCGGCTTCATGTGCTGCCGCCAGGCCTTCGTGCGGCAGATGCCGGGCCGCGTCGTCGGCCGCACCGTCGACCTCGACGGCAGGCCCGGCTTCGCGCTGACCCTGCAAGCCCGCGAGCAGCACATTCGCCGCTCCAAGGCGACGTCCAACATCTGCACCAATCAGGGTCTCATCGTCACCGCGGCGACACAATACCTGTCGCTGCTGGGTCCGCAAGGC
>JANJXF010000121.1 GCA_024709165.1 Thiobacillus sp. | reverse complement strand
GGCCGGCGCCACGGTCTGCCTGGTGTCGGGCCCGACCTGCCTGCCGACGCCGCCCGGCGTGCGCCGCGTCGACGTGCGCACGGCTGCCGAGATGCGTGCAGCGGTGCTGGCCGAACTGCCGCACGAGGTGTTCATCGCGGTGGCTGCGGTGGCGGATTACCGTCCCGCGACGAACGCCGGACAGAAACTCAAGAAGGGCACGGATGCACTCGATCTGCACCTGGTGCCCAATCCCGACATTCTCGCCGAGGTCGCGGCGCGCGCCGATGCGCCGTTCTGCGTGGGCTTCGCCGCCGAGACCGAGCGCCTGGCCGAGCACGCCGAGGCCAAGCGCCACAAGAAAAAACTGCCGCTTCTGGTCGGCAATCTGGCGCAGGACACTCTGGGCCAGGACAGCGCAGAACTGGTGCTGTTCGACGAGAACGGTGCCCATCTCCTGCCGCGCGCCGACAAACTGGCGCAGGCACGATCCTTGATTGCCCACTTGGTGGTTCTACGTTCCTGACGAGATTTCGGCAAAATGAAAATGGATGTGAAGATACTCGATGCCCGCCTGCGCGAGCAGCTGCCGCACTACGCGACGGCGGGTGCGGCCGGGCTCGACCTGCGCGCCTGCATCGACGCGCCGGTGGTGCTCGTGCCGGGCGAAGCGCGGCTGATCCCCACCGGGATGGCGATTCACCTCGCCGATCCGGGCTATGCCGCGCTGATCCTGCCGCGTTCGGGGCTCGGCCACAAGCACGGCATCGTGCTGGGCAATCTGGTGGGGCTCATCGACTCGGACTACCAGGGTCAGCTCATGGTGTCGGCATGGAACCGTGGTCGCGAAACCTTCGAACTGGCGCCGCTGGAGCGCCTGGCGCAGCTCGTCATCGTGCCGGTGGTGCAGGCGGAATTCAACGTGGTGGAGGCGTTCGAAAGCAGCCAGCGGGGCGAAGGCGGCTTCGGCAGCACGGGGCGCGGCTAGCCACCTACGGCTGTCGGAATTCTTTACACCTCGGTGGGACTGTGGCGGAAAGGCAGCCAGAGCCGTGGAAGGTATGGAACTTGCTGGTACTGAATCGGGTTGACGGGTGCCCGGTGGGGTGCCCGTTGCGGAGAGACAACAAGACAAGGATGGAGCCGGCTGGCGCATCGCTCATGCCCCATACATCGATTCTGCGGTTCGGTTTGATGCTCGTCGCCACGCTGGTCGCGCTGACGGGCATCGTCACGGCCGTATTCTACCTGTCGCAGCCGCAGGCGCAACCGGTGGCGGAAGAACTCGACAAGCCGGTGATGGCCACCCAGATCGAGTTTCTCGCCGATGCCATGCAGCGCAGCGCAGCGCGCATCGCCGCGCATCCGCAGACGCTGGCGTGCTTCGAAAGCCGCGCCGCGGAGGCGTGCCAGGCGCAGGCGGCGAACCTGCACGCGCTGAACCAGGACGCGACCGTGCTGTTCATCACCGACGGGCAGAACCAGCTGCTGCCAGGCTTTCTGCCGGGCGAGACACGCCGCCTTATTTCCGGTATCGGCGCGGGTGGCGCGGGCGCAGCGGCCGCGGCGACCTTCAGCCTGTCGCTGTCGCACCCGGTGAAGGACGCTGCGGGCCGGCGCCTGGGCTTCGTCATCGTCGAGCAGAGCGTGCCGCAACTGCAGGTGCTGTTCGACACCCTGCCGTTGCCGGATGCCGCCGCCTACGCCGAACTGCAGCAAAGCCAGGGTGACGGTGAGGTGACCGTGCTGATGCGGCGCGGCAACCAGGCGATCAAGCAGCGCAGCGCGCCCAACTGGATTGCACTCGCCGGCACGCCGTGGACCATCGCGGTGTGGCGCCACGAGAAGCCGGTGATCGAAAGCATCGCCCCCTATGTGCTGGGCTGGCTGGTGACAAGCCTGGTCGTCGCGATCCTGGTGTTCGGCGTGCTGCTGACGGTACGCAATCGCGTCACCGACAACTTGCGTACCCTGGTCAAACTGACCAACGACGTGCGGCAGCAGCGCCTGCGCAGCGACTATCCGGTGAGCCTCGCGGAGTTCAAGTCACCGCTCGAAACGATGCTGAAACTCGGCAAGGTGATGCTGGGGCGGCAGAAGGAGGCGACCTCGCAGGCGCGTCTCGATCACCTGTCGCAGGTCAACAACCGGCGCGCGTTCGACGAGAAGCAGAAGGAACTGTTCGCCACGCTGAAGGACGGCTGGAGTCACAGTCTGCTGATCCTCGATATCGACAACTTCAAGCAGGTCAACGACACCTTCGGCCACGAGGCAGGCGACCAACTCATCATCAAGTTCGGCAACGTGCTGAAGAACAGCCTCAGGAACAGCGATTTCATCGCCCGCCTGGGCGGTGACGAATTCTGCGTGCTGTTTCCCTACACCCCGCTCGACCGCGCACGGGAACTCGCCGAACGCCTGCGCGCCAACCTGCCGGAGAGCGTCGAGCTGATTCCCGGCGTGACGCAGAAGCTGTCGTGGAGCGGCGGCATGTCCGAATACAGCCGCGACGACCGCGAGGAAAACGAGGCTCTGGCGCGCGCCGACGCGGCGCTCCTGGAAGCCAAGCGTGGCGGACGCAACGCCACCCGCGTCAGAGCCGTTGCCTGAGCGCGACCCCCAGCAGCCCGGCCACCAGCACACCCCAGAACGCCAGCACCGGCGCGTTGCCCCAGCGCACGTAGGGGGTGCTGCCGGCGTAAGCCTGGATCTCGCCCTTGAGGCTGCCTGCAGTGAAGAGCGGCAGGTGGGCGAGCATGCGCCCGTGCGCGTCGATGATCGCGGTGACGCCGGTGTTGGTCGCGCGCAGCATCATGCGGCCGGTCTCCAGCGCGCGCATCTGCGACATCTGCGCATGCTGCCACGGCGCGAGCGAATCACCGAACCAGGCGAGGTTGCTGACGTTGATGAGCACGCTGGCCTCGGGAAGCTGGCGGATGATCTCCTCGCCGAACGCATCTTCGTAGCAGATATTGGCGGCCACCCGCTGGCCGCCGACGGCGAGCGGGCGCTGGTCGATGCCGCCGCGCGCGAAATCCGAAAGCGGGATATGCAGCACGTCGAGCACCCAGCCCCACACGGCCCTTTGCGGGAGGTACTCGCCGAACGGCACCAGATGCACCTTGTGGTAGCGCTGGCTGGGCGCCGTGCCGAGGCTCACCACGCTGTTGTAATAGGCGCCGTCGAGCGTTCCCGTGGGCATGCCGGAGAGCACGTCGCCGCCGTGGTGACGGCCCAGCTCGACGAGCAGGGTGCGGTCGGCGCGCGGCAGGTCGGCCTCGAACAGCGGCAACGCGGTTTCCGGCAGCACCACCAGTTGCGCGGGCGACGCGGCCGCCATGCGGTAATACGCATCGAGTGTGGAACGGATGTTTTCCGGGCGCCATTTCATGTCCTGCGGCACATTGCCCTGCAGCAGCGCGACCGAGGTCGGTGCGCCGTCGGGCGTGGTCCAGGCGATGCCGCGCAGGGCCTGGCCGCCGACACCGATGGCGACGATGCCGGCCGTGGACCACGCCAGCGCCGCGCGGCGCGGGACGGCGAACCCCCAGGCGGCGAACGCTGCCGCGAGCGCGAGCAGGCTGGATAAGCCATACACACCGACAACTGGCGCATAGCCGGCAAGCGGACCGGCCGGTACCTGCGAATAGCCCATCACCAGCCAGGGAAAACCGGTGAAAATCCAGCCGCGCAGCCATTCGCTCGCGCCCCACAGCAGCGGCAACAACACCAGCGCACGCAAGGCAGGAGACGCCGGCCAGCGCGCCTGCGCAGCGCCCACCGCGGCCGGGAACAGGGCGAGGAAGGCGCAGAACAGCAGCGTCGCGAGCGCCGCCAGCCACGGCATCATGCCGCCGTAGACCGACAGACTGACATAAACCCAGCTCACCCCGGCGAGAAAGAAGCCCAGGCCCCAGGCGAAGCCGACGAGAAAGCCGGCGCGGGTGGACGTGGTGCGCAGGAACAGAGCGAAGAGCAGGGCGAGGCTCGCAGCGGCAAGCGGCCAGACGCTCAGCGGAGCGAAGCCTGCGACGCCCAGCGCGCCGGTGGCAAGACTCGCCGCGAGCGTGCGCCGCGACGGGATGGAGCGGTTCATTTCCCGCGCAGACAACACGCGGATCAGTGCGGCGCCTCGAAATCGATGTGGCCGTCGATCACGGTGTAGCGCACGCGGCCCTGCATCGGATGGCCGAGAAAGGGCGTATTGTCGCCCTGGCTTGCCAGGGCCTGCGGCGTGACCACCCATTCGGCGGCTTCGTCGAAGATGCAGACGTCGGCGCACGCGCCGACCGACAGGTGTCCGCCCGGCACACCGAGGATCTGCGCCGGCTTCCAGGTGACGAGGTCGAGCGCCTGCAGCAGGGGTACGCCCATTTCGCGCGCCCATTTGAGGGTGAGCGGCAACAGCAGTTCTACGCCCGACGCCCCCGGTTCGGATTCGCCGAAAGGCACCTGCTTGGCGTCCTCGTCGACCGGGGTATGGTCGGAACACAGCGCGTCGATCGAGCCGTCGCGCAGCGCTTCGCGGATGGCGTCGCGGTCGCGCTGACCCCGGAGCGGCGGCACCAGATGCATGTGTGCATCGAAACCGACCAGATCGTTTTCCGACAGGTGGACGTGCGTCGCCGCGACGTCGCAGGAGACCGCCAGCCCCTGTGCCTTGGCGGCACGTACCATGGCGATGCCCTCGCGCGTCGACAGGCGGGCGAGGTGAACGCGCGCACCGGTTTCGCGCGCCAGCTGCAGGATGGTCGCCAGCGCCACCGTCTCGGCGAGCGCCGGAATGCCGGGAATCCCCAGGCGCGACGCCACCGCGCCGTCGTGCGCCACGCCCTCACGCGCGAGCGCGACATCCTGCGGGCGCAGCCACAGGCTGAAGCCGAAGGTGGCGGCGTATTCCATCGCACGCAGCAGCACCAGCGTATCGGTGAGCGGCGCGTCGGCCTGGGTGAAGGCACGGCAGCCGGCCTCGGTGAGCTCGGCCATCTCGGTCAGCGCGCGGCCTTCAAGTTTCTGCGTCAGTGCGCCGATCGGGTACACGCGCGGCCCGGGCAGATTCTTGGCGCGGAATTTCAGCATCTCGACCAGCCCCGGTTCGTCCAGCGGCGGGTCGGTGTCGGGCGGGCAGGCGAGCGAGGTGATGCCGCCGGCCGCGGCAGCGAGCATTTCCGATTCCAGCGTGGCCCGGTATTCGTAACCGGGCTCGCGCAGGCGCACCGAGAGATCGACCAGTCCCGGGCAGACGATGAAGCCACTGGCGTCGATAGTGCGGTTGGCATGAAAATCGGCGGGGACATGGCCGTTGCCGACGATCTTGCCGGCGGCGATGCACAGATCGCCGATTTGATCGCGTGCGTTCAGCGGGTCGATGATGCGACCGTTCCTGATGTGAATCTTCATGCCGTCGTTCCCCCCGCAAGCAGTGCCATCACCGCCATGCGCACCGCGATACCGTAGGTGACCTGCGGCAGGATCACCGACTGCGGGCCGTCGGCGACCTCGGAGGCGATCTCCACGCCGCGATTCATCGGGCCGGGATGCATGACGATGGCACCGGGTTTCGCCAGCGCGAGCTTCTCCGGCGTCAGACCGAAGAACTTGAAATATTCCTGCGCGGACGGCAGCAGCGCGCCCTTCATGCGCTCGTTCTGCAGGCGCAGCATGATGACCACGTCGCAGCCGGCGAGACCCGCGTCCATGTCGTGGAACACCTTTACGCCCATTTGTTCGACCCCGGTGGGAAGCAGCGTCTTGGGGCCGATCACGCGCACTTCCGGCACGCCCAGCGTGGTCAGTGCGTGAATCTGCGAGCGCGCCACGCGCGAGTGCAGCACGTCGCCGACGATGGCCACCGTCAGGTTGTGGAAGGCGCCCTTGTAGCGGCGGATGGTGAACATGTCGAGCAGACCCTGCGTCGGGTGCGCATGACGGCCATCGCCGGCATTGACCACCGAGATGTGCGGCGCGACGTGGCGGGCGATGAAGTGCGCCGCCCCGGACTGTGCGTGGCGCACGATGAACATGTCGGCATGCATCGCGGCGAGATTGTCCACGGTGTCGAGGATGGCTTCGCCCTTGGTCTGGCTGGACGTGGCGATGTTGAGGTTGACGACGTCTGCAGACAGGCGCTTGGCGGCGATCTCGAAGGTGGTGCGGGTGCGCGTCGAGGGTTCGAAGAACAGGTTGAAGATCGACTTGCCGCGCAGCAGCGGCACTTTTTTCACCTCGCGCTCGCCGACATCCATGAAGGATTCGGCGGTGTCGAGGATCTGCGTGATGATGGCGCGCGGCAGGCCGTCGAGGGTCAGCAGGTGGCGCAGCCTGCCGTCTTCGGTGAGCTGGAGATTCATGCGATGGACAGAGTGAGGTGGCCGTCGTCGAGGCGCGACAGGTTGACGTTCTGGTGTTCCGGGATGTCGACGGTGAGGCCGACGAAGTCGGGGCGGATCGGCAGTTCGCGGCCGCCGCGGTCGACCAGCACGGCAAGGCGGATCGACGCCGGGCGGCCGTAGTCGAACAGCTCGTTCATCGCGGCGCGAACCGTGCGTCCGCTGTGCAGCACGTCGTCGACCAGCAGGATGTCGCCGCCTTCCAGGTCGAACGGCAGGTTCGACGGCTTCACCTGCGGATGCAGGCCGATGCGGGAGAAATCGTCGCGGTAGAACGAGATGTCGAGGACGCCGAGCGGCTGTTTGCAGCCGAGTAGCGCGTGCAGTCGCTCTGCGACCCAGACGCCGCCGGTGTGGATGCCGACGATGAAGGTGCCTGGCGTAAGGGTGGGCGCGATGGCATCCGCCAGCCGGGCGATGAGGGTGTTGGCGTCAGGCAGTGAGGCGGGCATCGAAAAATCCTTGCAGGATGAGTTGCGCGGCAACGGCGTCGGTGAGCGCCTGCCTTTTCTTGCCGTGGATGCCGCGCGCGCGCAGTTCGGATTCGGCTGCGGTGCTGGTATGGCGCTCGTCGACCAGGAAGACCGGCAGTCCGAAACGCGATTCTAATTTGTGCGCGAAGTTTTTGGCCACCCGCGTCATTTCGTGCTCGCTGCCGTCAGCGTGGGTGGGCAGCCCCAGCACCAGCAGCACCGGCTGCCATTCGGCGACGAGCCTGGCGATCGCGTCGAGCCGTGCGGCCGTCGACTCGGCCGCAACCACAGTGAGCGCGTGGGCGATGCCGAGCGCCAGTTCGCCGGACGCGACACCGGTGCGCTTCAAGCCAAGGTCGAAGGCCAGCACCGTGCCGTGAGTGTCGACAAAGCTCAAGCGTGCCCGGCTTCTTCGGAAAGATTGGCGAAATCGATGCCCAAAAGCTTCATCGCCGCGGGCAGACGGGCTTCCGCCGGCAGGTCGAAAATGACCTGCG
>JANJXF010000109.1 GCA_024709165.1 Thiobacillus sp. | reverse complement strand
AAAACGGGGGAAAATCCCCGGGAAATGGCCAAAAACAGCAAAAATCTGTGGTGCACGCTGCAAATCATGAAAAATCTGACGAAGCGAACGTTCGGGCTTGTGCTCGGTGTCGGAAATTGTGAATAAATCAGCGTCTCCCTAGTCACACCACCTCATAGGGCTTTGGTTTGGATTTAAATGTTTCGCATAATGTATATTATGTTAAATTTATCCGGAAAGGTATCGTGGTCCTGTCGACGGGTATGTTGTCGCGAGCGTGCCTGGAGGACCCGAAACGATCGAATATGATAGAATGATCGACTTTGCCCAGACCACGACACGGTCTGGCGGTTTTTCCGATTGGATGGGGGTTGGGCCATGCAGGGGCTTCATCTGACAGCTGATCTGTACGACTGCCGCGATGCTGGAGGTCTGTTGACCGATGCAAACGAGCTAGCGGATCTTTGTCGACAGCAAACGAACGGGGTTGGACTCACCCTCGTCGGCGAGAAGTGGTTTCCGTTTCCGCCCTACAATGGCCAGCCAGGCGGCGTCACCGGCATGCTGTTGCTGGCAGAATCACACCTTGCCATTCATACCTGGCCCGAGCGCGGCGCCGTGACGCTGGATGTCTATGTCTGCAATTTCACCGGCGACAATACCCCGAAGGCCGAGGCACTGCTGCGCGAGATCGTTGCGCGTTTCAATCCTGCACGCACCGAGATCCACCGACTCGAGCGCGGGAACGAACAACATCCACCCGCCGAAACTGTGTTCGAGACGCTCGACAGCACGGGTGATGCGGTGTACGGCTACGTCAGCAGCGAACGGCTGCTGACGCGTCGCAGCGCCCATCAGACGATCGAAGTGCTGCACACGCCGCGTTTCGGCCTGGCGTTGCGGATCGACGGACACTTCATGACCTCCGAAGGCGACGAGTATTTCTATCACGAAGCCTTGGTGCATCCGGCCGCTGTGGCGCATGGTTCTCCGCGCCAGGTGCTGATCATCGGCGGCGGCGACGGCGGCGCGGCGGAGGAAGTCCTCAAGCACCGCAGCGTGGAGCGTGCCGTGCTGGCGGAACTCGACGGTGAAGTGATCGAGGTGGCGAAGCAGCACTTCGCACGGGTGCACCACGGCGTGTTCGACGACCCGCGACTGGAGGTGCGCATCGGCGACGGACTGGCATACGTTGCCGAAACGACGGACCGTTTCGACCTGGTCCTGCTGGATCTGACCGATCCGGAAACGCCGGCCGGTTCGCTCTACACCGAATCGTTCTTCCGTTCGCTGACGCGCGTGATGAATCCGGGTGCCGGGGTGGTGCTGCATGTCGGCACGCCGGTCTTCGAGCCGGAACAGGTGCGCGACATCGTTGCGCGACTGCGCCGCGTGTTCGCACAGGTGCAGTGCTACGGCCTTTATATTCCGCTGTACGGGACATACTGGGGGTTTGCCGTGGCTTCGGACCGGCTGCGTCCGACTGCGGTTGCAGCCGAAACGGTGCACGCGCGCACGGCGACGCTGCCGGACCTGCAATACTACAATGCGGATGTTCACCACGCCTTGTTCGCGTTGCCGAACTACTATCGTGCACTGGTTGCGCCGTCGGCATCCGAAGCACCAGCCGTCTGGCGACACGCTGCGAAAGTCCGGCACTGAGCACGCGCGGGCGGGTACGCCCCGCTGAAGCCTCGATCCCGCGTGCACCAGGCGTCAATCGCCGATTTGCCCCATCCAGCCCGCTTCCGCCATGAAAACGCACGACACCACCCGCATCGACGACTTGCGCATCAAGGCAGTGCGGCCGCTCATCACACCGGCGCTGCTGGCGGAGCGCCTGCCGATCGACGCGGCAGCGCAGGCGGTCGTCGAAGCCGGGCGCGTTGCGATCTCGCGCGTTCTGCATGGCGCTGATGATCGTCTCGTCGTGATCGTCGGTCCCTGTTCGATCCACGACCACGACCAGGCACTGGAGTATGCGCGCCGGATCAAGGCGCAGGCCGACGCGCTCGCGGCCGATCTGATCGTGGTGATGCGGGTGTATTTCGAGAAGCCGCGCACCACGGTCGGCTGGAAGGGCTATATCAACGACCCACGGCTGGATGGCAGCTTCGCCATCAACGACGGTCTGGAGGGCGCGCGCCGCCTGCTGCTGGAGATCCTGACGCTGGGCCTGCCGGTGGCGACCGAGTTCCTCGACTTGCTGAGCCCGCAATACATCAGCGATCTGGTGAGCTGGGGCGCAATCGGCGCACGTACGACGGAAAGCCAGACGCACCGGCAACTGGCCTCGGGGCTGTCGTGTCCGGTGGGTTTCAAAAACGGCACCGACGGCAGCGTGCGCGTCGCGGCGGACGCGATCGTGGCGGCACGCTCGCCACACGCCTTCATGGGGATGACCAAGATGGGGCAGGCGGCGATCTTCGAGACGCGCGGCAACGACGACTGTCACGCGATCCTGCGCGGCGGTCGCCACCCCAACTATGGGGCGGCAGACGTCGAGGCTTCATGCGCCCTGCTCACCGGCCAGGGTGTGCGGCCGCAGGTGATGATCGACCTGTCCCACGGCAACAGCGGCAAGGAGGCGCGCCGCCAGATCGACGTGGCGGCCGATGTCGTTGGCCAGATCGCCGGCGGCGATGCCCGCATCGTTGGCGTGATGATCGAGAGCCATCTGGAGGAAGGCCGCCAGGATATCGTGCCTGGACAATTGCTGCGCCCAGGCGTGTCGGTGACCGACGCCTGTATCGGCTTCGCGCAGACGGTGCCGGTGCTGGATACGCTGGCACAGGCGGTGCGTACGCGCCGCGGCGCACGGACAGGCTGACCCACGCTCGCCTGCCGGCGCATTCGCACGCGCCGTCGCACAAGTGCCGTTTTGGCGTCCTCGCCCGTACAGGCGCGCCCTCATCTTATGCCGCAGGCATGCGGCATGGTGCCGGTTTCCGGACGTTTCACAAAGCGAAGGAAAAAAACAACAAAAAAAGCGACCCTGGGCTTGTCAATGCGAATGATTATCGTTATCCTAGTTGCATGATCACCGCTGCCGCCAGCTGCGGCGCCGCACGCTCCCGCGCGTGGTCCGTGCCAGCGACCTGCCCGGCGCGGGACGACTGCGGGTGATCGAGCACGGGACCGAACGCTGCGTGTTGAGTCTGACGCGCAGCGGCAAGCTCTGGCTCACGAAACAGACCGGCAGGCGCCATCGTGCCTGCACCAGCCAGCCAGCGGGCCGCTCCGCCCCAGTAGCCAGCCATGAATGTTTTTTAGCCCTTACTACTGCAAAGGAGAAGTCCATGCGTGTACTGCGCACCCTGTCCGGCCTGGCCCTGGTGGCCGGCCTTGCCCTCCCCGCCCACGCCGCCGAGTATCCGATCGGCGCCCCCCAGCAGCGTCACGGCATGGAAATCGCCGGCGTCTACCTGCAACCTGTGGAAATGGAATCGGTCATGGGCCACACGATGCTTCCCGCCGACAAGGCGGACGTGCATCTGGAAGCGGATATTCGTGCACTCGGCAGCAATCCCAACGGCTTCGCCGAAGGCGAGTGGGTGCCTTACCTGCTGGTCCGTTACGAAGTATGCAAGCAGGGAGGCAGCTGCATCGGCGGTGATTTTCTACCCATGGTGGCGAGCGACGGCCCGCATTACGGCGACAACGTCAAGCTCATGGGACCGGGCAAGTACCGCGTCAAGTTCACCATCCTGCCGCCCAACGATCCCGCCAACCACGCCGGCCATCACTTCCACCGCCACACCGACCGCCTGACCGGCGTACGCCCCTGGTTCAAGGCCTTCGACATCGAATGGACGTTCGCCTATGCAGGAATCGGCAAACGGGGCGGCTACTGAGATGAAAGTCATCAAACCCCTTGTGCTCGCGGTGTCTATGGCTTGGGCCATGCCGGCCGCGGCGGTCGAGTCGTCGACCGATCTCGCCCATACGCTGCAACAGATGCAGGAACGCCTCGCCCGGCTGGAAGCGCGCAACGCCGAACTGGAGCGCCAGCTCGGCGCCCTGCCCGCCCCCGGCCTGGAGGCACGCGTCAAGGAACTGGAAGCCGCTAACACGAAACTCGCCGACGCGATGGATAGCGATCGCCTCTCGCAGAACGAGCCGGAGATCGCGACCCGCCTGAAAGCAGTGGAGTTCCAGGCTCTCGGCATGCAGAAGCACGCGCGCGCGATCGAGGCACTCGAAGGCATCTCCGCGGGCGTGTCGTTCACATCGGTCGCCCAGCACGCCAACGCCGGAGCAAGCGCAACCGGCAAGAGCGAAAGCCAGTTGTCCTGGCGGGGCGATGCCCAAGTCAGTCTGCCCGGCGGCAGTCTTGGCACCAGCGAAGGCAGCCTGTTCTTCCATTTCCGCATGGGTCAGGGTGAAGGGCTCGGCAGCCTCAACCCGCTGTTTTCCGTGCCCAATGCCACGGCATTCCAGCTGGGCGGAAGCCAGCCCGACAACGCCTCGCCCATCCTGGCCCAAGCCTGGTACCAGCTCGGCGTGCCGCTCGACGACAAACCACTCGGCGCAAGCCGGGAGCATCTTGACGTCACTTTCGGCAAGCTCGACCCCTTCCTGTTCTTCGACCAGAACGCGGCCGCCGACGACGAAACGCTCAAGTTCATGAACCTCGCTTTCGTCCACAACCCGCTGCTCGATGCGGGGGGCGCCGCGGGCGTGGATGCCTATGGCTTCTCGCCGGGGTTACGGCTGGCCTACCATAACGACACGCAGGCGCCCATCGGCTGGGGCGTCTCGCTGGGTCTGTTCGGTTCCGATGCCGGTGCCGCCTTCGACGACAGCCTCAAGAAACCCTTTGTCATCGCGCAGGCGCAGACTTCGCAGCGCATGTTCGGCGGGCTGGAAGGCAACTACCGCCTCTACGCCTGGCGCAACGGCCGCGCCACGGATTTCAGCGGCTCGACCCTGGAAGTCCAGACTGGCTGGGGGCTGTCCCTGGACCAGCGTATTGGGGACGGGGTGACCCTGTTCGGTCGCTACGGCCATGCCATCTCCGGCCATCCGACCTTCGACCGCGCCCTCACCCTGGGGACCGAGTTTTCCGGAAACTATTGGGACCGCGCCGGCGACAGCTTCGGTCTGGCGCTGGGTTGGCTCGCCGCCGCGGACGCCTACGAGCAGGCGAATCCCGGCGTGTCCGGAAGCGAACAGCTGGCCGAGCTTTACTACCGCTGGCGGGTGAACGCGCAGTTCGAACTCAGCCCGGATTATCAGTTCGTTCGCCGGCCAGGCGCCGACTCCAGCCTGCCTGACACCCACATCCTCGGCCTGCGCGCCCAGCTGACTTTCTGACGGGAATTGTCCATGACACGTCACCTCGTCCGTCTGACCCTGGTATGGCTGGCCCTCGCAGCCGGCACGGCCCACGCCGAACTGCCCACTTACACCCTGGTGGCGCGTGACGGACGTCTGACTCCAGCCGTGCTGGAGGTGCCCGCCGGAGTGCGCTTCAAGATCGTGATCAGGAACGAAGGGCGCGATGCGATCGAGTTCGAAAGTCTGCGTCTGCGCAAGGAGAAGGTGCTCGCACCCGGTGCGCAGTCTTTCGTCGTCATTGCCCCGCTGAAGCCGGGCGAGTACGACTACTTCGACGAATTCCACCCCGATACGGCCAAGGGCCGCATCGTTGCGAAATGACAGAAGGAGACCGCTCATGACCGAATCCCTGCTTGCCGGCGCCCTCAATCATCTTGTGCGCTTCCAGCTGACCGGGTGTTCCCACTCCGCCCGCGTCGCAGCCCATCTGCTCGACCAGATTGCCGATCGTTCAGACGTGGACGGCGACACGCGAACGCTGTACGGGCGCATGAGCACGGCGCTGGAGGAGGCACGGGAGAACGTGCGCCATGTGTAAACATCCCATGCGGAAGCTCACCTCCATTTTGATTGGCAGGAACCTGGAAGAAAGTCAGGATACTGGCGCCGCCGCGGAGGCAAACCATGCTCCGTCGTCCCCAGTCCTTCCTCCCCAAAAAAACAGGCGCACTTCGACTCGCCGCCGCAAGCTTTGGGAACTGGACGGGAAATACCACTGCCCGGTGGTCGGCACCTGCTTCGATCTGGACGATTTGAAGAAACTGACGCACAGGACAGGCCACGCAGGCCGCCACGTCGACCCCTACGACCTGCACCTGGAAGCGGTGTCGACGAGCCTCGAACGCAATGCCACGTCGGAATTCATGCAGAAACAACTGGAGCGCAAGTACGCCGTTCAGGTTCGCCGTTTCGACCAGGTCAAGGAGGACGCCGACGTCCTGGCGTTGTGGAAACAACATCTGGAACGCGGCGAAGTAGCGGGAGCCGTTTGGGCAGCATTGACGCACAAAGCGGCCAGCACGGCGACCCAGCACGTCGTTTACGCCGATCTGCATATGCTCTCGCATCAGGTCGGCGCCAGCCAGGCCGCCGACCTGCGCCGCGTGGAATGGCTGGAACGCGAGCTTGCCCGGACAAAGGAACAGACGGCCCGCGAGGCCGCACGCCATGCCCGCGAACGGGCCGAGGCGAACGAACGCATCCGTGACCTGGAGCGCACGGCGGCGGAAGCCGCCTTGCGCACCGACACCGACAGCGTGCTGCACGCACGTCTCGCCGAACTGGAATCCGGCGTTGCCATGGTGAACATGGGTCGCCGCCTGCTGGCTCTTGCCGACGAGGCTGCGCGCCTGCGCAACTCCGCCTCCCGCGCAGCCGCGCTGGAGGCGGAAAATAGCCGCCTTCTGCGCGAACGCGATGAGGCCCGGGCCGAGCGTGACGCCCTCGAGCGCCTCGGGCTCGCCGAGACGGCAGCCCCGGCCTGCGGCGGCGGCTGCCATGCCTGCCCGAACCAGCTTGCGGGCCGTTGCGTGCTCTGTGTCGGTGGCCGCACGCCACTCCTGCCGCAGTATAGGCAACTGGCCGAACGCCTCGGCGTGCGTCTGATCCACCACGACGGCGGCCGCGAGGAGGCAATGTCGCGGCTGCCCGATCTTCTGTCCGCCTCCGACGCGGTGATCTGTCCCACGGATTGCGTCGGCCATCTCGCTTACTACCAGCTCAAGAAGCACTGCAAACAGGCCGGCAAGCCCTGCGTACTGGTGAACGGCTCCGGCGTCGCGAGCTTCGCCGCGGCACTCGCCCGTCTGGCCGACGGGCAGGTGCAGATCGCAGGAAATTGACGTGGGTAACGCTGCCTTCATCGTCTGGCGTGAAACCATCGAAGCCATGTTGGTGGTCGGCATTCTGCACGGCTGGCTCACCGCCCAGTCGGATCTGATCGCCGAAACACGCCGGCGCGCCACACTCTGGCTATGGGGCGGCGTGGCGGCCGGGCTCGGCCTGGCCGCCCTGCTCGCCCTTGCACTGCTGGGCCTGTCCGCCTGGGCCGACGATACGACGCTGGAGTGGTTCCAGGCCATCATGCCACTGCTCGCCGCCACGCTCATTTTCCAGATGGTGGCATGGATGCGACGGCACGGCGCGGGACTGAAGAGGGAACTGGAATCCGGCATGTCCGCCGCGGTCGAGCGCACACGGTGGGCGGGCATGGCCTTGCTCGCCGCCATCGCGGTCGGCCGCGAGGGGGCGGAAACGGTGATCTTTCTCTACGGCGCGGCCGGCAACGATTCGGCGGGCCACCTGCTCGCCGGCGGTGCACTCGGTTTTCTGCTCGCGCTCGTCGCCTACGCTGCGCTGGTGCGCGGTGCGCGCTGGTTTTCCTGGCGGGCGTTCTTCCGACTCACCGAGATCCTGCTGCTGCTCCTGGGCGGTGCGTTGCTGGTGACCGGCACCGACAAGCTGGTCGGTCTGGAGGCGCTGCCCACCCTTGCCGACCCCCTCTGGGACGCAAGCGGCGTCCTCGACGACAGCACACGCGTCGGCGGCCTTCTTGCCGCTTTCACCGGCTGGCGCAGCCTGCCAACGGGCATGAGCTACCTGGCGCTTGCCGCGTGGTGGACACTCGCCGTGATGTGGGTGCTGTGCGCGAAACCCGTGGCGGTGAAGCGATGAACGCCCGTGCCGTGTCGCTATCCCGCGCGAAAGATGGCAAGGGCGCGGGCACCGTGGTGACCTGGGCGACACCGGGCACGCACCCTCCAGGCCCCGTCGCGGGGCCGAAGGTGACGGCCATCGCCCGCCTAGGGCTCTGGATGCGCCAGCACCGCAACGTCATTCTCGCCGCGCAGTGGATGGTGGTGCTGTTCTACACCGTGGTGGTGGCTGTCCCGGCCTTCCTGCCGTTGCCGGGAGAAGCCGATCACATCTTCGACAACCTCACCCGCTTCGCCCAGTTCCTGTTCTGGGGTATCTGGTGGCCTTTCGTCATCTTGTCGGTGATGACCATGGGGCGGGCCTGGTGCGGCCTGTTCTGCCCGGAAGGGGTGCTCACCGAGTTCGCCTCGCGCTGGAGCCTCAACCGCCACATTCCGGCCTGGCTGAAATGGGCCGGCTGGCCGTTCGTCGCCTTCGTCCTGACCACGGTCTTCGGGCAGATGGTGAGCGTCTACGATTATCCAAAACCCGCCCTGCTTATTCTCGGTGGCTCCACCATCGCCGCGATCGCCGTCGGGCTGCTGTATGGCCGCAACAAGCGCGTGTGGTGCCGGCACCTGTGCCCGGTATCCGGGGTGTTCGGTCTGCTCGCGAAGATCGCACCCGTGCATTTTGCCGTCGATCAGACTGCCTGGGATGCGCCTTCACATCCCAAGAGTCCTCCAGTGAACTGCGCGCCGCTCATCGATATCCGGCGCATGCAAAGCGGCTCCGCCTGTCACATGTGCGGGCGCTGTGCCGGCCAACGCGGCGCAGTGACCTTGAGCTGGCGTTCTCCTGAAGCCGAGGTGCTCGCCGCGCCTGCCCCGTCGACAGGAGGTGGGGCGCAGGACATCTGGCTTGCGCGTCTGCTGGTGTTCGGCATGTTGGGCGTGGCGCTGGGCGCTTTCCAATGGTCGGTTTCCCCCTGGTTCATCACGGCCAAACAGTCGGCTGCGACCTGGCTGATCGACAGGGAGTTCTGGTGGCCGCTGGACACGGTCGGGCACTGGTGGCTGTTCACCGATTACCCGCAACTGAACGACGCCTTCACCTGGCTGGACGGTGCCATGCTGCTGGCCTACATGGCGGCCACGGCCCTGCTCGTGGGTGGCTGGCTCTGGCTTTGCCTGCGCGCCGCCGCCATGCTTGCAGAACTGCCCTGGAGCCGGCTGGCCATGACGCTGATTCCCCTGGGGGGCATCAGCGTGTTCGTCGGCCTGTCCCATCTCACCACCGGCCAGCTGTTCCAGGAAAACATCGTGCTGGCCTGGGCCAATCCGCTGCGCATGGGGCTGTTGACGGCTGCCGCGCTCTGGTCGGTCACGCTGGCGTGGCGGCTCGGACGCTTGCCCGCAGCAGCCGGTGTCGCGCTCGCAGGCGCGCTGCCGCTGTGGGCCTGGCATCAACAGTTTTACGTCTGGTAAGCCGTCATGAAAGAGAAGCACTCGCTGTCGTCCCCCATCCCCACCCAGCCCACCGCGCCACCGCGCCTGCGCAGCGAGGATCTCTTCGCCGGCGGCAAGGTGGTGGTCATCGTCCACGGTGACCGGGAATACCGCTTGCGCATCACCACCGCCAACAAGTTGATCCTCACCGCATGAACTCGCTGCTCCACGCCAATTCATCACAGCTCCCCCCTGCTCCGGCGGGATCAGCCATGCTGTACAGCCCGTCCACCGCGGCGGCGCCGACTTTCCGCCGAGAGACGTACGGCCCCACGACGAGCATCGCCACCCCCACACAGCCACGCACTGAATGGCGCCTCCTTGGGGGAGTTGTCGGCATGCATGTCCTGGTTGCCTTCGTCCTGCTCGGCAGCGAGCCCGTCACCCGTACGATCATGCTGGAACAGCCGCTTGTGGTCAGCCTGATTGAAGCTCCTCGCCCGGAACCGGCGCTGGAGCCACCCACACCCTTGCCGGCACGACCGATGCCGCCACGACCGACGGTAGTGCCACCCGTTCTAATCGTGCCTGATTCGGCTCCAGCCGAGATCGAAACGGCTCCGGCGCCCCCGGAACCCATGGTCACGGTGCCCACTCCGTCTCCCGCACCCGTCCCCGCGTCCACTCCGGTGCCGGTTGTGTCGGCCGCGGTCGTCACCTCCGAGGTCCCGCCAGTCGAACCGCCGCGCTTCGATGCCGACTATCTGGATAATCCCGCGCCGGCCTACCCGCCTCTATCGCGCCGCCTCGGCGAGCAGGGCAAGGTCCTGTTGCGCGTTTACGTCGAGGCCGATGGCAACGCGTCCCGTGTCGAAATCCGAAGCAGCAGCGGCTTCGAACGTCTGGATCACGCAGCTGCGAAGGCCGTGCGCAAATGGCGCTTCGCTCCCGCTCGACAGGGCGGCAATGCAATTGCCGCATGGGTCGTCGTTCCTATTTCTTTTTCCGTAAGGAGTTGAACATGCAACAAGACATGGGGTTCGCCCACTTCCTCGGCCACGCCGATGCGTTGGGCCAGTTTTTGCTGCTGGTGCTGGTGACGATGTCGGTCGCCACCTGGTATCTCATCGCTGCCAAATCCATCAGGCAATGGCGCACGCGGCGCCATGCACGGTCCTTTCTCTCCCGCTTCTGGAATGCGACGGACATGAACGAGGTAACGGCCCATCTGCACGAGCAAGGCGTGGGAGATCCTTTCTCCCACCTGACGCATCATGGACTGCGCGCCGCCGATCAGCATCGCAATCGCAGCAGTCAGCGCCTGGTCGAAGCGGGTTCAGCCGACGAATTCCTTACGCGGGCTCTGCGTCGGGCCATCGAGCAGGACACCGCGCGTCTGGAATATGGCCATACCGTGCTCGCCTCGGTTGCCTCCGCCGCACCCTTCGTAGGCCTGTTCGGTACGGTCTGGGGGATCTATCACGCCCTGCTCAACATCGGCATGACGGGTCAGAGTGGGTTGGATCAGGTGGCGGGGCCGGTCGGCGAAGCGCTCATCATGACCGCGCTGGGCTTGGCCGTGGCAATTCCTGCCGTGCTCGCCTACAACGCATTCACCCGTGCCAACCGCCTGCTGCTGGCCGAACTTGACGGCTTTGCGCATGACCTGTTCGGCTTCATGTCCACCGGCATCCGCGCAGAAAACGCGGGTGTGGAGAAGCAAACCATGACGAGGGCTGCGTAATGGCCTTCGGCGGTTTCTCCTCCAACGCAAACAACCAACCGGTGGCGGAGATCAACATGATTCCGCTGATCGACGTCATGTTGGTGTTGCTCGTGATCTTCATTGTCGCTGCACCGCTCATGACCCACGCAGTGAAGGTCGATCTGCCACGGGCCGCCAGCCAGATCGACACATCGCCGCAGGAGCCGGTGCGCATCGCAATCGGTGCAAACGGGGAAATCAGCTGGAACGGCGAGCCGGTGTCGCATGCCGAGCTCACGCTTCAGTTGCGCGAGGCCGCTGCCCGTTCGCCCCAACCTGAACTTCACATTCTGGCCGATCAGGCGGGACCTTACCGCCACATCGCCGAGATCATGGCTGAAACCAGCCGTCTGGGACTGAGCCGGATCGGTTTCGTCACAGACCCGCGGCCAGCCCGTTGATGTTCCATTTCCGCCAGCCAGCCCCTGATGCCAGCCAGCTCTCTCGTATGTCGTTCAATGCTGACAAAACCAGAAGGAGTCGCTGATGTCTCGTACCAACAAACAGACCCGCCCGAACAAGGCGGACAGACCCACCATTGCACATCGCATCAAGCTCGGCCCCAACCCGGCCCTGCTGCCCCTGAGTGCGCTGATCATGGCCAGCCTGTCACTACCGGTCCTGGCCGAGGAGGCGGCACACGCCACCGGACGTGACCAGGTGTTGTCCACCGTCACCGTCGAGACCGACGCCGAAGCCGAAGCCGCACGGGACGGCTACCGCGCTTCGGTCACACGGGTCGGCAAGACACTGCAGGATCCGCACGACATTCCGCAGGCGATCACCACCGTGACCAACAAGATCATGGAGGAGCAGCAGGTGAGCAGCCTGCGGGAGGCCCTGCGTAACGTCTCCGGCGTCACGTTCAACGCCGCCGAGGGAGGACGCTCGGGCGACAACATGATGTTGCGCGGCTTCTACACCTTTGGCGATATCTACCTGGACGGTATCCGCGATACCGCGCAGTACGATCGGGAAACCTTCAACCTGGAGCAGGTGGACGTGCTGCGCGGCGCCGGCGCCATGCTCTTCGGCCGGGGCCAGGCCGGCGGGGTCATCAACCAGGTGAGCAAAACCCCACTGCTGACGGATCGCCACAAGCTCACAGTCAGCGCCGGCAACAACGGCTATCTGGAAGGCACGGGCGATTTCAACAAGCGTCTGGGGAAAAATACGGCGCTGCGCATCAACGTCATGCACCGTGACGACGAAAGTTGGCGCTCCAATCCCAGCACCGGCGCGGAACCGGAGATTCACCGGGAAGGGCTGGCCGCCAGTCTCGGCCTCGGCATCTCCACGAATGACGAGTTCATCCTGAGCCACATCGTGACCACCACGGATGACCGAATGGACTATGGCGTCAGTTTCGACTCCAGCACACGCCGCCCCGGCACGGTGTTGCCCGCCCACTATTACTGGGGTGTCGACCGCAACTTCGATGAGGGCGAAACCAATATCAGCACAGCCACCTATACCCACCGTTTCTCGCCCAGGAGCGAGTGGCGCACCCAGTTGCGCTACGCCGATTACGAGCGCACCTACTGGGCCATCAAGCCCCATCTGACCACACCTCCAAACCCCCAGGGCACGGTCGGCGGTTCCGTGACCCGGGCCATGGATTACGAGACGCTCACCCTGCAATCGGACTTCAACAACAAATTCAGCACCTGGGGCATGCAACACGAATTTCTGACCGGCGTGGAATTCCTGCAGGAAGACAGCTTCCGCAAGGGCCTGCAGAACTTCGGCGGCACCACCATCGCCACCCCGCCGGACTACCGACCCAATCAGGTGGCTGTCACCGGAACCGCCACCAAGTTCAAGTCCGATTCCTACGCCTTCTATATACAGGACACGGTGGAATTCATCCCGCAGTGGAAAGCTACCCTCGGCCTGCGTCAGGACTGGATGGATGCCGATTATTCCAGCGTCACCTCGCCCAGGCTCAAATACGACGAAATGAGCACGCGCGCCGCCCTCTCCTATCATCCCAGCGACGAAACCCATTACTATCTGGGCTTCTCCGATTCCTTCAGCCCTACGGCTGACCTGTATCAGCTCACGGTTGCCCCCATGCCGGCGGAACGCTCCAAGGTTCTGGAACTGGGCGCCAAATGGCTGTTGTTCGAAGGCGACCTGGCGCTGCGCACCGCCCTCTACCGCGCCGACAAGGAGTGGGAACGCAGCACCGACCTGGAATCCACCGCCGCCATCCTCACCAAGAAACGTCGCACCGACGGTCTGGAACTGGAAGCGGCGGGTCGGGTGAACGACGACTGGGAAATTTTCGCCGGCCTGGCGTTGATGGACGCCAAAATCCTGGAAGTGGCCGAGAACGTGAATGCCACCACCGGTGTCATCACCTCTGCCAACCCCGGATACAAAGGCCAGCGGGCACGCAACACGCCGAAATACACCTTCAACCTGTGGACCACCTACAAGCTGGGCGGCGGCTGGAAGCTCGGCGGCGGCGTGGAAGCCAAGGGTGATCGTTATGCCTACAACCCCAGCGGCACAGGCGCCGTTCCCACCCTGCCAGGCGGCAGCACCTTCCACCCCAATACGGCGCCGGCCTACGCTCGCTGGGATGCCATGCTGGCTTACGAGCAAAAAAGCTGGGCGCTGCGCCTGAACGTGCAGAACCTGTTCGACAAGCTGTACTTCGATTCGATTTACGACAACGGTGCCTTCACCGTACCTGGCACGAAGCGCAAGGCGATTCTCACCGGCGAATACAAATTCTGAGTAGAAAAGGACACGACATGAACAGAAGACAAGCTCTGGGCACCCTCTCGGGTTTGTTCGCCCTGGCGGCCCTGCCGCGCATGGCGCTGGCCGATCAGGTTCGCCAGGCCGCGGTGGGCGCCGCTTGGCGCGGCCCAAACAAAAACGACACCCATTTTGCGGGCGAACTCGTGGCCGACTGGGACACCCAAAAAATCGGCATCCGCTATGCCGTGCCGCTGCCGGGGCGTGCCCACGGCGTACTGGCCGAGCCGGCAGGCGGATTGCTGGTGACCGCCTACCGCTTTGGCGACTGGATACTACGGTGCGACAAGGAGGGCAAGATCGTGCGCCGCATTGCCCTCACGGACGAAGGCAACCGCCGCCTCTGCGGGCACGCCGTCTACGCCCCGGACCGCTCTGTGCTCTACACCACGGAAACCGACATCCGCACGGGCCGGGGCTGGATCACCGCACGCGACCCCGCCAGCCTGAAAAAAGCCGCTGAATGGGAGACCCACGGCGAGGACCCTCACGAGGCCCAGATGGATCGCGACGGGACGCTGCTGGTCGCCAACGGTGGTGTGCCGCGCCGTCCCGAGGACGACAAGAAGCTCGGCCTCGACAACATGGACTCCTCCCTCGTCAGACTCGACGGCCGCAATGGCCGGCTGTTGGGCCAGTGGCGGCTCGACGATTCGCGCCTCTCGCTGCGGCACATGGCCTGGAGCCGTCCGGCCGGCGAACCGGGTGCGCTGCTCGGTATTGCCCTGCAGGCGGAGCATGCTTCCGCTGCCCGGCGGCATGCGGCACCCGTACTGGCAGTGTTCGACGGCAAAACCCTGAGCGTGCCGACCCCCATTGGCGACGGTATCGGGTATTGCGGCAACATCGCGCCGGCCCATCGCGGCGGTTTCGCCCTCACCAGCACGGCAAACAAGGCCTTGCTCTGGCACCCTGGCATCCCGGAAAAAATGCAGACCATTGTGGAAATGCCGGAAGCCTATGCCCTCGCCTCCTGGCACGGGCCTGGCAAGGGCGGTGGTGCGCTGGTCGCCACGGCAAGCGGGTTGTTGCGCTGGCATCCCGAAGCCCAGGCAAAGATTCTGCCGTGGCCGCAGCCGATGGCCCTCGACAACCACTGGGTACTGGTCGCTGAGGCCTGAGGAGCGACGGCATGGCGACAACAACCGCGAACAGGCCGCCCTCTCCGTCGGGTGGCCACCTATGGCGCATTGCGCAGATCGGTGGCCTGGGGGTCACGGCCCTGCTGATTTCCGGGTTGTTTCTGGCACCTGAGCTTGCCCTGCGCCTGCTCTGGGATGTGGTGATTCCCTTGCTGCCCGCCATATTCCTCATCAACCCGAAACTGTGGCGCAACGCCTGCCCGCTAGGTACGCTCAACATGCTCGCATCGGGCCGCATCAGACCTGGGGGGTTGTCTGACCGGCTGCTTCCGGGTGCGGGAATGGCAGGGATCTTTCTGCTCCTGCTCATGGTGCCCGCACGCCGTTTCCTGTTCAACGAAAACGGTCCGGCCCTTGCCGCCACGATTCTGGTGGTGGCCCTTCTGACCCTGCTGCTGGGGGCCTTGTTCAGCAGGAAAGGAGGGTTCTGCAATTCGATTTGCCCGGTGCTTCCCGTTGAGCGGCTCTACGGGCAAAACCCCTTGATGACCGTAGGCAACGCGCACTGCTCCACCTGCAGCCAGTGCGTGTCGCGCGGCTGTCTGGACAAGGCGCCGGGAAAATCCATACGGCAAATCCTCGGTACATCGAGCATGTCCCACAACTGGCTGCAAACCGGTTTTGGCGCTTTCGCAGCGAGCTTTCCGGGTTTCGTCCTGGGGTACTATCTCACCGCCAATGGCCCGCTGGAGACGGCCGGCCAGGTCTACTCCACCATCGCCGTCTACACCCTCGCAAGCTATGTGCTGGCGCAAATCGTGGTGCGCGGCCTGAGTCTGCGTTCAGAGACGGCGGTGCGACTGCTGGGTGCACTGGCGATCGGCCTCTATTACTGGTTCGTTGGGGCGGTCGTCAGCGAACACCTTGGTCTGCATGACAGTGCGACAGTGGCGATCCGCAGCCTGGCCTTCACTCTGATCGCCCTGTGGCTGTGGCGCACCAGCGGCTCACCGCCGGATACGCGCCGGATTCTGTTGCACCCCAGATGATCCAGCCGGTCACGCGCAACGATCCTGAAATCGGCTCATATTAGTATTGACAATCATTCTCATTCAAATAAAATGAGCCCAGATGAATCACCCAAGGAGTTCCGCCCATGTATGTCTGCGTCTGCCAAGCCATCACCGATCGCCAGGTGCGCGAGGCGGTGCACAGCGGCGTCCAGTCGATGCGCGGCCTGCGGCAGCATCTCGGCGTCGCGTCCGAATGTGGAAAATGTGCTCGCTGCGCCCACGGTATTCTCAAGGAATGCCAGGCATGTCCGTCGGCTTCCCTGTCGCCGGCCGATGCGGCCTGTGCCTGAACCCACCGCCGCCCAGGTCGCAGCCTGGCTTCGTCGAAATTTGCGATACACTGAATGAAGTCCCATAGGGCCCCCAATGACCACATGAAGCGAGGATACGACCATGAAGGGCGACAAGAAAGTCATCCAGATTCTCAATAAGGCGTTGATCGTCGAACTGACCGCAGTCAACCAGTACTTTCTCCATGCCCGCATGTACAAGAACTGGGGCCTCACCGCGCTTGGCAAGCACGAATACGAGGAATCCATCGAGGAGATGCGTCACGCCGACAAGCTGATCGAGCGCATTCTCTTTCTCGACGGCCTGCCCAACCTGCAGGATCTGAACAAGCTGCTCATCGGTGAAAACGTGCCTGAATGTCTCGCCTGCGACCTCAAGCTGGAACAAGCCGGGCGCAGCCACTATCTGGAGGCGATCGCCTATTGCGAATCGGTGCGCGATTACGTGTCCAGGGAAATTCTGGCAGACATCCTGGAAGACACCGAAGAACATATAGACTACTTGGAGACCCAGCTCAGCCTGCTCGAGCAACTCGGCGTGCAGAACTATCTGCAGTCCGCGATGGGCGGGTTGAACGAGTAGTCTCCTGCCCACGAGCCGGAACGATCCCGCATGACCCCCCCACAGTGTTCATGCCGACTCACCGCCAAAGGGCATGATGCGACGGCTTGCCCGCGCGTTGCCCTCTCCTCTCCTCGCCCTGCCAGAATGATCCGGGAACCGGCCGAACCCGCAAACGAGCACGCCACCGCCTGTCTTGCGCTGCCGGGAACTCATGCCCCGGCCGTCTTTTGAGTACGATCCCTCGTTTCGGCGTCTGCGATCACCACCAGCGCCGACGCCTGTATACGTCCCACCGAGCGAAGGCGATGCGGCACCCAGGCGTCGAAATAAACGGCATCGCCAGCGCCAAGCGATTCAACACGATCGGGAAAGGCGATCTCGATCCGTCCCTTGAGAACGAAAAGAAATTCTTCGCCAGCATGACCTGACACCTGAGGCCCGTGAGCGAACGCCAGGGATGGTTCGACGATGAAAGGCAGCATGCACTTGGCGCCCACTTCTGCGGCCAGGGCTTCGAGTACGTTGGCGCCTTCGGCACCGGAACGTTCGAGTCTCAAGCGGTCTGTACGACGCACGACCGTGACCGGCGCATGCGTGGCCACGTCGCCGAACAGGTGTGCGACGTCGACACCCATCGCCGCGGCGATCTTCAATGCCGCGGCGATGGACGGCACGCACAGTCCACGCTCGACCTTGGACAGATAGCTGCGGGTGAGACCGCTGGCTTCTGCCAGCGCCTGCAGGCTGAGGCCCAGTTGCCGGCGCAACGGCCGGATTTGCAGCATCATCGCGATGGTTTTTCATGTTTGAAACAGAGTGTAGTATATGACACTCTGTGTCATATACACCCCGGCCGCCCAGAAAGGAAACGCCATGCCCACCGCCGTCGTCATCCGTCACGTCTGCTTCGAGGACCTCGGCAGTTTCTCCGACGTGCTCGCCGCGCGCGGCTTCGGCGTCAGATACCTCGAAGCCGGCGTCGACGATCTCGCCGGCGTCGATGCGCTGACGGCGGATTTGATGGTGGTGCTGGGCGGACCCATCGGCGCCTACGAGGAGGCCATCTATCCCTTCCTCGCCGACGAACTGCGGCTGCTGGAACACCGCCTCGCCGCCGACCGCCCCACGCTGGGCCTGTGTCTCGGCGCACAGCTGATGGCGCGCGCGCTCGGTGCGCGCGTCTATCCGGGGCCAGCGAAAGAGATCGGCTGGACGCCGCTCGCGCTGACGGACGCCGGGCGCGCCTCACCGGTGGCGCATCTGGACAGCACCAGGACATCGATGCTGCACTGGCACGGCGACACCTTCGACCTGCCCAGCGGCGCCACGCTGCTCGCATCCACCGAACTCTGCCGGCACCAGGCGTTCTCCTGGAGAGGTGCCGCGCTGGCCTTCCAGTGCCACCCGGAGGTACGCACCGCGACGATGGAACGCTGGTTCATCGGGCACGCAAGCGAACTGGCCGCAGCGAAAATCCAGGTGCCACAACTGCGTGCCGATACGCAGCGCCTGGGTACAGCGCTGGAAGCGCAGGGTAGCCGCTGCTTCGCCGACTGGCTGGACGGCGTCGGCCTGTGAACGGCGTGCCTGCCACCGAGCTGCGTGAACTGCGTATAGGCTGCGCGCGCGCCTTCGGCCCCAACGGCGAACCCAGCGCGATCGACAAGCAAGCCGTCGCCACGCCCCTGTGGCTGGGACCCAGCGGCCTCGCCGGCGACGAGCAGGGCGACCCTCGTCATCATGGCGGGCCGGAAAAGGCGTTGCACCACTATCCGGCCGAGCATTACGCCGCGTGGCTGCTGGAACTGCCGCAACCGGCCCCCTCGTGCCAGCAACCCGGTGCCTTCGGCGAGAACGTCTCGACACTGGGACTGACCGAAGCGAGCGTCTGCGTCGGCGACGTGTTCCGCATCGGTGGCGCCACCGTACAGGTGTCGCAGGCGCGCCAACCGTGCTGGAAGCTGAACCTGCGCTTTGGGCAGATCGACATGGCGGCACGCGTGCAGCGCAGCGGCCGCACCGGCTGGTATTACCGCGTGCTCAAATCCGGCACGGTAGCGCCCGGCGATATTTTTACCCTGATCGAACGCCGCTGCCCGGACTGGCCGCTGGCCCGGGTGCTGCATTTTTTCTACGTCGAGCCGCTCGAGCACGCGGCGCTGGAAGCCATCGCGGAGTTGAGCGAACTGTCGCCATCCTGGCGGAAGCTGGCGGCGCACCGCCTGGCATCGAACCAGGTGGAATCCTGGCTCGGCCGTTTGACCACACCGACTACAAGGATGTAACGCCTCACGCTGCGGGTGTTTATGTGCTTTATTGAGGGTTCGCCCGGATATCGACGGAGGATCCGATGCACGTTGCCGAAACCCGCCTGTCGCGCGATGCCATCACGCGGCTGATCGGCGCTGCCATCCTCGCACCCTCCCCTCACAACTCGCAGCCGTGGATTTTTCGCGTGCGCGGGCGCTGCATCGGCGTGATCGCCGACCGCACACGCGCGCTGCCGGCGAACGACCCCGACGACCGCGAACTGACCTTGAGCGGCGGCTGTGCGCTGTTCAACATGCGGGTGGCCGCCGCCCATGCCGGGTTCGGGGCGCAGGTGCACGGACCGTCCGGCGCCTGCGATCCGGACTGCCTCGCTCGGCTGGAAGTTCTGCCCGAGACCACGCCCGATGCCACGCTGGCGGAGCTGCATGATGCGCTGGCGCAGCGCCGCACCTACCGCAAGACTTTCGCCGCGCGTCCGGTGGCCGCTGCCGCACTCGAGGCACTGGTCGCGGCGGCCGCCAGCGAGCAGGCATGGTTCCATGTCCTGCGGGGAGACAGCCAGCGCCGCATGGCAGCCGAACTCATCGCCGAGGGCGACGATGCACAATGGGCGGACCCCGCATGGCGACGCGAACTGGCGGCATGGATGCACCCGCGCCGTCGCGGTGACGGCCTCGTGCTGCCGGATCTGGCCATACCGCTGGCACAGGCCGTGGTGCGCACCTTCGACATCGGGCACGGCGTCGCCGCACGGGACGTGCAACTCGCCGACGCCTCACCCGTGCTGGCGGTACTGGGCACCCGCGGCGACGACCTGGCGAGCCGTGTCGACGCCGGGCAGGCGCTGCAGCGAACCCTTCTGACGGCATGCCGGCACGGGCTGCAGGCCTCGTTCCTCAATCAGCCGATCGAAGTCGCACCGCTGCGCATGCGCCTGCTGCAGGCAATCGGGCAGGCCGGCTACCCGCAGATTCTGTTGCGCCTCGGTCACGCCGAAAACCACCTGGCCGCCACGCCGCGCCGTCCCCTCGACGAGGTGATCGAATACGTGTCCGACAACCCGGTCGACGCAGGGTGCTGAATCCTGGCCGATTCCGGATCCGGTGCGGAGCAAGTCCTCCTACAGCGCGCGCGACACCCAGCGCACACGCTCGTCTTCCGGATGGGGTTCGATACGGAAGCCAAGCCCCTGCATCAGTTTCAGCATCGATTTGTTGGCGTCGAGCACTTCACCCGCCATCGTCTCCACACCGTGCGCGCGCGCCACGTCCATGAGCACGCCCATGAGCTTGTGACCGATACCCTGCTTCTGCCAGGTGTCCCCCACGACGAGCGCGAATTCGCACGATTTGCCATCCGCATCGATCGCGTAGCGCGCCACGCCAAGTTCGACGTCGCGTCCGTCGATCGTAGCCTGCACGACAAGCGCCATTTCGCGCGCGTAGTCGATCTGGGTCAGCCGCGCGAGCATCACCGGCGACAGTTCGTTCATTGCGTCCATGAAGCGGTAATAGCGGCTTTCCTCGGACAGACCGCGCACGAAGTTCTGCGTCAGCTCGGCGTCTTCCGGCCGGATGGGGCGGATCACCACATCGAGTCCGCTGGGCAGCTGCCAGTGCGTCACCAGATGCGTCGGATAGGGATGGATGGCCATGTGCGCGTAACGGTCGGCACGCGGCACGCGCGGCGCGATGATGATGCGCGCATCGAGAGCAAGCGCGCCGTGCTCGTCGACCAGCAGCGGGTTGATGTCGAGTTCGGCGAGCCAGGGCAGTTCACACACCATCTCCGACAGCCGGAGCAGCACGTTTTCCAGCGCATCCATGTCGGCTGGCGGACGGTTGCGGAATGCTCCGAGCAGCGTCGCAACACGCGTGCGGCCGACCAGGTCGCGCGCGAGAAAACCGTTGAGCGGCGGCAACGTCACCGCACGGTCCCGGAAAGCCTCGACATCGACGCCGCCGGCGCCGAACACGATCACCGGACCGAGCACCGCATCGCAGGTCACGCCGAGCAGCACCTCGCGTGCATGTGGCCGCTTCACCATCGGCTCGACGACGATGCCATCCAGCGTGGCATCGGGGCGCAGGCGGCGCACATCCGCGAGCATCTCACCGAAGGCCGCGCGCACCGCCTGGCCGCTCGACAAGCCCAGACGCACGCCATTGACGTCCGACTTGTGGGTGATGTCCGGTGAGTTGATCTTCAGCACCACGGGAAAGCCGATCTGCTGCGCCAACAGCATCGCTTCCATCGGATCGCGCGCAATGACTGTCTGCGCCACCGGGATACGAAACGCCGAAAGCAGCGCCTTCGATTCGACCTCACTGAGCAGGCGACGGCCATGTGCGAGCGCGCTTTCGATGATCAACCGGGCGCCGTCGATATCGGGGGCGATCTGCTGGGACAGCGGCTCGGGGGTCTGCTGCAGCTGACGCTGGTTCGCGTAGAAAGCGGAAAGAAAGGAAAACACCTCGACCGCCGGCTCCGGGGTGGTGAAGTACGGAATGCCCGCCCGTTTGAACAGTGCACGCCCTTCGCGCACCTGATCCTCGCCCATCCAGCACGTCAGCACCGGCTTGCCCGCCGTGCGCGCCACCTCGATGACAGCCTCAGCGACCGCGGTCGGCTGCGTCATCGCCTGCGGCGTCAGCATCACCAGCGCGCCATCCACGCCAGGATCGGCGAGGCTCGCTTCCAGCGCGACGCGGTAACGCGCCGCGGTGGCGTCGCCGATGATGTCGACCGGATTGCCGTGCGACCACGTGGCCGGCAGGTGCTGGTCGAGGGCGGCGAGCGTGGCCGGCGCGAGTTCCGCCATGGCCACGCCGAGGTCGACGGCGAGGTCGGTTGCCATCACGCCGGGGCCGCCGCCATTGGTGACGATGGCGAGACGGTTGCCGCTCGGCTGGATACGCAAGGCGAGCGCACGCGCCGAAGCGAAGAGCTGCAGGATCGTGTTCACCCGCACCACACCCGCGCGCCGCACCAGCGCATCGAACACCGCGTCGGAACCGACCAGCGCGCCGGTATGCGATTGCACCGCCTTCGAGCCCGCTTCGTGACGTCCCACCTTGACCAGCACGACCGGCTTGCAACGGGCGGTGGCGCGCAGCGCGCTCATGAAGCGCCGTGCGTCGCGAATGCCCTCAATGTAGAGCAGGATGCCACGAGTCGCGTTGTCGTAGGCCAGGTAGTCGAGAATCTCGCCGAAGTCGAGATCGGCCGACGCCCCCGTCGAAATCACGCTGGAAAAACCGATGCTGTTGGATTCGGCCCAGTCCAGCATGGCCGTGCACAAGGCCCCCGACTGCGACACCAGGGCAAGCTCCCCGGCATGCGTGGCGCCCTGGCTGAAGGTGGCATTGAGGCCGATTGCCGGCCGCTGGATGCCAAGACAGTTGGGACCGATGAAGCGAACGCCGTACTTTTCCGCCACACGCTTCAGCGACTCTTCCAGCGCGGCGCCCTTCGCACCGGTTTCGCGAAAGCCCGCGGAGAGCACCACGGCGTGACGGATGCCGCGCTTGCCGCAGTCCTCCATCACCTGGGCCACGGTCGGCGCCGGCGTGGCGATCAGCGCCAGATCGGGAACCGTCGGCAGCTCGCTCGCAGAGGCATAGCAGCGTTCGCCGAACACTGTTTCGTGCTTGGGGTTGAGCGGATACACCTCACCCTGATAACCCGCATGGCGCAGGTTGCGGAACAGCGTCCCGGCAACCGAATCATCGCGCTCGCTGGCGCCGAATACGGCCACCGAGCGTGCGTTGAACAGGGCGTGCAGATAATGTTGCGGCATGGCTCGTTCGCAGGGAGGCAAAGCCCCATGCTAGGCCGTTTCGCTTACATGACCAAGTGCGTCAGCGTATAGTCGAGCCAGTTCCTGCCCACTCACGATGCACACCGCCTACATCACCCACCCGAGCTTTCTGCTGCATGACATGGGCGATTCGCACCCGGAATGTCCTGCGCGATTGCGCGCCATCGACGATCGGCTGCATGCGGCGCAACTGTTCGATTTTCTCGATCATCGTCTGGCGCCGGAAGTCACCCACGCCCAGTTGCTGCGGGTGCACGATGCCGCATATGTCGACGCGATCGAAGCCGCCGCACCGGTCGAGGGCGTGCTGCGGCTCGATCCGGACACGTTCATGAACCCGCACAGCCTCGCCACCGCACGCCGTGCAGCAGGCGGCGCCGTGCATGGCGTCGATCTGGTCCTGGCCGGCGAGGCGGCAAACACCTTCGTCGCCTGTCGCCCGCCCGGTCACCACGCCACGCGCACGCACGCGATGGGTTTCTGCATCTTCAACAACGTCGCCGTCGCCGCCGCGCACGCCCTCGACGCGCATGAGCTGGAACGCGTCGCCATCGTCGATTTCGACGTCCATCACGGCAACGGCACCGAAGACATCTTTCGTGACGATCCACGCGTGATGCTGTGCTCGACTTTCCAGCACCCCTACTATCCGTTCAGCGGTGCGGACACCGCGAACCCCCATGTGGTCAACGTGCCGCTGCCCGCCGGTACCGACGGCACCGCCTACCGCGAAGCCTTCAGGACAAACATTCTGCCGCGCCTCGAAGCCTTCGCACCGCAGATGCTGTTCTGTTCCGCCGGCTTCGATGGTCACCGCGAAGACGACATGGCGCAGTTCGGCCTGATGGAAGCCGATTACATCTGGATCACCGAGCAGATCATGGCCGTTGCCGCGCGCCACGCCGGCGGACGCATCGTCTCCGTGCTGGAGGGCGGTTACGCCCTCAGCGCGCTCGGGCGCAGTGTCGCCGCCCACATCAAGACCCTGCTCGGCGTATAGGGATCCCGGGCACTGGGCGTTCAAGAACCATCGGGAATTCGCCGTTAACCCCGCAATGCACGATACCCACTTCCATGAATTCCTGCGCCGGCAGATTCCGGTGATGGTCGGCCTTTCTCTCGGTCCGGGGCTCGCCTACATCTTTCTGGGCTGGCTCCACGACAGTGCCGTACCGGCAGTCGGCTGGTATCTCGTGATGCTCGCCACCTCCGTGTGGGGCATCCGCCTCTACCGCAGCTTCGACGCCGCGACCATGAGCGAGACACGGCGCGAGCAGTGGTACGCACAATGCACGTGGCTCGTTTATGTCTTCTTTGCCCTGTGGGCGTTGATTTTCCTGATCTATGTCAGGCTCGATACCTACAAATTCCACTACATCGCCATCTTCACGGAAATCGGCGCTTCGGTGGTGGCGTCCTCGCTGCTCGCTTCGGACAAGCGGCTGTTCAGGCCGACCATACTCGTGCTGATGATTCCCCTGATCGTCTATTTCATGCTGGTCGGAGCATGGTATGCCTACGTTCTCGCGGTGTTCTCGACGATTCTGACCTGGGTGCTGCTGTACGCCGCACGCAGCACCAACAGCCTGCTCATGCAGACGCGTCACCAGGCCACCCACGATGCCCTGAGCGGCCTCTACAACCGCCAGTACTTCATCGAGCATTTGCAGCGTCGCATGAATTCGCTCAACGAAAGCGGCGAGCATGGCTATCTCCTGCTCGTCGATCTCGACCACTTCAAGACCGTCAACGACACCCTCGGCCACGACGTCGGCGACCGTCTGCTGCAGAGCGTCGCCGAGCGGCTGCTGGGCAGCGCCCCGGACCGTTGCATCGTCGCCCGCCTCGGTGGCGATGAATTCATCGTCACCGGCGGTCGCTTCGCGCAGCGCGACGCCTGCGAGGCCGAAGCGCTGGAAACCGCGCGGCGGACGCTCGTCGCGCTCAAGACCCCCTACACCGTCGGCGCCCACCAACTTCATATCAGCGCCAGCATCGGCGTGAGCCTGCTCGGGCCCGGCGACAGCAATGCCACGCGTTTCATCAAGGAAGCCGACATCGCCATGTACGAGGCGAAGGCGAGGGGCCGCGACGGCGCGTTCGTGTTCGATGAGGAAATCGCCCGCCGCGTGGAAGGCAATCTGGACATCGAGCGCATGCTGCACTTCGCCCTGCCGCATGGCGAAATCACGCTGCACTACCAGCCGCAGGTGGACCGCGCCGGCCGCATCATCGGCGCGGAAGCGCTGGCACGCTGGACCAGTCCCGCGCTGGGCGCCGTTCCACCCAGTCGTTTCGTTCCGATTGCCGAGCAAACCGGCCTCATCATCCAGCTCGGACAGCACATCCTCGAGACCGCCTTTCGCACCCTGGACGACTGGCACCGCGCCGGCCTCGCTCTCAAGCAATTTTCCGTCAACATCAGCATGCGGCAATTCACCCATCCCGGTTTCGCCGCGCAGGTGGAAGAACTGGTGCGTCGCCACCTCGACCCCGTGCTTGTTCGAACCTTGATGTTCGAGATTACCGAGACCGTCGTCGCTGAAGACATCGAGGGCGTCATCCGCACCATGCAACGGCTCAAGACGCTCGGCATACGCTTTTCCATGGACGACTTCGGCACCGGCTACTCTTCGCTCAGCCACCTCAACCGTCTCCCGCTCGACGAACTCAAGGTCGACCGCGCCTTCGTCCTCGCGCTGGGGAACGACGACGGCGATCGCGCCATGGTGGCGACCATCCTCAACATGGCGAAACTGCTCGGCCTGAACACCGTGGCCGAAGGCGTCGAAACCGCGGCGCAGCACGCCTTTCTCATGCGCCACGGGTGCGGAATGTTCCAGGGCTATTTTCATGCGAAGCCGCTCACAAAGACCGCCTTCGAACTCTTCATCCAGGACCACGCCACCGCACGCGACGCGATATAATCTCGTGCACTCGGGCGCCCGCACCGTTCTCGATGTGCGCGCCATGGCCGCCGCCCCCTGACCGAAGCGCGCCTTCCTGCGACAAAATCATGGACCACGCGTGATCGACCTGAACGCCTGCCCGCTCTGGCTCTATCGCCTGCTGCCCTTCCTACGCTGGTGGCCGGGCGTCACGAAACAGACGCTGCGCGCGGATGCCGTCGCCGCACTGACCGGCGCACTGATCGTACTGCCCCAGGCGGTGGCCTTCGCGACCATCGCCGGCCTGCCGCCGGAATACGGCCTGTATGCCGCCATGATCCCGACCGTCGTCGCGGCCTTGTGGGGATCGAGCTGGCACCTGGTGTCAGGGCCCACCACCGCAATCTCGATCGTCGTCTTCGCATCGATCAGCCCGCTCGCCGAGTCCGGCAGCGCGCAGTTCATCGGCCTGGTTCTCACGCTCACCTTTCTCGCCGGTCTGATCCAGCTGGCGATGGGCCTGGCGCGGCTGGGCATGCTGGTGAACTTCATCTCGCATACCGTCATCATCGGCTTCACCGCCGGTGCGGCGATCCTCATTGCCGCGAGCCAGATCAAGAACTTCTTCGGCCTCGACATGCCACGCGGGGCACACTTCCACCAGGTGCTGATCCACTTCGGCACCCATCTCGCCGACATCCAGCCGTGGGTGCTGACGGTGGGGGCCGCCACCCTGCTCGCGGGAGTTCTCGCCAAGCGCTATCTCGCCAGGCTTCCCTACATGATCGTCGCCATGGTGGCCGGCAGCGTGGTCGCCGCCGCACTCAACGCCGAATTCGGCGCCGAGAACACCGGCATCAGGACCGTCGGTGCGCTGGCAGCCTCCTTCCCGCCGCTGTCGCTGCCTGATTTCTCGTTCATCGCAATCAAGCAGACCTTGTTTCCCGCCACCATCATCGCCATTCTCGCGCTGACCGAAGCAGTCGCCATCGCACGCTCGGTCGCGATCAAGTCCGACCAGCGCATCGACAGCAACCAGGAATTCATCGGCCAGGGCTTGTCCAATATCGCCGGCAGCTTCTTCTCGGGCTATGCCTCCAGCGGCTCGTTCAACCGCAGCGGCGTCAATTTCACGTCGGGCGCAAAAACTCCTCTCGCTGCCGCGTTGTCGGCCGTATTCCTGATCCTCATCGTCCTGCTCGTCGCGCCGCTCGCCGCCTACCTGCCGGTGGCGTCGATGGCGGCGATCCTGTTCATCGTGGCGTGGAGCCTGATCGATTTCCATCACATCGGGGAAATCTTCCGGCGCCACAAACGCGAACGCATCATCCTCGCCCTGACTTTCCTCGGCACGCTGGTGGATCTGGAAAAAGGCATCTTTCTCGGCATCCTGGTGTCGCTGCTGTTCTATCTTTACCGCACCTCGCAGCCCTCGATCCGCGCGCTGCTTCCAGACCCCGAGGACCTGGCCAACCCGCGCCGCAAGTTCGTGCCGGCAGCCGGCGCCATGCCGTCGTGCCCGCAAATGACGATCCTGCGCGTCGAGGGATCGATCTTCTTCGGTGCGGTCGAATACATCCAGCAGCATTTCCGCAATGTCGACGAGACCGACCCGCAGAAAAAACATCTGCTGCTCACGTCCCGTGCGATCGGCTTCATCGACCTCGCGGGTGCCGACCTGCTGGCCAAGGAAGCGACGCGCCGGCGCAAGATCGGTGGCGGTCTTTATCTGGTCGGCGTGCAGCCCGACCTGTGCGAGATGCTGCGCCGCAGCGGCCAGGTCGACACCGTCGGCGAGGAACAGATTTTCGGTCACAAGGGCGACGCCCTGCGCGCCATCTACCCACGCCTCGACAATGAAACCTGCCGCCGTTGCACACGACGCATCTTCCAGGAGTGCCAGGACGCGCTGCCGGACGGAACCCCACGCAGCGCCAGCGGCTGAACACCGCCTGAACACCCATTCCGGCGCCGCGCCATCGCGGCACCACGCTCAACCCGCCAGCATCTCCACGGCGTGCTGTCGCGTCGTTGCAGTAATGGTGCTGCCACCCAGCATGCGCGCGATTTCGTCGATGCGCGCTGCGTCATCCAGGCACTCGATGCTGGAGGTGGCATAGGCGCCATCGGCCTGTTTCGTCACGCGCAGATGCTGTGTGCCACGCGCCGCGACCTGCGGCAGATGGGTAATGACCAGCACCTGGCGCACCTTGCCCAACCTTGCCAGCCGCCGCCCGACCGCTTCGGCGACAGCACCGCCAATCCCCACGTCGACCTCGTCGAAGATCAGGGTTGGCACACCAGCCACGCCGGAGACGGCGGTCTGGATCGCCAGACTGATGCGCGACAGTTCGCCGCCCGAGGCGACTTTCGCCAGCGGCCCTGGCGGCAAGGCCGGATGGCTGGCGACAAGAAACACAACCTCCTCGAGCCCATGGGCGCGCGGCTCGGCGCCACTTTCGAGGCGCACGTCGAAATGCCCACCCGCCAGCGCAAGCTCATGCATCGCCGCCGTGACTTCCTGGCTCAGCGCGACTGCGGCACGGTGCCGTTCCGTGCCGAGCGCCTGCGCATCCCTGCGATACGCAGCAAGCGCGGCAGTCTCGGTTGCCTGCAGGGCTTCGAGATCGTCACTGGCTGCCAATTCCGCGAGGCGTGCCTCGAACTGCGCCAGCAGGTCGCCCAGCGCGTCCGGCTGCACCCGGTGCTTGCGCGCCAGGCGATGCATTTCAGCCATGCACCGATCGAGTTCCGACAGGCGCTCGGGGTCGGGACTGAGGTGTCCGGCATAGCGCCGCAAAGTATGCACGGCCTCGGCCAGATCGGTGCGCGCGGCGTCCAGCAGCGCGGCGATTTCACCCAGGCCTTCATCGACGGTCCGCATCGCAGCGAGCCTGCCCTGCAACGCGCCGAGCAGGCCGGACACCGCGGCTTCGCCATCGTCCAGCCCTTCGATAAGAGCCTGGCTGCCTTCGAGCAGGGTGGTGACGTGCGCCAACCGCGCATGTTCGGCCTGCATCGTGTCCCAGCGCAGAAGGCCTTCGCCCTGCGCGCGCAGCTCCTCCAGCGCAAGCACAAGCCCCTCGCGCTCGATCTGCCGAGCCTGGCCGTGTGTCTCGGCATCCAGACGGCGCTGTCGCGCACCCCGCCAGGCGTGCCACGCATCTGCCACGGCTGAGGCCAGCGGCTGCGCGCCGGCATAGGCATCGAGAACATCGCGCTGCACCTGCGGCCGCAACAGCGCATGATGTGCATGCTGACCGTGAATGTCGAGCAGAAATTCCGCGGCTTCCCTGAGCTGTGCCAGCGTCGCCGGGCTGCCGTTGACGAAGGCGCGCGAGCGTCCACCGGTCTCGATCACGCGGCGCAGCATCAGCATGCCTTCCTCGGCGGCAAAACCGGCATCCTCCAGCCAGTTCCCGATCGGCGATGCATCGTCCAGCGAGAATTCGGCGGCAATCTCCGCGCGCAGCGCACCCTGCCGCACCACCCCTGCCTCTGCGCGATCGCCGAGCGCCAGCGCCAGCGCATCCACCAGAATGGACTTGCCGGCGCCCGTCTCGCCCGTGAGCACGGTCAGCCCGGGTGTGAAATCCAGCTCGACCGAGTCGACCAGCAGATAATTGCGTATGGACAGATGCGCGAGCATCGAGCACTCAGAGCTTTTTTCCCCAATGCAGCTTCTGCCGCAGGGTGTCGTAATAACTGTAGGAATGCGGATGCAGCAGCGTGACCGGACGCTTGGCGCGAGTGATCCACACATGGTCGCCGCTGTGCAGGTCGAAATGCTCCTGCCCGTCGAAGTGCACGCGCGCGTCGTCCGCATACGTCAGGTGCAGCTCGATGCGCGACTCGCTGTCCACCACGATCGGCCGCGCCGACAGTGTGTGCGGACAGATCGGCACCAGCGCCATCGCCTGCAGCGTGGGATGCACGATGGGTCCGCCCGCCGACAGTGCATAGGCGGTGGTACCGGTCGGGCTCGTCACCACCAGACCGTCGGCGCGCTGACTGTAGACGAACTCGGTGTTGATGGTGATTTCCAGATCGATCAGGCGCCCCGAACCACCCTTGCCGAGCACCACGTCGTTGAATGCAGTGGCTTCGAAAACCTGCTCACCCTCCCGGCGAATCTGGCCATTCAACAGGATGCGCTCCTCCGCCACGTACTGCCCGCTAAGAATTTCCCCCACCGCATCGTGCATGGCGTCGATGGTGATATCAGTGAGGAAGCCGAGCCGCCCGTGGTTGATGCCGATCAGCGGAACGCCATGCGGCGCCAACGTGCGCGCGATCGACAGCATCGTGCCGTCGCCGCCCAGCACCACCACGACGTCGCTCTCTTCCGCCAGCTGGTGCAGTGCCCGCCGCTGAAAATCGTCGATGTTCAGGCGCTCCGCGGTCTGCTCCGCCACCAGAACGCCATGTCCCCGTTGCTCCAGGAACCTTCCCAGCGCACACAGGGAACCCTCGATGCCACGGGTATCGTACTTGCCTACCAGGCCGACGGTCTTGAAAGCGGTTTGCATGCGGCAATTATAGCGGGGAGCGCCGGGGAGCAGCGGGCCGCGATCGGCGCCCCGCTACCCGTTGACCGCTTCCCGTATAATCCCCCCAATGCTCAATGATCGCGCCCGCGTACTACTGAAGACCCTGGTGGAACGGTACATCGCCGAGGGTGAACCGGTGGGTTCGCGTACCTTGTCGAAACACGCGGGACTCGACCTGTCGCCCGCGAGCATCCGCAACATCATGGCCGACCTGGAAGAGATGGGTTTTGTCGCCAGTCCGCACACCTCGGCAGGCCGCGTGCCGACGCCTCGTGGCTACCGCCTCTTCGTCGACACCCTCCTCACGGTGCAGCCGCTCGACCAGCGTGCGGTGACCCAGCTCGAAACCCGTCTCACGCCGTCGGATCCGCAACAGCTGATGACGGTCGCCTCCACCCTTTTGTCGGATCTCAGCCAGTTCGCCGGGCTGGTGATGACGCCGCGGCGCAACCCCGCGTTTCGCCAGATCGAATTCATCAGCCTGTCCGACAAGCGCATCCTGCTCATCATCGTCACCATGGAAGGCGCCGTGGAAAACCGCGTCATCCTGACCGAGCAACCGTGCAGCGCATCCACGCTGACCGAAGCCGCCAATTTTTTCAACCATAATTTTTGCGGTTTCACCTTCGACCAGGTGCGCGCGAAGCTGGGCGACGAGCTCGGCCGCATGCGCGACGACATCACACACCTCATGAATGCCGCAGTGGATGCCGGGAGCGACGCACTCGACACCGGCCATGAGAAAGTCGTCGTCGCCGGCAGCCGCAAGTTGCTCGACGTGGAAGAGCTCTCGAACAACATGGAACGCCTGCGCCGTCTGTTCGATGCTTTCGAGCAGAAGACGGGACTGCTGCGACTGCTCGACCAGTCGCGCAGCGCCGCCGGCGTGCAGATCTTCATTGGCGGTGAATCCGAGCTGTTGCCGCTCGACGAATGCAGTCTGGTGACCGCACCCTACTCGGTAGACGGTCAGGTGGTCGGCACGCTCGGAGTGGTCGGCCCCACACGCATGGCCTACGAGCGCGTGGTGCCCATCGTCGACATCACGGCCAGGCTGTTGTCCAGCGCACTGTCGCATCACTGATGCGCTACCGCGCCGAACCGGCATACACCCACGGCCAGCTCCCGCGCACGGGCGTACTGCTGGTCAATCTCGGCACCCCGGCGGCGCCGACGCCGCAGGCGCTGCGCCGCTACCTCAGGGAATTTCTCTCCGATCCGCGCGTGGTGGAAATTCCGCGCGCGCTGTGGTGGCCGATTCTCAACGGCCTCATCCTCAACACGCGGCCAAAAAAATCCGCCGCGAAATACGCCGCAGTGTGGACCGCCGACGGCTCGCCACTGAAGACGCACACCGAGAAGCAGGCCAAGCTCCTCAAAGGCTGGCTGGGCGAGCGCATCGCATCGCCATTCACCGTCGATTACGCGATGCGTTACGGCGAACCGTCGATTCCCGCGGTACTGGACCGCATGAAAGCAGGCGGCTGCGACCGCATCCTGCTGTTGCCGGCCTATCCGCAATACGCCTCATCCACCACCGCCACAGCGAATGACGCGGCATTCGACTGGCTGAAATCCGTGCGCAACCAACCGGCACTGCGCACGCTGCGTCACTACCACGACCATCCCGCCTATATTCACGCACTCACGGCAAACGTGCGCGACTTCTGGCAGATACACGGTCGCCCCGACGTGTTGTTGATGAGTTTCCACGGTGTGCCGCGCACGGCGCTCGACAAGGGCGACCCCTACCACTGCGAGTGCCAGAAAACCGGCCGTCTGCTCGCTGAAGCATTGGGGCTGGAAGCGGAACAGTATCGTCTCGCCTTCCAGTCGCGCTTCGGCCGCGCCGAATGGCTGCAACCCTACACCGGCCATACACTGCTCGCGCTTGCACGCGAAGGCGTGAAACGCGTCGACGTCGTTGCACCCGGTTTCACCGCCGATTGCCTGGAAACGCTGGAGGAGCTCGCCATGGAAGGCCGCGCGAGCTTCCTCGGCGCAGGTGGCCGTGAATTTCACTACATCCCCGCACTCAACGAGAACCCGCACTGGATCGACGCACTCGGGCGCATCGCACTCGAAAATCTTGGCGGCTGGGTCAGCGAGCAGTGGGACCGTGACGCCAACGAAGCGATGCGCCGCGACAGCGCACGACGTGCGCACAACCTCGGCGCGGCGAAGTAAATCGGATGCCCGGGTATTAATATACCAGCGCAACTCCCCCGCGACCGCCGTCAATATTAGACTCTCCTTGTTGACATGGTCTTGTCCCTCCCGCAGGATTGCGCAGCGGGTCCATCTTCCGGGAAGCCATGTGGAATGCGCCTCCCGGGGTATGGTCACTCAGCACTTTTGTTCCTGAAACCACTGGAGGAGTCTATGTACAAGAAAACCATCCTGGTACTTGCCGGACTGGCCGGGATTGCCCTTTCGGGTATCGCCAGCGCAACGGATGTCCATACCCGCACCATCGCCGCGACCTGCATGAGCTGCCATGGCCCGAACGGCAAGAGCGTCGGCGCCGCGCCCGGACTGGCCGGAATCAGCCAGGAGAAGTTCGTCGACATGATGAAAAACTACAAGGCCGGCACCCGCAAGGGCACCATCATGAAAAAGCATGCCGCCGGTTACACCGACGCCGAATATGCATCCATGGGCGCGTACTTCGCCAGCCTGAAATAATTTCCGAGGAGACCTAGAACATGACTCTGAATCGTCGCGATTTCCTGAAGATCTCCGGAGCAGGCGCAGCCGTGGCCCTGGCCGGTTGTGCCGCAACCCCCGCTGGCAGCGGCACCGGCGGCCGTGCCCATGTCGTCGTGGTCGGCGCCGGTTTCGGCGGTGCGACCTGCGCCAAGTATCTGCGTATGTGGGATCCCAATGTCGAGGTTACCCTCATCGAGCCGAACGACAAGTTCGTGTCCTGCCCGATTTCCAACTGGGTGCTGGGCGG
>JANJXF010000103.1 GCA_024709165.1 Thiobacillus sp. | reverse complement strand
GGAAGTCGGTCGTCGCCGAGTCGGTCGCGCCCGTCACCGGGTCGATCGACTTGCCGTCGCGCGCCTGCACATAGGCCTGGGCGCGCACGGCGAGCGGCGGGTAAGCCGGCAGGGCCAGCAGGTCGTCACCGGTCTTGACGGTGCTGTCCTTCCAGTTCGGCAGGCGCATGTTGTTGGCGACGAACTGCTCGCCGAACTTGTTCAGACGCGGAAAAGCCGAGTGACAGGCGGCGCAGCTCAGGCTGTAGCGGCGCGCAAACTCGGGCATGGCCCAGGCCGTCTGCAAGCTCGCGGCCCACAGCACGGCGATTTGCACGATGAACCGCATACGGGCGTGATGGGTGAGGTGCATGGCGAATCCCCCCGCTGTCGCGGCAACGGCCGCGTGTTTCGTCTTGTCGTCCGGCGTGCATGGCAGCGTGGACTCCGCAATGTTCAGGCTACACGCCGAAAACGGCCGCGTCAAACGCGTCGCGGACGGCTGACCTGCTGCGCCGCGCTCGCGTCAGCCCGGCAGAAACAGCGCCAGCAGATCGTTGAGAAAACGCTGCCCCCGCCGCGTGGGCCGTATCCGCACGGCGTCGGCTTCCAGCAAACCGAGTTTTCGCCCACGCACGAACGCCGGCTCGCACACGCTGGATGGCAGGCCGGTGCGTTCGGTGAACAGCGCGCTCGGCACCCCCTCTTCGAGGCGCAGAGCGTTCATCATGAACTCAAACGGCAGGTCGGTATGCGTGAGCGTGCGTACCTCGGCAACCTGCGTGCCGTGTGCCACCGCGTCCATGTAACGCTGCGGGTGCTTCACCCGCATCGGCCGCACGATGCGGTCATGGAACGAGAGCTTGCCGTGCGCGCCGGCGCCGATGCCGAGGTAGTCGCCGAACTGCCAGTAGTTGAGGTTGTGGCGGCAGGTGTGACCGGCCCGGGCGAATGCGGAAATCTCGTAATGGGCCATGCCGGCCGCGGCGAGGCGCGCTTCGATCGCCGTTTGCATGTCGGCGGCGAGATCGTCGTCCGGAATGCCCTGCGGCGCCGTGTGGCCGAATGGCGTGTTGGGTTCGAGCGTGAGGTGGTAGGCGGAGAGGTGAGGCGGCGCGAACGCCAGCGCGCTGTCGATATCGGCGCTCGCCTCGGCGAGCGTCTGCCCCGGCAGGGCGTACATCAGGTCGAGGTTGAAGGTCTCGAAATGCGTCGCCGCCAGTTCCGCGGCACGACGTGCCTCGGCGTCGTCATGAATGCGGCCGAGCGCGCGCAGATGGCGCGGATTGAAGCTCTGGATGCCGAGCGACAACCGCGTCACCCCGGCTTCGCGGAAGCCCTTGAACTTCGTCGCCTCGACCGTGCCGGGGTTCGCTTCCAGCGTGATTTCCGCGCCCGGCACAAGCGGGGTGAGCGCACGCACCGCAGCCAGGATGCGATCGATACCGTCGGGCGAGAACAGGCTGGGAGTGCCGCCACCGAGGAACACGCTGTGGACGCGGCGGCCCCAGATTTCGGGCAACGCGCGTTCCAGGTCGGCAAGCAGTGCGCCGATATAGGCGGCCTCGGGAATCTGCCCGGCAGCATGGGAATTGAAGTCGCAGTACGGACACTTGCGCACGCACCACGGCAGGTGAATGTAGAGCGTCAGCGGCGGCGGCTCGGCAAGACCACCGGGTTGGCGGACAACTGCGTCAGCCAATCCGCTTGATCCGCTTCAGCTTGTCGACCAGATCGCGCAAGGCCTGGCCGCGATGGCTGATCGCATTTTTGGTGTCGGCATCGAGTTCGGCGCCGGTCTTGCCGAATTCGGGGACGAGGAAATACGGATCGTAGCCAAAACCGTTCTGGCCGCGCGGAGTGTCGATGATTTCGCCGTACCAGCGTCCTTCGGCGATGACCGGCTCGGGGTCGTCGGGGTGGCGCACGTAAACCATGACACAGGTATAGTGCGCACGCCGGTTTGCCTGCCCCCGGAGGTCGGCGATGAGTCTTTCGTTGTTGCGGTCATCCGATTTCGGCTCGCCTGCGTAGCGCGCGGAAAACACGCCGGGGGCGCCGCCAAGCGCCTCGACACAGATACCCGAATCGTCGGCAAGCGCCGGCAAACCGCTGTGACGACTCGCGTGGCGCGCCTTGGCAAGGCAGTTCTCGACGAAGGTGACGTGCGGTTCAGGGCAGTCTGGCACGTCGAACTCGGACTGCGGCACCGCATCGATGTCGAGCGGCGCGAGGATGCGCGCGATCTCGCGCAGTTTGCCGGGGTTGCCGGAGGCGATGACGATCCTGCTCATGATGGTTCTTCCTCGTTTCGGTTCTTTGGTCCGCGAAGGGCGCGAAGTGAAAACCAGAATCTGCTTCGTGCTGCGCTGCGTCCTTCGCGGCTCAATCCGTCTTCAGCGCCATGTCCTGCGCCAGGCCGATCTGCACAATGCCGGCGGTGGCGAGGTCGAGCAGCGCTTCGAGCGTGGCGCGCGAGAAAGGCTCGCCTTCGGCGGTGCCCTGCACTTCGACGATGCCACCCGCGCCGGTCATCACCACGTTCATGTCGGTGTCGCAGCCACAGTCTTCCGTATAGTCGAGATCGAGCACCGGCACGCCCTGCCATACGCCGACCGAGACGGCGGCGACGCTGCCGGCAAGCGGCGATTCGGTGAGCACGCCGTTTTCCAGCAGGCCGCTCACGGCATCGGCGAGGGCAACCCAGGCACCGCAGATGCTGGCGCAGCGCGTGCCGCCGTCCGCCTGCAGCACGTCGCAGTCGAGATGGATCGTGCGCTCGCCCAGTTTCTTCAGGTCGACCACCGCCCTGAGACTGCGGCCGATCAGGCGCTGGATTTCCTGCGTGCGCCCGGACTGCTTGCCGCGCGCCGCCTCGCGATCGGTGCGGGTATGCGTGGAACGCGGCAGCATGCCGTATTCCGCGGTGACCCAGCCACAGCCAGAGCCCTTCTTGTGTGGCGGCACTTTCTCCAGCACGCTGGCCGTGCACAGCACGCGCGTATCGCCCATGGCGACGAGCACCGAGCCCTCGGCGTGCCGGGTGTAGCCGCGGGTGAACGAGAGGGCGCGCAGCGCATCGGGCGCGCGGCCGCTGGGACGAAGAACGGTGGACATGGGGTGGGACCGGACAGGAAAATTACAATTTTACCGCGCCCGCCTCCCGCGCCGGGTTTACTTCGACGAGATGTTCTTGATCGCCTGCTGGATTTCGGCAATGGCGCGCTCGATCTCGTCGTCGGACACGATCGGCGTGCCCGGTAGCGGACGCAGCGAGTTGATCTGCGTGGTGACCCCGCCATCCGGCAGCGCCAGGGTGGAAATCGAATCCTTGCTCGGCATGCGCGCCTCGCCCCAGGTCATGGCGACCAAGCTGAGGTTGTCGCCGTGCTCGCCGCCGCGGAACTCGGCATGGTCCATCAGATGGCGCACCGCATCCTCCAGCGTGTACGCATGCAGCAGGGCCGACAGCTCGTGCACGTTGATCATGCCCCAGATGCCGTCCGTGCACAGCAGCATGGTGTCGGCGTCGCGCAGCGGGATCGGCGCATTGCATTCGACCTGCGGTGTCGAATAACCGCCGAGACAGTTGGATACGCGGTTACGTTCCGGATGGTTGCCGGCCTCCTCCTCGCTGATGATGCCGTCGCGCACCATCTGCGCTACGGCGGTGTGATCCTCCGTGCGCGCGATGAGTTCGCCATCGCTGAACAGATACAGCCGCGAGTCGCCGACATGCGCCCAGTAGGCGGTGTTGTCCTGCACCAGCGCCGCGACGAGGGTGGTATGGGGAATTTCCAGAAGGTCCTGCTCGACCGCGTAATCGTTGATGCCGAAGTGAGCACGCGAAATGGTGTCGGCAAGAAAGCCCAACGGGTCGGCCAGGCGCGGCTTGGCGAGTTTCTGGAAGTGATCGGTCAGCGTCTGCACGGCAATCTGCGCCGCCAGTTCTCCGTGCATGTGGCCTCCCATGCCGTCAGCCACCACCATCAGCAGCGCTTCGCGGCTGTAGGAGTAGGCGACCCGGTCCTGGTTGTTCTTGCGTCCGCCCTGGCGCGACGCCTGGTAGATGGTGAATTTCATGTGCGAAGTTTAAAATATTTCGCGGTTCAGCGAGCGTTTGAGACTGGAAAGCAGCGAGATGCGCTGTGGCGTCATCGCGCTGCGGTCCATCAATACTTTCTGCAGGCTGAACACGCTTTGCGGGCGCTCCATGTAGTTGAGCCTGAGGCAGTGATCGATGGTTTCAAGCAGCTGGTCGGAATACAGCCCGCGCCACTTCTCCGTGGCCGGCTCCAGCTTGTCGCCGGCCAGCCGCACATCGGCCGCCTGCGGCGGATGCCCGGCCAGACAGGCGTACAGGCTCGCGCCGATGCTGTAGATGTCGGTCCACGGCCCCAGCCGCTCGCGGTTGTGATACTGCTCCGGCGCGGCAAAGCCGGGCGTGTACATCGGCTGCAGTTTGCTCTCTTCCTGGGTCAGCGTCTGCCGCGCTGCGCCGAAATCGATCAGCACCGGCGAGCCGTCGAGACGGATGTAGAGGTTCGAAGGCTTGATGTCCAGATGCAGGAGCTTGTGCGTGTGCACCTCGCGCAGGCCGTTGAGCAACTGGGCGAACACCCGGCGGATGAAGCTTTCGCGGATGGTGCCGCGGTTGGCCTGGATATGCTGTTGCAGCGTCTTGCCGCGTTCGAAGCGCATCACCATGTAGACGGTCTCGTTGGCGCGGAAGAAATTCACCACGCGCACGACGTTGGGATGATCGATGCGTGCCAGCGCCCGCCCCTCCTCGAAGAAGCACTTCAAGCCATGGCGGAAAATATTGCTGTTTTCCGACGAATTGGCCTGCACGATGACCGAGCCTTCGGTGCGCAGCACCAGCGCACCCGGCAAATATTCCTTGATCGCAACCGAATGGTTATTGTCGTCGCGGGCAAGATAGACCATGCTGAAGCCGCCGCCGCCGATCTTGCGGACGATGGTGTATTCCTTCAGCCGGTAGCCGTTGGGTAGGGCCTGATTGGGTTGAGTCGCCATAATCGAACGTCTATTATCGTTGCTGTGTGCCGCCGGACAAGCCGGCCAATACCCTTCCCGGCTCCGCCCCGGGACCCATTCGAATCTCCGTCCGGACATTATCCATGACCGCCAGCATGACCGGGTTTGCCGCCCGTACCCTCAATGTGGACCATGCCAGTGTCAGCATTGACCTGCGCAGCGTCAACCAGCGCTACCTCGAACTCCATTTTCGCCTGGCCGATGAACTTCGGCCGCTGGAACCCCAGCTGCGCGAACTCATCCAGCAGCGTCTTGCGCGCGGCAAGGTCGAATGTCGCATCGGCCTTGTTCAGGCATCCGCCGCTTCGCTCGATAACGGTCTGGATGCGGCAATTCTTGAGCGCCTGGCGCAGTGGCAGGAGGACGTCCGTCAACGGCTGCCGGACGCCGCTGCACTGTCGGTCAACGAGGTGCTGCGCTGGCCCGGCGCGGTGCAAAGCGCCGCCGTCTCGCAGGACGCACTGAACGACGCCGTGTTGGACGGCACGCGCGCCGCGCTGGACGATCTGCTGGACAGCCGCCGCCGCGAAGGCGCCCGCCTGCGCCAGCACATCCTCGACCGGCTCGCCGCCGCCGAAACACAGGTGGCCGGCTTGCAGCCGATGCTTCCTGCACTCGCCGCCGTCCAGCGCGACAGGCTCGCCGAGCGGCTGCGCGAGGCACTGGGTGAAGCCGGTCACGAACGCCTGGCGCAAGAAGTCGCGCTGGCGGCGCAGAAGGCCGACATCGACGAGGAGGTGTCGCGCCTGACCACCCATTTCGCCGAAGTGCGCCGCGTGCTCGACCAGCGCGGCGCGGCCGGCAAGCGCCTGGATTTCCTGATGCAGGAGCTGCACCGCGAGGCGAACACCCTGGGCTCGAAATCGGTGGCGGTGGAGACTTCGCGCGTGTCGCTCGAGCTCAAGGTGCTGATCGAGCAGATGCGCGAACAGATACAGAATATCGAATAAACAACCGGACCGCACACAACCATGATCCCGAATTCCAGCGAAGGCATCCTTTTCGTCGTCAGCGCGCCCTCGGGCGCCGGCAAGACCAGTCTCGTCAAGGCCCTGCTGAAGGCCGATCCGGCGATCCGTCTGTCGGTGTCGTACACCACGCGCGCACCGCGTCCGGGCGAGACCGACGGCCGCGACTACCATTTCGTCGACCACGAGCAGTTCCACAAACTGCTCGCGGCAGGCGAGTTTCTCGAACACGCCGAGGTGTACGGCAATTTTTACGGTACCTCGAAGTCGGTCATCTCGCGCGAGTTGTACGCCGGGCGCGACCTGCTGCTGGAAATCGACTGGCAGGGCGCAGCCCAGGTGCGCCAGCACTTCCCGCGCAGCGCGTCGATCTTCATCCTGCCGCCGTCGTTCGCCGCGCTGCGTACCCGGCTCGCGGGTCGCGGCCAGGACAGCGACGAGGTCATCGAACGCCGGCTCGCTGCAGCCGCCCACGACGTCGCCCATGCGGACGCGTTCGACTATATAATTGTCAACGACGACTTCGACCACGCCCTACAGGATCTGGTCGCCGTCGCCCGCAGCATTCGCCTCGAAACGGCACGCCAGCTGACACGGCATGCCGCCCTGTTCGAGGAATTTCGTCGTGCCTGACAACGCCTGAAGCAGGAGCACCCGCATGGCCCGCATCACCATCGATGATTGCATCGAGAGAATCCCCAACCGCTTCGAACTCACTCTGGCGGTGACCTATCGCGCGCGCCAGCTGGCTCAAGGTTCGCAGCCCATGGTCGAATCCCGTGACAAGCCCATCGTCACCGCCTTGCGCGAAATTGCCGCCGGCAAGGTTGGCCGTGAAATCCTCAATCGAGGCCGCGCCTGATCCTGCCGGCCCTCACGCACCGGTGCTCGCCAGTCGCGCGCCGGAGATGACGCACGAATTCGAGTCGCTGCGTCCCCTGCTGGTCTATCTGTCCGAAGGCGAAATCGGGCAGATCGAACATGCCTACGATTTCAGCCGCCACGCCCACGAAGGGCAGTTCCGCAAAAGTGGCGAACCGTATATTTCCCACCCCCTGGCCGTAGCCGGCATTCTCGCCGGCTGGCATCTCGACGCGCAGACTCTCTGCGCCGCGCTGCTGCACGACGTCGTCGAGGATACCCACGCCACCACGAACGATGTCGGGATGCTCTTCGGCAAACCCGTCGCGCTGCTGGTCGAGGGCGTCTCCAAGCTCGGCAGACTGTCGTTCGCGTCCGAGCAGCACGCGCAGGCGGAAAACTTCCGCAAGATGCTGTTGGCGATGGCGCAGGACGTGCGGGTGATCCTGGTCAAGCTTGCCGATCGCCTGCACAACATGCACACCATGGGGGCGATGCCGCCGGAGAAACGCACGCGCATCGCCAGGGAAACGCTGGAAATCTACGCGCCGATCGCCAATCGTCTCGGCCTGCATTCGGTCTACCAGGAACTCGAAGACCTCGGCTTCCGCTTTCTGCACCCCAACCGCTATCAGGTATTGACCAAGGCCGTGAAGGCTGCGCGTGGCAACCGTCGCGAACTGGTGGAGAAGGTAAAGATCGCCATCCAGGAAAGACTCGAGCACTGCAAGATCGAGGCGGCCATCAGCGGGCGCGAAAAACATCTCTACAGCATCTACCGCAAGATGCAGGAAAAGAACCTGGCGTTCTCCGAGGTGTTCGACATCTACGGTTTTCGCGTCGTGGTGCGCGATCAGCCGTCCTGCTATCTTGCACTCGGCGCGCTGCACGCGCTGTACAAGCCGATTCCCGGCAAGTTCAAGGACTACATCGCCATCCCCAAGGCCAACGGCTACCAGTCGCTGCATTCGATCCTGTTCGGTCCCAACGGCACGCCGATCGAGGTGCAGATCCGCACCACCGAGATGAACCGGCTGGCCGAATCGGGCATCGCCTCGCACTGGGTATACAAGTCGGCCGATGCCGCGTTGAGCGACATGCAGACCCGCACCCACCGCTGGCTGCAGTCGCTGCTCGACATCCAGGCCGACCACGGCGACTCGCCAGAATTTCTCGAACACATCAAGGTCGACCTGTTCCCCGACGACGTTTACGTATTCACCCCCAGGGGCAGGATCATGGCGTTGCCGCGCGGCGCCACGGCGGTCGACTTCGCGTTTGCCGTGCATACCGACGTCGGCCATCGCTGCATCGCGGTGAAGATCAACCATGAGTTGATGCCGCTGCGCACCCAGTTGAGAAATGGCGATCACGTCGAGATTCTCACGGACCCCCAGGCAAGCCCCCATGCAGCGTGGCTCAATTTCGTCGTCACCGGCAAGGCGCGCTCGCACATCCGCAACTATCTGCGCAACGCTCGCATCGAGGAAGCCGCGACGCTCGGCGAACGCCTGCTCAACCATGCCGTCGCCACGCTCAACCCGGACACGCTGCGGCCCGACGAAAGCGTGTGGGATCGCGTGGTGAAGGACCACGGCATGCAGAGCCGCGAGGAACTGTTCGCCGCCATCGGTCTCGGCCGCAAACTGCCGCTGGTGGTGGCGCATCAGCTGTTGCAGGTACAGGGCGCACAATCCGGTGCACCGGTGCACCCCAACGCCATCAGCATTCGCGGCTCCGAGGGCATCGCGGTCGAGCTGGCCAAATGCTGCCATCCGATTCCCGGCGACCCCATTCTAGGCTTCATCCACAAGGACCGCGGTCTCATCGTCCATACCCATGACTGTCCCTCGATCCGCGCCTTCGGCACCGACCCCGACAAATGGTTCGACGTCGAGTGGGAAACCGAGCCCGGCCGCATGTTCGACGTCACTATCAAGGTCGTCGTCGGCAACCAGCGCGGCGTGCTCGCCAAGGTCGCCGCCGCGATCGCCGAGCAGGGCTCCAACATCGGCAACGTGTCGATGGAAGAGGAAGACGGCAGTCCCTACACCGTGCTGTTCTTCACCGTAAAGGTGGAAGACCGCATGCATCTCGCGCGCATCATGCGCAGCCTGCGCGTATTGCCCGATGTAGTGCGGATCTTCCGCATCAAGGGCAGGAAGGACGGCCGCGCCGCGCCGCTGCAATGACGCATTCATTCAACGCAACTGGAATTCCCGCATGAAGCGCAGCATCATCCAGACCCCCGACGCCCCAGCCGCAATCGGCACCTATTCGCAGGCCGTGCGCGTCGGCGACACCGTCTACCTGTCGGGCCAGATCGGCCTCGATCCCGCATCCATGCAACTGGTCGACGGCATCGACGCACAGATCCACCAGGTGTTCAGGAATCTATCCGCGGTTGCCACGGCCGCTGGCGGCGCGCTCGCCGACGTGGTCAAGCTCAACGTCTTTCTCACCGACCTCGGTGACTTTCCCAAGGTCAACGAGATCATGGCGCAGTATTTCCCGGCGCCCTACCCGGCGCGTGCCGCGGTCGGCGTGGCCGCCCTGCCGCGCGGCGCGCTGGTCGAGGCGGACGCGGTCATGGTGTCGGCCTGAAACCTGCCGGGGCGTTTTCCATCCCGGTGAGCCCTGCACTCGCCACCCGACTCGCCAGACTCGGCATCACCCGCGACGCCGACCTGCTGCTGCACCTGCCGCTGCGCTGGGAAGACGAAACCCGCATCACCGCAATCCGCGACCTGCGGCCCGGCTTCACTGCGCAGGTGCAGGCCACGGTCAACGAAGCGAGCGTCGCCTATCGTCCGCGGCGCACGCTCACCGTGTCGGTCAGCGACGACGGCGGAGACGTCCTCGGCATCCGCTTTCTCAACTTCTATCCCAGCCACATCAAGCTGTTCCAGCCCGGCGCGTGTTTCCGCTTCGTGGGCGAGGTGCGCGGCGGTTTCTTCGGTCTGGAGATGGTGCACCCGCGCTTCTCGAAAGCCGGTTCCGACACGCCGCTACCCAATGGTCTGACCCCGGTTTACCCCACCACCGCCGGACTCGGTCAGGCGACCCTGCGCAAACTCATCGAACGCGCACTCGTCGCACCAATCGAAGACACGCTTCCCGCCGACTGGCTCGACGTCCTTGGCCTGCCCGCACTGGATGAAAGCATCCGTCTCCTGCATCAACCACCACCCGATGCGGCACTCGCCGAACTCGAATCGCGCCGCCATCCCGCATGGCGACGTCTCGCCTTCGACGAATTGCTGGCCCAACAACTCTCCCTCGCCCGTGCACGCGCGCAGCGTCGAACCCGCAGTACGCGGCCGCTGCCGCCGCAGCATCGCCTCACCGCGGCCTTCATCGCCGCGCTGCCCTTCGCGCTCACGGACGCGCAGGCACGCACCTGGCAGGAAATCAGCGCGGACCTCGCGCAGCCGCACCCGATGCGCCGCCTGCTGCAAGGCGACGTCGGCAGCGGCAAGACCGTCATTGCGGCGCTGGCCTGCCTGCAGGCGATCGAAAACGGTCTGCAGGCCGCGTTCATGGCGCCCACGGAAATCCTGGCCGAGCAGCACTATCACAAGCTCGCCGCGCCGCTCGCCGCGCTCGGCGTGCACAGCACATGGGTATCGGGCAGCCAGCGCAAGGCGGAACGCAGCAAGGCCTGGCAGGCGATTGCCGCAGGCGAGGTCGACCTCGCCTTCGGCACGCACGCGCTGTTCCAGGAAGGTGGCACCTTCGCGCGTCTGGGCCTTGCCGTGGTCGACGAGCAGCACCGCTTCGGCGTCGGCCAGCGTCTGGCGTTGAGCGAGAAAGGCGACGAACCGCACCAGCTCATGATGAGCGCGACGCCGATCCCGCGCACGCTGGCGATGAGCTTCTACGCCGACCTCGACGTATCGACCATCGACGTGCTGCCGCCGGGGCGCACCCCGGTGGTGACCAAGCTGGTCAGCGCGGCACGCCGCGACGACGTGCTCGCACGCGTGCGCGACGCCTGCCTTGCAGGTGGCCAGGCCTATTGGGTATGCCCGCTGATCGAGGAATCCGAGAAACTGCAATTGCAGACCGCGCAGGACACTTTCGCGGCACTCACGCAACAACTGCCAGAGCTGCGCGTGGGGCTGGTACACGGGCGTCTGAAACCGGACGAGAAGCAGGCCGCGATGGCGGCCTTCAAGGAACACGAGCTGGACCTTCTCGTCGCCACCACAGTGATCGAAGTCGGCGTCGACGTGCCCAATGCCGCGCTGATGGTGATCGAACATGCCGAACGCATGGGCCTTGCCCAGTTGCACCAGTTGCGCGGACGCGTCGGACGCGGCAGCCGCGAGTCGGTGTGCGTGCTGCTGTACGAAAACCCATTGTCCGAACTCGCGCGCGCGCGGCTGAAGGTCATTTTCGAATTCAGCGACGGGTTCGAGATCGCGCGCCAGGATCTACAATTGCGCGGTCCCGGCGAGTTGCTCGGCCACCGCCAGAGCGGGCTGCCGCTGCTGCGCTTCGCCGACCTCGAACGCGACGTCGACCTGCTCGAACACGCACGCGAGCATGCGCGACGCTGTCTCGCCGCACATCCCGATATCGCTGCCCGTCACGTCGAACGCTGGCTCGGCGGTCGTGCGCGTCTGTCACAGACCTGACAGGTGCCAAAGACTCAGGACGGGAACATAGGTCACCAGAACGAGCCACACCAGCATCAGCACGAGGAAAGGCAGCGTCGCGCGGAACACCGCCAGCACCGGCTGGGCGAAACGCTGGCTGGCGAGAAACAGGTTGATCCCCACCGGCGGCGTGAGATAACCGATTTCCAGATTCGCCAGGACGACGATACCCAGATGCACGGGATGGACGCCAAAGTGCGCCGCAACCGGCAGCAGCATCGGCGTGACAATGACGATGGCCGAGAAGATGTCCATCATGCAGCCGACCGCCAGCAAGACAAGGTTCATCCACAGCAGGAATTCCAGCGGGCTCGCCACACGCGCCTGCACCCATTCGAGCAGTCGCATCGGAATCTGCGCGTCGATGAGCAGATTGGTAAGGCCCAGACTCAATCCGAGAATCACGAACAGGCTGCCAACCAGAATCGAGGCTTCGCGCACGATGGGAGCGATCGCTCGACTGCCGAGGGTGCGGTGAATGCCCAACTCCAGCACGCACGCATAAAGTGCGGTGAACGCCGCGAGCTCGGCGACCGTCAGCAGGCCGAACGCCAGACCGGCGATCACGCCCACCGGCAGCAGCAGGTCGGCCCATGCTTCGCGCGCCGCGGCCACGAGTTCCCCGACGCGAAAGGGGTGCCGTGGCGTGTCGCGGGCGCCACGCAGCAGCGCATAGCCGCCGACCAGCAGAAACAGCAGCAGAGTCGGCAGCAGACCGGCGACGAACAGCGCGCCGATGTCGACCTGCGCCACCACGCCATACAGCAGCACCGCCAGGCTCGGGGGCAGCAGCAGGCCCATCGAGCCACCCGCCGTCACCAGGCCGAGCGCGAATTTTTGCGGGTAACCCTCGTGCTTCAGCATCGGATAAAGCAGGCCGCCTAACGCCAGGATGGTGACGCCGGAGGCACCCGAGAATGCGGTGAACAGCATGCACGTCGCCGTCGCCACCCAGGCTATGCCGGCCGGCATCCACCCCAGCAGCGCGTTGAAGAAGCGTACCAGCCGGCGTGGCGCGCCGCCCTTCTCCAGCACCGTTCCCGCCAGCACGAACAGCGGAATCGCAACCAGATTGGGCGAGGCCGCAAGACGCGCGAACTCGACCATCAACAGCGCGGGATCGAGTTCGGCCGCGCGCGTCGCCATGAGGGCCGCCGCGCCCAGCACGACGAACAGCGGCATGCCGACGAGCGCAAGCACGACGAGGATGGATGCCGTCACGTCGCCGCACCCTCACGCGCCAGCACCGCGCGCAACACGAAATGCAGCGCCAGCAGCGCCAGTGCCGCGGGCAGAATGCCGCCCAGCCAGGCCAACCACGCGGCATCCGGTGCCTGGTACTGCATTTCATCGCGCCAGTATGTCCAGGCCGCCCTGGCCAGCAGTGCACACACCGCTGCGGCGGCCAGATTGAACGGCACGGCAGTGAGGCGTACCCAGCGCGGGTGCGCCGCAAGATTCATCGGATCGAGGTGAATGTGACGCTCGGCCGCCACCGCAAGTGCCGCACCCGGCAGCGCCACCCACAGCACGATCTGGCGCAGCGCCAGATCGCCTCCTGGAAGCGTTGCGGAGAACAGATTGCGGCCGACGATGTCGGCGAGCGACAACAGCAGGATCGCCGCGTAGGCAAGCGCCGCCGCACCAAGCTCGATGCGGCACAGCGCCCGCTCCAGCGTGCGGCAGGCGGAGCGCATCTTGTGCTTACTCCCTGCCGCGACGCCGCGCGGCCAGCTCCGCTTCCACCTGACGGTCGAGTTCCGCCGACAGGTAGCCCTGTGCTTCGAGCGCCGCCACCGCCTTGCGTGTGCGCGGCGCGTGCTCGGCCACATCGACCTTCTCCAGGCCAGCGAGCGGGCGCGCTGATTTCGCCAGCACCTCGAGCGCCTTGATGTCATCACGCCGGGTCTCGGCGATCAGCCGCTGCGACAGCTGTGCGCCGCTCGCTTTCAGCAGCGTCTGCAGATCCGCCGGCAGGCCCGTGTAGAACTTGTTCGACACCACCACCGCACCGATGCCTGTTGCCATCGGCTGCGTGCTCATGTACGGCGTCTTGCCCGCCCACTGCAAGGCGATGCTGGCAAGCGGCGTGCTCACCACGGTGTCGAGCAGACCGGTGGACAGGCTCGTGTAGACCTCGGTGATCGGCAGCGACACCGGCGACCAGCCGTAGACATCGAAAAACGCCGCCATGAAACGGTCCCCCTGCCATTGCCAGATGCGCCGGCGCGCGAGCTCGTCCATGCTCGCCAGCGGCCGGGTCGAGAAAAAATGGATATTGCCGACCTCCATCCAGGCAAGCAGCTCATACTGGTTCCTGCGGAACCCGTTCTCCAGCGCCGGCATGATGCGTGCGCGGACCGCGTCGAGCTCGGCATGATCGCGGAACAGGAACGGCACCTCGAGGATGCGCGCCGGTGCGTGAATCTCGCCGATGCCGTGCCCTGACAGCGCCGCCCCCTGCAACTGGCCGAAGCGGATTTTCTTCAGCATGTCCGGCTCGTCGCCGGAAATGCCGCCCGGATAGAATTTCACCGTGAGGCGCCCCTGACTCTTCGCCGCCAGTTCCTTGCCCCAGGCGTCGAATGCCTTCATCCAGGTCGATCCCGCAGGCGCCAGCGTGGCGAATTTCAACACATGCTGTTCGGCCGCATGCACGGCACCGATCGCGCACAACAGCCCCGCAAGCATGAACCGCATCAGAATTCGACGCATCAGAACAGCTCCTCTTCGCGCGCGAGCAACTCCGCTGCCGCCTGGCGTGCCAGCGCATTGGCAAGATTCAGCTCCGGATCGCCGCCGGCCGGCGCGACAGTCACCCGGCTCAGGGTTGCGTGAAACGCTTCGCGCTCACCTGCCTGGCGCAGCAGATAGCGCGCACGGTAGACGTCCACCCACAGCAGCCGATTGCGGTTCAATTCGGCAGCACGGTCGAAGTGCCTTGCGGCACGCGCGAAATCCCCGCCGAACATCGGCGCGCGTCCGCCATAGTAGGCACCGAAAAAGAGATGCGCGCCGCCGTAATAATAACTTTCGTCGAGTGCCAGCGCGCGTCGCATCAAGGCTTCCACGCGCGGCAGCTCCGCGAGGCGGGCCGGGTCGTCGAGCTGCAGCTCGATCCACTTCCCCCACGCCGACGCGGTCCAGAACAGCGCGGGCAGCGCACGCGCATCGAGCTTCGCCAGCGCCTGTTCCAGGGCCGCCGCATCCCCGGTCAGCGTGGATTGCGACAACCCCGCACCCTGCAGAGCGACCAAAGCGTGGTCGAGCGCACGTCTATACAGGTTGCGCGCGCGTTCCGTGTCCGTCGCCTCCACGAATCCCAGCGCATAGCCGTGGAAGCCCATTGCCGCCTGCGTGTGAAACCCCGCATTGTCCGGATCCAGCAACAGCAAGGCCTCGAGCATTTTCAGGTTCGCGGGAATGCTCTCACGCGCAAGCTCGATATCGGTTTCGCGGTTCATCGCCGACACGCCGCGCTCAATCAATGGCGAGGCACCTCGCACCACCAGCCGGTCCGTGGAACATCCCGTCAGGACCAGCACCACCAGGGCCGCGCCGGCAAGCACGGCGCAGCCGCGCCGGATGGCTTGCTTCATGTCTTCCTCCTCGCTTGGCATGGGGGTCATGCGGCGGTCATCCTAGCACCGTCCGCATGTCTTCGCCGCTTTGGCATAATGTCCTCTTTTCCACGGATCGCGCAGTGACCGCCTCCCGGCACTCCCCATTTCGTCAAGACAGCCCGGACAAAGACTGGTCCACCCACCCTTTCCGTGTTCCTCGCGCGCTGCGTGGCTGGCTGACGGACCGCGGTTCGCTCACCCGACGCCTGCAGGCGCGCCATGTCGACTTTTGCGTTCGTCCGGTGGCGCGCGGTCTTGCACGGCCCTTCCCCGACGAAACCCACCTGCTGTCCGTGCCGCCGCAGACGCAGGCCTACGTGCGCGACGTCCTGCTGTTCGGCGATGGGCGCGCGCGCGTGTTCGCCCACAGCGTGCTGCCGCGTGCCGCCCTGCGCGGTGCCTGGGGCGGCGTCACGCAGTTGGGAGCGAAGTCGCTCGGTGAAGTCCTGTTCACCGATCCACGCATCCAGCGGCTCGGTCTCTACATGCGCCGCCTCGACGCGCGCCACCCGCTCTATCGCGCCGCGCAGCGCCACACGCGCATCGACGTGCGCCAATTGTGGGCGCGCCGTTCGGTCTTCTGCCTCGACGGTCGCCCGCTGCTGGTCACCGAAGTCTTCCTGCCCGCGATCCTCATGCCATGATTCCAACCGAACGCCTGTCACTGTATCTGCGCCTGATGCGGCTCGACAAGCCGATCGGCATCCTGCTGCTGCTCTGGCCAACGCTCTGGGCACTGTGGCTGGCGAGTGCGGGCGTGCCGTCCTGGCCGGTTCTGGCGATCTTCGTCGCCGGCGTGGTCCTCATGCGTTCCGCCGGCTGCGTCATCAACGATTACGCCGACCGCGAGTTCGACCCGCACGTGGCACGCACACGTGAACGCCCCCTCGCCGCAGGCAAGGTTAGTCCCAACGAAGCACTCGCGCTTGCCGCGCTGCTCGCACTCGTCGCCTTCGTGCTCATCCTGCCGCTCGACATCCTGGTGCTGAAACTGTCGCTGATCGCGCTCTTCCTGGCCGCGAGCTACCCCTTCACCAAACGCTTCTTCGCCATCCCCCAGGCCTATCTCGGCATCGCCTTCGGCTTCGGCATTCCGATGGGCTACGCCGCCGTACTGGGCACGGTTCCGGCGGAAGCCTGGATCCTGCTCGCCGCCAACATATGCTGGGCCATCGCCTACGACACCGAATACGCCATGGTCGACCGCGCCGACGATCTCAAGATCGGCATCAAGACCGCGGCGATCACCTTCGGCCGTTTCGACATCATGGCTGTCGCGCTATGCTACGCGGCAACGCTTGCGCTGCTCGCCTGGGTCGGCTGGCGCACAGCGCTCGGCCCCTTCTTCCATCTTGGCCTCGCCGCCGCCGCGGGCATCGCCGTCTACCATCTGGCGCTCATCCGCGACCGTGACCCGGCACAGTGTTTCCGCGCCTTCCTGCACAACACCTGGTTCGGCGCCGCCGTGTTCGCCGGCATCGCCCTCGACCTGTCTATGTAAGCGGCCCGCGCCTCACGGACACGCAACACGCGTCTGCCGACTGTTCGGATAGGACTGCCTGATCTCGCCAAGCGCCTTCAATGCGTCGGGATCGTCGCTGCGGATGGTGAAGTAAAAAGCCGTCCCCTGGCGCGGCACTGCCTCGACGCGCGTGCCGAACACCCCGCGCGCTTCCACTTCCCTCACCCGCCGTTGTGCCGCCTCGTCGTTGGCGTACAGCCCCAGCGAAATGGCATTGCGCCATTCGCCGTCCTTCACCACGAACGCGTCCGCCACCCCTGCCGCACCCAACTCCGCCAGCTTCGCCGCCGCCGATTGGGCGCTCGGCAGCTGGGGAAAAATCACCCAGCGCCGCGTTTCCAGGGGTGTTTCGACGAAGGACATCACGCGGTCGGACGTGAGCACCTTCAACTGCTCACGCACGCGAACGAACTCGTCCACCGCAAGCCCGCGCCACTCGATGCAGAACGCCTCCGTCGCCTTGGGCGCGCGCTGCGCCGGAGGCGTCAGCGTAGCCGACGCCTCGGGTGCCGCCGGACCGCGCAGAAAAAGCTGATCGACGTTCAGTGCCGCCTGGTCCGCGGGCAGCGGCTTCGGCCACAGCGTCACGCTGGCGAAGTAGGCCGCCAGGGCCACGTTTGCCGTCAACAGGATCCAGGTAATCCATTTCATCATGCTCGTGGCTCCGTCGCTGCGATCTCGTCGATGCCTTCCAGCACCAGTCCCGGTACACCCTCGGCCTCCAGTTCCAGATGCGGCAGCAGCAACGCAGCGTCGCCTCCTGTCACCACGCAACGCGGCGGCATATCCGTCATCGCCGCCAGGTGCGCATGCTGCGTCCGTACCGCGCCACACAGCGCCGCGACGATCCCGCTGTGCGCCGCGTCGCCGGTACTGCGCGGAAATGCCTCATATCGCCCAGCCACCGTCACCACACCCGCCGTGCCCTGGACCAGCGCCGCGCGCATCAGCGCCACGCCGGGCACGATCAGTCCGCCGAGGAACTCCCCCGTTGCCGCCAGCGCATCCACGGTCAGCGCGGTTCCGGCTGACACCACCAGAACCGGATCGTGTGTACGCCGGCGCGCCGCGACCAGCCCCATCCAGCGGTCCACGCCCAGCTGCTCCGGCTGCGCGTATCCGTTCACCAGATCGCCCCGGCGCGCCTCGCTCGCGAGCCAGCGCGTCTCGCAGCCCGCCCCGCTCAACACCTGCGAAAGGCGCTCCCGGTCGGCCGCGCCCGCCACGCACGCAACGAAACACGACGTCGCCGTGGCCAGTACCGCTTGCAGGCCGGCCAGGTCGTCGTATGCGCAGCGTCCCTGCGCCAGCCAGCGGCCGCCTTCGACGCGCGCCCACTTCAAGCTGGAATTGCCCGCGTCGAGCAACACGCGTCCGCTCATCGCCCAACGTCCACCCGCAGGCTCATCTCGCCTCCGGTCAGCGTCACCGGATCCGCGCCGTCTTCTGGGCGTAACCGCAATGCCCCGGTGTCATCCACCCCCGCCGCCACACCCCGCAGCGTGCGCCCATCCGGCATGGTCAGCACCACCGGCCGCTCCGCATACGCATCGAGCGCCTGCCACGCCTCGCGCAGCGCAGCAAAACCCTGCGCCCGAAACCGCGCGCCGACCGCATGGAGCTCCGCCAAACACTCCGCCAACAACCGGTTACGTCCCAGCGTCACCCCCAGCTCGGCAAGATCGACCACCGCCTGGTCGATCCCCTCGCGCTGCACCTCGTCTAGCTGCACATTCAGACCGACCCCAACCACCGCGAACGCCGCGCCATCCAGATCGCCCTGCACCTCGACCAGAATGCCCGCCAGCTTGCGTGGCCCCACCACCACGTCGTTCGGCCACTTCAGACCGACCGGGTGCGTGCTGTATCGATTCACCGCACGCGCCACGGCGAGACCCGCCGCCAGGCTCAAGCCGGCCAGCGACTGCAATCCCGTGTCGTAGCGCCACAGCAGCGAGAAGGTGAGACTGCCTCCCGGCACCGAATGCCAGGCGCGGCCCCGGCGGCCACGGCCCATCGTCTGATGCTCGGCGCAGACCGTCGTACCCTCGGGGGCACCGCGCAGGGCAGCGGCCATCAGCACACGGTTGGTCGAATCCAGGCTGTCCGTCACCCGCAGGTCGAAAACCTCCCGCAGGTCTCCCAGATGCGCGGCAACCGCTTGTGCATCGAGCCACTCGATCGCCCCCGGCAGCCGGTAGCCACGGCCGCGCACGGCGTGCAGCGCAAGCCCCAGCGTCTCCGCATGCGCCAGCACATTGCAGATGCTCGCGCGCGACACGCCGAATTCGCTCGCCAACGCCTCGCCGGAGTGGAAACGACCGTCCGACAGGCGCCGCAGAAGCGGGAATAGAGTCTTATGGGGAGGAGGCTGCACGCAAGAATTTTACATGCCGTTCCCGGCGTTTTCCCACAACAAAAAACCCCCGCGTGGTGAGCGGGGGTTTTTTGTAGCGCGCATTGCGCGTTGTAAGGAGTCTGACGATGACCTACTTTCACAGGCGCAGTGCCTACTATCATTGGCGCGGGAGCGTTTCACCGTCCTGTTCGGGATGGGAAGGGGTGGTTCCACTCTGCTATGGTCGTCAGACAAAGGGGTGGGGGTCCAGGGTTTCTGCTCTGGGCCCCGCATTCGGATTGTCTGGGGAGCTGCTTTAACTCGCCGGCTGTGCCGGCGATGGAAGAAGGTTGGGTTGCTTTGTATCGGGCCACACACTGCGCTGTATCGCTACAGCCGCTTCTCAAAATTATAGGGTCAAGCCTCACGGGCAATTAGTAC
>JANJXF010000069.1 GCA_024709165.1 Thiobacillus sp. | reverse complement strand
GGGGTAAACGCCAGCGGCGATCAGCCCCGCGTAGTGCGCCATGTCGACCATGAATATCGCGCCGATTTCCTTCGCCACACGGGCGAAACGCTCGAAGTCGATCCTGAGCGCGTAGGCCGAGGCGCCGGCGATGATCAGTTTCGGCTTGTGTTCGCGCGCGAGTCGCTCCATCTGCGCGTAGTCGATCTCTTCCTTTTCGTCGAGGCCGTAGGCGACGACGTTGAACCACTTGCCGCTCATGTTGAGCGCCATGCCGTGGGTGAGGTGACCGCCTTCCGCGAGGCTCATGCCCATGATGGTGTCGCCGGGTTTCAGGAAGGCCATGAACACCGCCTGGTTGGCCTGCGAGCCGGAGTTGGGCTGGACGTTGGCCGCCTCGGCGCCGAACAGCGCCTTCACCCGGTCGATCGCCAGCTGCTCGACGATATCGACGTATTAGCAGCCGCCGTCATAGCGCTTGCCGGGGTAACCTTCCGCGTACTTGTTGGTGAGCTGCGAACCCTGCGCCTGCATTACCGCCGGGCTGGTGTAATTCTCCGACGCGATCAGCTCGATGTGATCCTGCTGGCGCTGGTCTTCTTGCTGGATCGCCGCCCACAGGTCGGGGTCGGTCTTGGCGAGGGTGTCTTGGCGGTTGAACATGGCTATCGGACCGGGCTGAAAAAGCTCCGATTTTAGCATGCGATACCTGCTGCCCATGATGTAAGAAGGCTGCCCCCGGCCCGATTGCCGGCGCATCGCTCGGCTTCATGACGTCGGGGTGCTGGCGCTCCTGCTGCCCGCGCGAGGACCGTATAATCGTCCAAAACCCGAGACACCCCATGCACAGACGCGATTTCCTCACTGGCGCCGGCGTCGCCGCGATGCTGCCGCTGTCCGCCGCGCAGGCGGCCGATCTGCCGGCCATTCGCTGGCGTATGGCGTCGAGCTTTCCCAAGAGTCTGGATGTCATTTTTGGCGTGTCGGAAAATCTCGCGCGGCGCGTGGCCGCGCTGACCGGTCGGCGTTTCCAGATACGCATTTTCGCTGCCGGCGAACTGGTGCCGGGCCTGCAGGTGCTCGATGCAGTCGGCAACGGTACGGTGGAGTGCGGCCACTCGGCCGGTTATTACTATGTCGGCAAGAATCTTGCACTCGCCTTCGATTGCGCGGTGCCCTTCGGACTCACTGCGCGGCAACAGAGTGCGTGGACGTACGCGGGCGGCGGCCTGGAGGCGATGCGCGCGCTGTATGCGAAGTACGGCGTGCTGCAGTTTCCCGGCGGCAACACCGGCGCCCAGATGGGCGGCTGGTTCAGAAAACCGATCAAGTCGCTCGCCGATCTCAAAGGGCTCAAGATGCGCATTCCGGGCATCGGCGGCCAGATCATGGCGAAGCTCGGTGTCGTGCCGCAGACCCTGCCCGGCGGCGACATCTACCCCGCGCTGGAGCGAGGCGCGATCGACGCCGCCGAATGGGTCGGCCCCTACGACGACGAGAAACTCGGCTTTCACAAGATCGCCAGGCATTACTACTATCCCGGCTGGTGGGAAGGCGGCCCGCAACTCGCCTTCTACGTCAACCAGGCCGCATGGCAGGGACTGCCCGAAGCCTACCGCCAGGCCTTCGAGGTCGCCACCGCCGAGGCCAACCAGCTCATGCTCGCGCAATACGACGCCAGGAACCCGCCCGCGCTCCTGCGCCTGGTCGGTCAGGGCGTGCAACTGCATGCCTACCCCAAGGACGTCATGCTCGCCGCGCGCCGCGCCACCTTCGCGCTTTATGAAGCGGAAGCGAAAACCAACCCCGACTTCGCCGCCATCTACCGCGGCTGGAAGGCCTTTCGCGACACTGCCTTCCAGTGGTTCAAGGTCAACGAGGCGGCGTATTCGAATTTCAACTACTTCGTGAAATAGCCGTGAACCTGAAAACCCACCACCGAGGCGCAGAGACACGGCGAAAATCTTCGCGATCCAGGAAAACAGGGGTTTTCTCTGCGTCTCTGTGTCTCGGTGGTGAAAGGACCCTGCAATGAACAAACTCGACCAGTTCATCACTACCTTCGACCTCGGTCTGCGCACCGTCTTCGCCTCGCCGCACGCCAGCCGCCCGTATCCCGGCAACGTTCCCGAAGCCGAACTCGCAGAGGACGACAAGGCCCGCGCCGCCGCCCTCATGCGCGTCAATCACGTTGGCGAAGTCTGCGCCCAGGCCCTCTACGCCGGGCAGGCGCTCACCGCGAAGAGCGCGGCCGTGCGCGCTGAACTCGAACAGGCCGCGCGCGAGGAAACCGATCACCTCGCCTGGTGCGAACAGCGCATCAACGAACTCGGCGGCCGCAAGAGTCTGCTGAACCCCCTGTGGTTCGGCGGCGCCTTCGGCATGGGCGTGGTCGCCGGCCTGCTCGGCGACAAATGGAATCTCGGCTTTCTCGCCGAAACCGAGCGCCAGGTCGAAGCCCACCTCGACGGCCATCTCAGACAGCTGCCCCCCGCCGACGCCCGCAGCCGCGCAATCGTCGAGCAGATGAAAACCGACGAAGCCCGCCACGCGCAG
>JANJXF010000012.1 GCA_024709165.1 Thiobacillus sp. | reverse complement strand
GGCGCCTTGATCGGCGCTTTGGGGTGGCGGCTGCCACAGTGGCAGCCCCCTGCCGAGCCGCCCCCGTTCGAAGCGCGGTTGCTTGCCAAACCGCCACCGGCCGTGGCTGCCGTCGTGCCCTTGCCGGCTCCACCGATCGCCACCCGGGCGCGGCCGGCCCGCGCCGCGCCGCCGCCTGAATTGCCCGCCGAAGAAGAAAATGGAGCGGAAACCGAGGCGGCCGCAGCTGCGGCCGTTGCGGCGACCGATTTGAACGATGCACCCGCAGTGCGTCTCGATGAAGCCCCCGCCATCGCAGCAGCGCCGGTCGAAGCAGTGCCGGCGGCGGCGATCGAGGCGCCGCCGGCACTGAATCCGCTGCCGCCGCGTCTCGACCTGCATTTTCGAGTGCATTACGGCGTGGCGTCGGGCGAGCAGGCGCTACTCTGGGTGAGCCAGGGCGAGCGCTATACGCTGACCAGTGTGGCGGCGGCCAGCGGTCTCGCCGGCGTGTTTTACCGCGGCCGCTTCGTGCAGACCAGCCGCGGCCGCATCACGCCGCATGGCTTGCAGCCGGAGGAATTCTGGGACCAGCGCGGCGACAAGCGCAGCCGCGCGCGCTTCGATGCGGCCAACGGCAGTCTCACGCTGATCCCGGCGAAGGGGGTGCCACGCCATTTCGCCTATCAGGGCGACGTGCAGGATGCGCTCAGCCTGTTTTTCCAGCTGGCGCTGACCGCACCGCCGCCGGATGGGCAGCTGACCTATACGGTGTTCAACGGCAAGAAGCTGCGCGATTACCGTTACGAGGTGCGTGGCGAAGAAATCCTGCAGACCGCGCTGGGTGAATTGCGCACCCTGCATCTTGCACGGGTGGCCGACGACGATGGCCGCTTCGAGGCATGGCTGGCGATGGACCGGCATTACCTGCCGGTACGCGTGCTGCGCAGCGACGAGAAGGGCAGCACGGTGGAACTCAGGGTGAAATCGATTGCGCCCTGAAAGCTATTGCGGCAGGCCGTCCATCTGCGCGCCTGCCGCGATGCCGCGCCGCCGGAATTCCCCTTGCGGCACTTCCAGCGCATAGCGCGCATCCGTATCGGGACAATGCAGGGCGTCGCTATGCGGCTGCATGTCGGCGAGCGTGACGATGCGGCCGCGGGCGTCGGCAAATGCAATCGACAGCGGCAGCGGGGTGTCGCGCATCCAGAAGCAATGGCGGCCCGGCGCGTCGAACACGAACAGCATGGCGGCGTCGGCGGCAAGATGGGTGCGGCCCATCAGCCCCTGCGCACGCCGTGCGGGCGTTGCCGCGACTTCGCTGTGGAAGGCGTGGGGGCCGACGCGCAACGGCAGCGTTTCGGCGATGGCGCCGCCTGCCGGCAACAGTGCGGCCAGTGCGAGGAGCGCGCTATAGCGCACTGCGCATGCGCTCCGCCAGATCGAGCGCGGCGACGGGGTCGGCATCGAGCACATTGAAGTGACCCATCTTGCGCCCGGCACGTGCGGCGTCCTTGCCGTACAGGTGCAGCTTGATCGCGGAATGGGCGAGCAGCGCGTTCCAGTGCGGGCCGCCGTCCTGCCAGCGCTCGCCGAGGATGTTGACCATCACCACCGGCGACATGAGGCGCGTGTCGCCCAGCGGCAGGCCGGCGAGCACGCGCACCTGCTGCTCGAACTGGTCGGTGACGCAGGCGTCGAGCGTGTAATGCCCGGAGTTGTGGGGACGCGGGGCGATCTCGTTGACCAGCAGTTCGCCGCCGGCGACGAAGAATTCGACCGCCATCACGCCGACGTAACCGAGCGTGTCGGCCACTGCCTGTGCCATCGCCGACGCGCGCCCGGCGAGTTCGTCCGGCACGCGCGCCGGCACGATGGACACGTCGAGGATACCGTCGACGTGGCGGTTCTCGGCAACCGGAAACAGCGCGCAGGCACCGGCATCGTTGCGCGCGAGCACCACCGAAACCTCGCAGTCGAGCGTCACGAAACCTTCCAGCACGCAGGGCTGGCCACCGAATTCGCGGAACGCCGCACGCGCCTCCTCGCGCGTGGCGACCCGTGCCTGACCCTTGCCGTCGTAGCCGAAGCGCGCCACTTTGAGCAGGGCGGGTGTCCCCGTCCCGGCGAGCGCCTCGTCGAGGTCGCCCTCGCTGTAGACCAGCGCAAACGGCGCCGTGGCGAAGCCGTGCCGGGCGAGCCAGGATTTTTCGTGGCTGCGGTCCTGCACCACGGCCACCGCGTCGGCACCCGGTGATACGCGGCAGGTTTTCGCCAGCGTGACGAGACTGGCCGCGGGCACGTTCTCGAATTCCGTGGTGACGGCGGCGCACGCCTCGCCCAGCTGACGCAACGCCGCTTCGTCGGTGTAGGCCGCCCGCACGTGCACGTCGGCCATCTGTCCCGCCGGACTTGCGGGGTCGGGGTCGAGCACCATCACCCTGTAGCCCATGGTGCGCGCGGCGATGGTGAACATGCGACCCAGCTGGCCGCCGCCGAGGATGCCCAGCGTCGCACCCGGCAGGATCGGCAAGGCCTTACTCGACATCGGGCAGTTCCATGGACAGCACCGAATCCGCCTGGCCGCGGCGGAAATCGGCGAGCTGGGTGGCCAGTCCGGTGTCGTGGCGGGCGATGAGCGAGGCGGCGAACAGGGCCGCGTTGGCGGCGCCCGCCTCGCCGATGGCGAAGGTCGCCACCGGGATGCCCTTCGGCATCTGCACGATCGACAGCAGCGAGTCCATGCCCTTGAGGTATTTCGACGGCACCGGCACGCCGAGCACCGGCACGATGGTCTTGGCGGCCAGCATACCGGGGAGGTGGGCGGCGCCGCCCGCACCCGCGATGATCGCCTTCAGACCGCGCGCGTCGGCACTGGCGGCGTACTCGTACAGCAGGTCCGGCGTGCGGTGCGCCGACACCACGCGGGTTTCGAAATGGATGTCCAGTTGCTTGAGGAGCAGCGCGGCGTGCTTCATCACCTCCCAGTCGCTGGAAGACCCCATCACCACGCCGATCAGCGGTGTGTTCATCGTCGTGCCCCTTGCTTGCCGAAAGCGCGCATTTTACCGCGGTGCACGCCTACAATGCTGCGCGCACCCTCCGGAGAATCGCATCATGCCCGCTTCCCTGCAGACCCTGCTCCTGCTCACGCTGTCCAACGTGTTCATGACTTTCGCCTGGTATGCCCACCTGAAGGACATGAACAACCAGCCGTGGATGGTCGCTGCGCTCGTCAGCTGGGGCATCGCCTTGTTCGAATACCTGCTGCAGGTGCCGGCCAACCGCATCGGCTTCACGGTGATGAGCCTGCCGCAGCTGAAGATCATGCAGGAAGTCATCGCGCTCGCGGTGTTCTTGCCGTTCGCCGTGCTCTACATGAAGGTCGATCTGAAGTGGGACTTCCTGTGGGCCTCGCTGTGCCTGGTTGGCGCCGTGTATTTCATGTTTCGCGACGTGGTCTAGGCGGGTTGCACTCGTCCCGATGTCACAAAGAGCACGTCGTCCATCAACGCGGTGAAGGTGCCGGTATCCGGTTGTCGCGGGTGCTGTGACCATCCAATGGATATCCGCCTCAATTCGGATTCTTTTTTGTCTTTCGTGCAAATCACGCAAAGTTTGTATCAGAAAACTCAAAAATCACTCCAGTCGCTTGTACCCCCGATACCACTCCACCCACCTCCCGATACCGTATTCGAGCGAAGTCGCTGGCTTGAAACCGGTGTCGCGGATCAGGTCATCCACATCGGCATAGGTTGCCTGCACGTCGCCGTCCTGCATTGGCAGAAAATTCTTCTTCGCTTCCTGCCCCAGCGCCTTCTCAATGGTGCCGATGAAGTCCATCAGCTGCACCGGGGTGTGGTTGCCGATGTTGTAGATGCGATAGGGCGCGTGGCTGGTGGCGGGGTCGGGGTTCATGTGGTCGAAGTTCGGGTTGCCCTGCGGGATGCGGTCGAGCACGCGCACCGTGCCGTCGGCGATGTCGTCGATGTAGGTGAAGTCGCGCATCATGTCGCCGTGGTTGAAGACGTCGATGGTGCGGCCTTCCAGTATCGCCGAGGTGAAGAGCCACGGCGACATGTCGGGGCGGCCCCAGGGGCCGTAGACGGTGAAGTAGCGCAGCCCCGTGGTCGGCAGGCCGTAGAGGTGCGAGTAGGTATGCGCCATCAGCTCGTTGGCTTTTTTGCTCGCGGCATACAGGCTCACCGGATGGTTGACCGGGTCGTGCACCGAGAAGGGAATCCGAGTGTTGGCGCCGTAGACGCTCGATGAACTGGCGTAGACGAAATGCTTGACGCCGTGGTGGCGGCAGCCTTCAAGCAGGTTGGCGAAGCCGACCAAGTTGGACTGCACGTAGGCGTGCGGATTCTTCAGCGAGTAGCGTACGCCGGCCTGTGCGGCAAGGTTGATGACGGCGTCGAAATGTCCTTTTGCGAACAGGTCTTCCATCACCATGCGGTCGGCGATGTCGTCCTTGACGAAGCGGAAGCCGGACCAGGGCTTGAGCTGTTCTAGGCGCGCAAGCTTCAAGGCGGGATCGTAGTAGTCGTTGAGGTTGTCGATGCCGATGACCTCGTCGCCGCGTTCGAGCAGGATCTGCGCGACGTGCATGCCGATGAACCCGGCAGCACCGGTGAGCAGGATTTTCATTCTCTGGTCTCCATGAGTCGCATTGATTCTAGCATTCGTCCCCTTACAATCCGGCGATGCCCACCCTGCGCCTGTTCCTCGACTGGATGCTCTACCGCGCCGTTCTGCTGCTGGTCGCGCCGCTGGTCCCGCTGCGGCTTCTGTGGCGCGGCCAGCGCGAGCGCGGCTATCTGCATCGCTGGCGTGAACGGCTGGCACTGGACCCCGCGCCGGTCACCGGCGCCCTGTGGATCCATGCGGTTTCGGTCGGCGAGATGCGTGCCGCAGAACCGCTGGTCGCGGTCTTGCGCGATGCGTATCCGGGTGTGCCGTTGTTGTTCACCTGCATGACGCCTACCGGACGCGCGACAGCGGAGGCGCTATATGGTGGTTTCGCGCGGATCGTTTATCTGCCTTACGATTACGCTGGACTGGTGCGTCGTTTCCTGCGCCGTACACGGCCGTGCGCGGGTGTCCTCATGGAAACCGAGCTGTGGCCGAATCTCATCCATGCCGCGGCGCATGCGAACGTGCCTCTTGTGCTGGCAAACGCGCGCCTGTCGGAACGTTCGGCACGCGGTTATGCACGGCTGCCGGCGCTGACCCGGGCCTGCCTGCAGCGCATCGCGGCGGTCGGCGCACAGAGCGGGGCGGATGCAGCGCGGCTACGCAGCCTCGGCGCATCGTCCGTGGACGTCACGGGCAACCTGAAGTTCGATATTGCGCCGCCGGTGTCTTTGCTTGCGCGGGGCGCGGCATGGCGCAGGCAGTGGGGCGAACGCACGGTGCTGCTGGCAGCGAGCACACGCGAGGGCGAGGAAGCGCCGATTCTGCGCGCATTCGCTGCACGCGCGCCGGCCGATGTGCTGCTGGTGCTGGTGCCACGCCACCCGCAACGCTTCGACACAGTGGCACATCTGATCGAGGTGACGGGTTTGCGCAGCGAGCGTCGCAGCACGCTCGGTGAGACAACGTTGAAAGCGGACACGCGTGTGCTGCTCGGCGACAGTCTGGGCGAGATGTTCGCGTATTACGCGGCGTGCGACGTCGCTTTCGTCGGTGGCAGCCTGCTGCCCCTGGGTGGGCAGAATCTCATCGAGCCGGCGAGTGTGGGTCGCCCCGTGCTGGTGGGGCCGCACACGTTCAACTTCGACGCAGCGACGCGGCGGGCGATTGAGGCGGGTGCGGTGTTGCGGGTCGAGGACGCCGATGCGCTGATCGACCACGCACTGAAGCTGCTCACCGATGCGCCAGCGCGCGCGCGCATGGGTGAGGCCGGTCAGGCGTTCGCCCGGGCGCATCGCGGTGCGGCCGCGCACATGGCGGGGCTGATTGCGCCCTTGCTTGCGAAGGAGTAGTTGCGGTCGACGTGCCCTGTCGGGCTGGCGGCGCCTCTCCTACGGTGCAGGCTTCAGGTACTGGTCGATTCCGGCGAGGTCGGCGGGGCTGAGGGTGCCGGCGGCGGCCTTCAGGGAAAGACCGGAAAGCAGATACGCGTAGCGCGCACCGGCCAGATCGCGGCGCGCGGACAGCACCTGCTGCTCGGCGTCGAGCACGTCGAGGCTGGTGCGCACGCCGACCTGCAGGCCGAGCTTGGTGGAGTCGAGCTGCGCCCGGGTGGAGGTGAGCGCCTGTTCCAGTGCGCGCACGCGGGCGGCGCCGCTGTTGACGTTCAACCACGCCTGACGCGCCTGCAGGCTGGCTTCGCGGCCGGCGTTCTCCAGGTCCTGGCGCGCTTTTTCCTGGTTGGCGACGGCTTCGCGCACGCGCGAGCTGGTGAGCCCCCCCTGGTAGACCGGCAGGTTGAGTTCGAGGCCGATCTGCGCGATGTTGGCGTCATAGCGCGCTACGCCGGCGCTCAGATTGTTGTTGACCGAATAGCCCGCGACGGCGTCGAGCGTGGGATAGTGCCCGGCGCGGTTGCGTTCGACGTCCTGGTCGGCGATGGCTTTCGCGAGGCGCTGGATTTCGGCTGTGAGGTTGCCGGTCGCGGCGCGTTGCGCCCAATCATCGATGGCGCCGGGCTCGGTCTTGAGGATTTTGTCCTCGGCAAGCACGTCGAGCCCGCTGGCGGGTTTGCCGATGAGCTTCTCCAACGCGCGCAGGCGGATGTTGAAGCTGTTCTGCTCGGCGATTTCCTGCGCCACTGCGAGGTCGAAGCGCGCCTGCGCTTCGTGGGTGTCGGTGATGGTGGCGGTGCCGACCTCGAAATTGCGCTTGGCGGCAGCCAGCTGCTCGCTGATCGCGGCCTTCTGTGCGGCGATGAAGGCGAGATTGTCCTGCGACTGCAGCACGTCGAAGTAAGCCTGCGCGACGCGCAGGACCAGATCCTGCTCGGCGACCTTCAACTGTGCGTCGGCGATCTTCGCCTGGTTCTTCGCCTGTTCGTACTGCACCATGTTCTGCCGACGGAAGAGCGGCTGGGTAGCCTGGATGGCGAGGGAATTGGACGAATAATCCGTATCGCCGAAATCGGTATCGGCCTCGTTGTAGCGCACGTTGCCCGACAGATTCACCTGCGGCAGCAGGCCGGCGCGGCCCTGCGCCGTTTTTTCCTGACCGGCCTGCCACGCCGCGCGCGCGGCGGCGTACTGTGCGTCGTAAGCCTGTGCATCGCGAAAGACGTCGGACAGGTTGGCGGCGTGCACGGCAGGCGCCAGGACAAGCGTCAGGGCGAGAAACAGGGGCTTCGGGAGCATGGCAGGCGGTCCTAAGATGAGTTCAGTAGCGCGGCATCGTGGGGTCGACCTCGTCCGCCCACGCGGCGATGCCGCCGGACAGGTTGACGACATCGTCGAAGCCGAGGGTTTCAAGATAGCGTGCGGCGTAAAAGCTGCGCACGTCATGATGGCAGATGACGACGGTTTCCACCTGCTTGTTCAATTCCTGCGCGCGTGCCGGGAGTTCGCCCATGGGGATGAAAATGGCGCCGGGCACGCGGCACACGTCCCATTCCCAAGGCTCCCGCACGTCGATCAGGGTCGCCGTGTAATCCGTCTGCAGACGGGCCGCGAGCTCGGCGGGGCGCATGCTGCGCATGGACCGGGATTCAGAACACGAACGCGGTGGGTTGCGGGGCGTTGATCAGCGGCTTGACGCAGGTCTCGAACAGGGTGACGCTGCGCGCAGCCCCCACCGTGCTGCGCGTGACGAGTTGCGCCTGCATCGCCGGCGGCTCGCCGACGATGGCGAACAGCCGTCCACCTTCACGCAGGCGTCCGCGCCAGGCCTCCGACAGGAGCGGCGTCGACCCGGTAAGCACGATGACATCGAAACCGGAGGGATCGAACCAGTCGTGCGCGGCGTCGCCGACGTGAATCTCGACGTTGGTGACGCCGTGCGCACGCAGTTTCTGCCGCGCGGCATCCGCGAGTTCGGGAACGATCTCGACGCTCGCCACCTCGGCCGCCTGCGCCGCCAGCAGCGCCGCAAAATAGCCGCTGCCCGT
>JANJXF010000078.1 GCA_024709165.1 Thiobacillus sp. | reverse complement strand
CTTTGGCGGGCTTTTTGTCCCGCTTGGGTTTGAGCGGCAATTCGGCGGGCTGCTGCGTGGGTTGCAGCGCGAAATCGTTGTCCTGCTTGTCCGTGTCCGGCATGGCCGGTGCTCCCCCTGGTTCTGGTTTGGCTGAATCATCGCATATCCGGCGACGCCGCAGTGAGCTTGCCGCGACGCTGACAGCGCGGCAGACTGCCCGCATGACCGCATGTTTTCTTGGGATCGACTTCGGCACCTCGGGTGCGCGCGCCTGCGTCATCGACGCGGCCGGTGCCGTGGTCGCCGAAGACAAGCGCGACTTCGGCACGCTGAGGGACTACGAGTGCGCCGGCATCTGGCGCGAGGCGCTGTGGGATCTGCTCGCCTCGCTGCCGGCCGCGCTGCGCCAGCGGCTCGCCGCAATCGCGGTCGACGGCACTTCGGGCACGGTGCTCGCCTGCGACGAAGCGCTCGACCCGCGCCACCCGCCGCTGCTCTACAACGACGGCCGCGCGGTCGAGGAAGCGGCGCACATCGCCCGCGCCGCCGAACCCGGGCATCCCGCCGCCGCGGTCACTTCGGGGCTGGCCAAGGTGTTGTGGCTGAAGAAGCGCCTCGGACCGGCCGGCGCGCGGCTCTACGTCAACCAGGCCGACTGGCTCGGCGGCCTGCTGTCGGGCCGGGTCGGATTTTCCGATTATCACAACACACTGAAGATGGGGCTGGACCTCGACACGCTGGCATGGTCCGACTGGGTCGAATACCTCGCCGACGTCGACTACCTGCCGCAGCCGGTCGCGCCCGGCGCGGCGCTCGGGTCGATCGCGCATCGCCGTGCCCGCTACCTCGGCATCGCCAGCGACTGCGTGGTGCGCGCCGGCACCACCGACTCCATCGCCGCCTTCCTCGCCGCCCAGATGTCCGGCAGCGGCGAGGCCGTCACCTCGCTCGGCAGCACGCTGGTGCTGAAGCTGCTCTCCGACACGCGGGTGGAATCGACCGCCCACGGCGTCTATTCGCACTGGTTCGGCACGCGCTGGCTGGCGGGCGGCGCCTCCAACGCGGGCGGCGCAGTATTGCGGCAGTTCTTCGACGACCGCACGCTGGGCGCGCTGTCCGCCAGAATCGATCCCGATGTGGCCAGCCCGCTCGACTACATTCCTCTGCCGCGCACCGGCGAGCGTTTCCCGGTCAACGACCCGGCGCTCGCGCCACGCCTCACGCCGCGCCCGGAGGATGACGCCGAATTCCTGCACGGCTTGCTGGAAAGCCTCGCGCGCATCGAGGCGAAGGGCTACGCCCTGCTCGCAGACCTTGGCGCGAGCCCGCTGCGCCGCGTGGAGACCGCCGGCGGCGGCGCGCGAAATTCCGCCTGGACGCGCATCCGCGCGCGTCACCTGGGCGTGCCGGTGACGCGCGCAGCACACACCGAAGCCGCCTACGGCGCCGCCTTGCTCGCGCGCGACGGCACGGCGCGTTTCGCCTGAACCCTCAAGCCGACAGCGGCACAGTCACGCCGACCTGTGCCGGCCACTGCGCATAGACCAGTTGCAGGCGGGCTTCGGCGATCGCCCGCAGCAGACGCTCCGCCTCGGCGGCGTCGACGAAGAACTCGACCACCACCGTCAGTTCGCCGGCCAGCTCGAAGAACCCCGCGTCGTGGCGACCGTGGCGGCCGAAGCCCGCGAGCGCGCGAAACGCCGAGCCGCCCGGCACGCCCAGCCGCTGCGCCGTGTCGAGAAGCCATTCGTAGGTCAGCCGGCCATGATGGCGGCTGGATTCCGAGACGAAGACCTGCAGACAGACCGTGTTCACCTGAATAGCCTCAGGGTGTAGAAACCGAGCCCGGTGGCGGTGAGCGAACCGGCAAGGTGGGCCAGCGCGATGGCGCCGCCGGTCAGCCACAGGCCGCGCATGAGCGCGGTGACGACCTCGGCGGAGAAGGTGGAGAACGTCGTGAGTCCACCAAGCAGACCGGTGATGAGGAACAGCCGCGCTTCCGGCGGCACGCCCGGATGCTCGGTGAACCACGCGAGCAGCAGGCCGATGCAGTAACCGCCGACCACGTTGGCGGCCAGCGTCCCCAGCGGCAGCGAGGGGAACACGGGATTGAGCCAGAGTCCAAGCCCCCAGCGCAGCCAGGCACCGATGGCCGCGCCCAGCCCGACGGCAAGGAAGGCGGTCATGGCCGGAAAACAGTCGACGCAGTCATGCGGGCATTCTAGCCGCTTTGCTACACTCGCCGCATGGATACTCCGCTCAAGGCCGACGGCCGTTTCTGGATCACGCTCGACGGCCGCAATTTTCTTGGCCGTGGCCGCGTCGAGTTGCTGCAGCACATCCGCGAAACGGGCTCGATCTCGCGCGCGGCAAAAGCCATGAAGATGAGCTACAAGGCAGCGTGGGATACAGTCGACGCGATGAACAACGCCTGGCATGTGCCGCTGGTGGAGAGCGGACCCGCCGGCAGCCGCCTTACCGAGGATGCCGAGTGCCTGATCGCCGCCTATCTGCGCGCCGAAGCGCGCCACACGGAATTCCTGCTGAAACTGGGCGACCGCTTGCCGGCGCGCCCGGGCTGAAATTCAGCGCGCCGACCGGGTGGCGTAGAACTTCAACGGCACGGCCTGGCGCACGACCGCCGGCTTGATCTTCCCCATCACGTGCATCTCGCAACGCTTGCAGTCGAAGCGCAGCGTCAGGCGTTCGCTGCCGTTGACCAGCGTCAGCGGGGCCGCGCGCAGCGTGCCCTGCACGCCCGTGATGCCCTTGGCCTGCTTCGGGCACAGGGAAAGCGAATAGCGCACGCAGTGGCGGGTGATCATGAGCGAGACCTCGCCGGTCTCCTCGTGGCTCTCATACGCGGCGGCGATGATCCTGACGCCGTGCCTGGCATAGAAGTCATGCGCCTTGTGGTTGGAGACGTTGGCAAGATAGCTCAGCGTGTCCTCGGGATACGTCGCTGGCGGCTCCGCTACCGGCGCCCGGGGGGGACGCCGGTATGCCGCGGCACGTGCGTCTTCCAGCGCGGCCGCCGCGTCCCGCCGCAGCGCATTGACGAACGAGGCCGGCAGGAACCAGGGCTGCGACAGCTCGATGCGTATCTCCAGCGCCTGGAAAATCGTCGCGCCGAGCTTGCCGAGATGCTCGTGCAGGCTTGCCTGCATCCTCGCCGCATCCCTGGCCGCTTCCCTGGCGTGCGCCGCCTCGACGCTGGCGACGTGTCCGTCTTCATCGGTGAGCGTCAACACGAAACCATCGGCAATCTCGGCAAGATGCAGCCACACGTCGATACGGCGCTCGGCGGAGGATTTTTCCAGCATGCGCAGCCAGGCCATGTCGCGGTTGCGGTTGATCCGGGTTCCCACGTACAGATCCCTGAAACCTGTCAGCGGGTCCCTGGGGAACACCCGCCATCTTCCCTCATCTGCCTTCTCGGCGCGGTTGATGGCAAAGCCGGCGAGTTCCTTCTGCAACGTGTAGTAGCACAGGCCGTCGCCATTGTTGAGCACCGTGCCCGGGGTGTCGGTTTCGAGTTCGATCCACCCGTCGCCCAGCTCTGTGACATGGCCGATCGGTAGCCCCGGATTCTTCGGCGAGTCGAAGGCACCGATGTCATCGCGGCGGCCGTTGACGAAGTAATCGGTGAATTCGCGGTTGAAATTCTGGTCGGGGTCGGGCGTGAAGCTGAAGGCCGCGCGTCCGGACGACGCGCGCGCGAACTCCGGCCGGCGCTCGATGAGCCTATCGAGCAAGGTGCGGTAATGGGCGGTGATGTTCTTCACGTAGCCCAGGTCCTTGTAACGCCCCTCGATCTTGAAGCTGCGAATGCCGGCGTCGGCCAGGGCTTCGAGGTGCGCGCTCTGGTTGTTGTCCTTCATCGACAGTACGTGTCTGTCGTGTGCGACCACGCGACCTTCCAGGTCCAATACCTGATACGGCAGGCGGCAGGCCTGCGAGCAGTCGCCGCGGTTCGCGCTGCGTCCGGTGTGGGCGTGGCTGATGTAGCACTGGCCGCTGTAGGCGACGCACAGCGCGCCGTGGACGAAATATTCGAGCGTGGTGTCGGGACGCGTGGCGGCACGGATCGCGGCGATCTCGCCGAGGTCCAGTTCGCGTGCGAGTACCAGCTGGGAAAAACCCACGTCCTGCAGGAAGCGCGCCTTCGCCGGAGTGCGAATATCGCACTGCGTGCTGGCATGAAGCTGGATCGGCGGCAGATCCAGTTCCAGGAGGCCCATATCCTGGACGATGAGCGCATCGACGCCCGCCTCGTACAACTGCCAGATCAGTTTGCGTGCCGGCTCCAGCTCGTCGTCGGCGAGGATGGTGTTGAGCGTGGCGAATACACGCGCATGGAAGCGGTGCGCATAGGCGACGAGCCGCGCGATGTCGGCGACGGTATTGGCCGCCGCCGCACGCGCGCCGAAGGACGGTCCGCCGATGTATACGGCATCGGCGCCGTGGTTGACGGCTTCGATGCCGATGTCGGCGTCGCGCGCCGGCGCGAGCAGTTCGAGGCGATGGGCTTCCACAGGCGGCGTTCCGGACGGCAAAGCCGTATTTTACCGGACGCCGCCGACAGGACTCACTGTGCCGGCGCAGCCTTGTAGGCTTCGATTGCGATCACCAGCGAGACGTCGTCGCCGACGCCTGGCGCGTACTTGCCCATGTTGAAGTCGGACCGCTTGAGTTTCGTGCTGGCGTTAGCGCCGCAGGCATCGACCTTGCGGATCGGATGCGGCATGCACTTGAACTGGGTGATCGCCAGCGTCACCGGCCGGGTGACGCCCTTGATGGTCAGGTCGCCGGTGACGCTCGCCGGCTGGTCGCCCTTGAATTTCATCGCCTGCGACTTGAACGTGATGGTCGGGTTGCGCGTGGTGTCGAAGAAATCCTCACTCTGGATGTGCTCGTTGAACAAGGGGTAGCCGGTGCTCACCGAGGTCGCGTCGATGACGATGTCCACTGCACCGTTCTTTGCCGCCCGGTCGAGCATGACCGTGCCGCTGGCCTTGTCGAAGCGGTGGGTCTGATTGGAGAAGCCAAAGTGGCTGTAAGTGAAATACGGGAAAGTATGGCTGTTGTCGACGGTGTAGGTTTCCGGGGCGGCGTGGGCGGTAACGGCGAACGCGGCCAGTGCGGCGAGGGAGACGATTCGTTTCATGCGGAGCTCCTTGGTGGATGGAACGACGGGTTACTTGCCGGTGGCGGCAATACGGAAGGACACCCGAACCTCGTTGGCGACGGTGGACACGTCGGCCCACATGCCTTCGCCGATGCCGAAGTCGAGACGGTTGAGACTGAAGCTGCCGTCGAAGGCGGCGGCGGTCTTGCCGGGCACGAAGCGTACCGGAACGACGAGTTCGCGGCTGCGGCCCTTGAGGGTGAGTGTGCCGCGCATCTCATAACGGTCATTGCCGAGCGCGCGCACGGTGGACGACACGAAGCTCGCCTTGGGATATGCACTGCGGTTGAACCAGAGCTTGCCGGCGGCTTCGTCGTCGGCTTCTGCCGAGCCGGCGTCGATGCTGGCGAGATCGATCTCGATCTGCGCACGGGCGGCTTCCGGGCGCGCCGGATCGAACGTCATCTGGGTGGTGAAACGCTTGAAGCCGCCCTTCACCGGCACGCCCATCTGGCGGAATTCGAATTCGACGCGGCTCTGCTTGGGCAGCACCGTGGCGTATTCCACCGCATGCGCGGTGGAGGCAACGAACAGAGCGAGCAATCCGAGGGGCAGTGCTTTCATGTCGACTCCTTTGTCTTTCCGCCCGGGCCCATGCGCTGCAGGAAAGGCTGGCGTTCGATGAAATGATGTTGCAGGGCCGCGGCCACGTGCAGGATGACCAGCCCCAGCAGCGCAAAGTTCAGCGTCTGGTGCACGCCGGCAAGCAGATCGCCGAGCTCGCGGTTTTTTTCCACCAGGTCCGGCAAGGGCACGATGCCGAACCACACGGTCTGGAAGCCCTTGGCCGAGCTCATGAGCCAGCCGGTTAACGGGATCGCGACCATCAGGACATACAGCAGGCCATGCACGGCCGCGCTGGCACGGCGTTGCCATGCGGCAATGCCCTCCGGCAGCGGCGGCGGCACATGCGTCGCGCGCCACGCCAGGCGCAGCCCGACCAGCAGGAAGATCGTCACGCCGATCCACTTGTGGTAGCTGTAAAGCTCCAGCTTCCTGGGCGAAAGCGGCAGCTCGTGCATGTACACGCCAAGCGGAAACGCGACGAAGATCAGCAGGGCGACCAGCCAGTGCAGGACGATGGCAGG
>JANJXF010000140.1 GCA_024709165.1 Thiobacillus sp. | reverse complement strand
TCGAGGAGTTCGAGACCAAGATGCGCCAGTGCGTGTTCGTCTCGGCGACACCCGCCGACTAAGAGCGCACCCACGCGGGGCAGGTGGTCGAGCAGGTCGTGCGGCCGACCGGCCTGGTCGACCCGGTGGTCGAAGTGCGGCCGGTCGGCACGCAGGTCGACGATCTCATGAGCGAGGCGAAAAAACGCGTGGATGTCGGCGAACGCGTGCTGGTCACCACGCTCACCAAGCGCATGGCCGAAGACCTCACCGACTATCTCGCCGAGCACGGCATCCGTGTGCGCTACCTCCATTCCGACATCGACACCGTCGAGCGCGTCGAGATCATTCGCGACCTGCGGCTGGGCGAATTCGACGTGCTGGTCGGCATCAACCTCCTGCGCGAGGGACTCGACATTCCCGAAGTGTCGCTGGTGGCCATCCTCGACGCCGACAAGGAAGGTTTCCTGCGTTCCGAGCGTTCATTGATCCAGACCATCGGCCGCGCCGCACGCCATCTCAACGGCACCGCGATCCTCTACGCCGACAAAGTCACCGACTCGATGCGGCGCGCGATCGACGAGACCGAGCGCAGGCGCGGCAAGCAGATCGCGTTCAACGCCGAGCACGGCATCACGCCGCGTGGCGTGGTCAAACGCATCAAGGACATCATCGACGGCGTCTATGACGCCGACGCCAGCCGCCAGGAGCTCAAGGCCGCGCAGACCGTGGCAGCATACAGGGTGATGGACGAGAAAGCGCTTGCCCGGCAGGTCAAGAAGCTGGAAAAGGACATGCTGGACGCGGCGAAAAATCTTGAATTCGAGAAGGCCGCGGAACTACGCGACCAGTTGAAGGAACTCAAGCAGGTGCTATTTGGAGTGGAAGAACATGACTAGGGTGTTGATGGTGTGCATGGGCAACATCTGCAGATCGCCCATGGCGGAAGGCATGTTGCGCAAGGCGCTGCAGGAAGCGGGTCTCGAGCGGCGCGTGGAAGTGGATTCGGCGGGAACACACGCCTATCACATTGGTTCCCCCCCCGATCCACGCGCGCAACAGGCCGTACGGCGGCGAGGTGTGGAGATTTCCGGTCTGCGTGGCCGTCAGGTGGAAGACGAGGATTTCGAACGCTTCGACTACATCCTGGTGATGGATGCCGATAACTACCAGCGCGTCATCGCGCGTGCGCCGGCGCATCAGCATGCCAAGGTGCGGCGCCTGCTGTCGTTCAGCCGCAGGTTTCCCAACCTCGACGTGGTCGACCCGTATTACGGCGGCCCGCAGGGGTTCGAGGAAAACCTCGACATGATCGAGGATGCGGTACGGGGACTGATTGGTGAAATAATCAGCGACCCGGTGCACCCGCGGAACTGACAGCGCGTGACCAGCCGTTTGGCCGAGATTCGGGACGAGTGCTTGAACGAGCATTGGTTCACCAGCCTGACCGAGGCTCGAATTCGGATCGATATCTGGTGGAGGGAGTACGACGAGTGGCGGCCGCACAGTTCGCTTGGCGATCTGACGCCGGCGGAGTTCGCGGCGCGCTGTCGGGGCAAGCTCGCCCGAAAACTTGAACCTGCGGACTATAACAGGCCACCGGACTGTCTGAATAACAGTATGGCTGAGTTCCCAACCTGAACCTCCTCGCTCGCCAGTCGGAGGCGCTGCGCCTTACACATGATTCAACTGCCTGCCTTCGCCCACGAATCCTTCAGCGTCACCGTCCGGTTGAACACCGGCGCCCCAGGCTTCGTATCAGCGCGATCGGCGACGAAGTAGCCATGCCGCTCGAACTGGAATGACTGCTCGGGCGCGGCGTCCTTCAACACGGGTTCGAGTTGCGCGCGGATCACCTTCACCGAATCGGCGTTGAGGTCGTCGAGGAAGTTGCCTGTTTCCTGGCCCGGTTGCGCGGTCCTGAACAGGCGGTCGTAGATGCGCACTTCGGCATCAATGGCGTGCGCCGCGCTCACCCAGTGGATGTTGCCCTTGACCTTGACCGAGTCGGCGCCGGGGGTACCGGACTTGGTGTCGGGGAGATAGTCGCAGTGGACGGCGGTGATGGTGCCGTCGGCGTTTTTGTCGCAGCCGGTGCATGTGACGACGTAGCCGTAGCGCAGGCGCACCGAGTTGCCGGGCTGCATGACGCCCGACGCGTCGAGACGCGGCGGATATAGCCGGAAGTAGCCCTTGGGCGGCGTCTCCTCGAAGTCCTCGCGCTCGATCCACAGTTCGCGCGAGAATGGGACGGCACGCTTGCCGAGGTCCGGCTGCTGCGGATGGTTGGGGGCGAAGCAGTCTTCGCTCTGGCCTTCCGGGTAGTTGTCGATGATCAATTTCACCGGGTCGAGCACGGCGATGCGGCGCAGTGCGGAATCATTCAATACATCGCGCTGGCAGGCCTCGAACACGCTGTAGTCGATCCAGCCGTCGGACTTCGACACGCCGATCTGGTCGGTGAAGCGGCGGAAGCCTTCCGGCGTGTAGCCGCGGCGGCGTGCGCCGACGAGCGTGGGCATGCGCGGGTCGTCCCAGCCGGAGACGTGCTTTTCGTCGACCAGCTGGATCAGCTTGCGCTTGGAGAGCACGACGTAGGTGAGGTTCAGGCGCGCGAACTCGATCTGCTGCGGCAGCGGGCGGGTGAAGAAACCACCGTCGGCGAGCTTGTCCAGGAGCCAGTCGTAGAACGGGCGCTGGTCCTCGAATTCCAGCGTGCAGATCGAGTGGGTGATGTGCTCGATCGCGTCCTCGATCGGATGCGCGTAGGTGTACATCGGGTAGATGCACCAGGTGTCGCCGGTGTTGTGGTGCGTCGCGTGCTTGATGCGGTAGATCGCCGGGTCGCGCAGGTTGATGTTGGGCGAGGCCATGTCGATCTTCGCGCGCAGGACGTGGGCGCCGTCGGAGAATTCGCCGGCGCGCATCTTGCGGAAGAGGTCGAGGTTCTCGTCGGCGCTGCGGGTGCGGTAAGGACTGTCCTTGCCCGGCTCGGTGAGCGTGCCGCGCCAGACGCGCATCTCGTCGGCGGAGAGCGAATCGACGTAGGCGTGGCCGGCCTGGATGAGGTATTCGGCGCAGGCGTACATGGTGTCGAAGTAGTTCGAGGCGTAGTAGAGGTGCTTGCCCCAGTCGAAGCCGAGCCACTTCACCGATTCGATGATGGAGTCGACGTATTCCTGCTCTTCCTTCTCCGGGTTGGTGTCGTCGAAGCGCAGGTGGCAGACGCCGCCGTAGTCGCGCGCCAGGCCGAAGTTGAGGCAGATCGACTTGGCGTGGCCCAGATGCAGGTAGCCGTTGGGCTCGGGCGGGAAGCGCGTCTCGACGCGGCCGCCCCATTTACCGGCGGCGTTCTGCTCGTCGATGAGGTTGCGGATGAAGTTGGCGGCGGGAGCGGGGGCGGCGGGTTGGCTCATGAGCAAGACGAGTCGGGTATTTCGGTCAGGGTGAATGGTGGGGTGCGAAAAGCATGCTAGACGAGCTTCACGCCATCCCAGTATTCGGCCAGGATAGCGTCGTTCGTCAACAGCACCAGCGGTTCAGCCATGCTTTGCGCGACCAGCATGCGGTCGAAGGGATCCTTGTGGATGGGGGGAAGCCGCAGCAGGGTTTCGGTGTGGGTGCCCTCGACCGTCAGTTCGGCAATGCCCACACGGCCAAGCGCCTGCCGCAGCTTGTGCAGGTCGACAACGAAATTGGGCCGACCCAGTGCGGTCTTGATGGCGATTTCCCACAGGCTGGTGACGCTGCAATAGAGCGAATTTTCCATGTTCTCCAGCAGCTCCCGTGCGGCGGGGGGCAGGCGGTCGCTTTGCGCCACGCTCCACAGCAGAATGTGCGTGTCGAGCAGGATGCGCATCAATCCCCACCTTCGAAAGCGGACAGCACGTCCGCCGGCAACGGGGCGTTGAAATCGTCGGGAATCTTGAACTGGCCATCGAGCAGGCCCAGACGGCGCTTCTTAGGTTGAGGTGTGAGGCGGGTCAGTCGGGCGACAGGTTTGCCGGAGCGCGCGATCACGACATCCTCTCCCTGCAGGGCCTGGTCCACCAGGCGCGAGAGTTGCGTCTTGGCGTCATAAATGTTGACGGGCGGTTTCATGGCGGGCATCCCCGAAAAAGTCTGTGCTTAGTCTAGTTGGTCAGGTTGGGGCTGGCAAGGCGCCGCGCACAGTCAGGAGATGATGCCGCCGCCAAGACACACCTCGCCGTCGTACAGGACGACCGATTGCCCGGGCGTGACCGCCCATTGCGGCGCGTCGAACGCGAGTTCGAGTGTGTCGGCGTCCAGCTTCGTGATGCGGCAGGCGGCGTCGGTCTGGCGGTAGCGGGTCTTGGCGGTGTAATGCCTGTCCGGGGCGGGTGCGCTGCCGGAAATCCAGCTGAGCTGCCCGGCGGCGAGCGTGCCGCGCTTCAAGAGCGGGTGATCGTGGCCCTGCACCACGATCAGGGTGTTGCTCGCCATGTCCTTGGCGGCGACGAACCAGGGTTCCTCGCTGCCGCCCTTCTGTCCGCCGATGCCGAGGCCCTGACGCTGGCCCAGGGTGTAGTACATCAGCCCCTGGTGCTGCCCCACGACGCGGCCCTCGGGCGTTTTCATGTCGCCGGGGTCGCGCGGCAGGTAGCGTTCGAGGAATTCGCGGAAGTTGCGCTCGCCGATGAAGCAGATGCCGGTCGAGTCTTTCTTGGCGGCGTTGGGCAGGCCGATCTGTCTTGCGATCTCGCGCACTTCGGGCTTGCGCAGGCGCGCCAGCGGGAACAGGGCAGGGCGGAGCTGCGCCTGGTTGAGGCGATAGAGAAAGTAGCTCTGGTCCTTGTTGGTGTCATGGGCCTTGAGCAGCGTGGCGCGCCCCGCGGCATCCTGCCCCTTGCCGACGTAGTGGCCGGTGGCGATGTATTCCGCGCCGCGCGCGATGGCGTCGTCGAGGAAGGCCTTGAACTTGATCTCGGCGTTGCACAGCACGTCGGGGTTGGGCGTGCGGCCGGCCTGGTATTCGGCGAGGAAATAGCTGAACACGCGTTCCTTGTACTCGGCGGCGAAGTTGACCGCCTCGACCTCGATGCCGAGCACGTCGGCCACCGCCAGCACGTCGAGAAAATCCTGCCGCGCGGTGCAGTACCCGGTGTTGTCATCGTCGTCCCAGTTCTTCATGAAAACGCCGAGGACGTCGTAGCCCTGCTGCTTCAGGAGATGCGCGGCCACTGCGGAGTCGACCCCGCCCGACAGGCCAACGACGACGCGCGCAGTCATGCTGTCAGAATTTCCGGATCGGGCCGGGGTACTGCGCAATGACGGCATCCGACGTCAGCAGGGCAATGCCTTCGACCGTCGCCTGAGCGATCAGGATGCGGTCGAACGGGTCCTTGTGCAGATCCGGCAGGCTGTCGATGAACACGGCGTGTTCGCTGCTGACGGGCAACTCCTCGTAACCGTTGTCGAGCAGACCCCGGCGCAGCAAGCGGGCATCGACCTGAAAATCGGCCCGTCCCAGATTGCGCTTGATGGCGATTTCCCACAGGCTGGCGGCACTGAACAACAGGGTATTCCCCGCGTCTTCGATGAGCCGGCGCGCTGCGGCAGGCAGCCGCTTGGGCGTGCCCGCCGCCCACAGCAGCAGGTGCGTGTCCAGCAGGAGTTTCACGCCGATTCGCCGAACAGTTGCGCGATGGCTTCGCTGCCCATGCGGTCGAAATCGTCCGGCACGGCGATCTGTCCTGCCATGAATCCCAGTCTTCTTACCTGCTTGCCTGAAGGGGCGTCCAGGCGCGTGACCTTGACCAGCGGCTTGCCTGCCTTGGCGATGATGAAGGACTCGCCTTCGACGGCCTGCTCGACCAGTTTCGACAGCTGGGTCTTGGCTTCGTGGATGTTGACGGTATGCATGGTGCGTCCGGATAGACCAAGTTTTGTTAGTTTAGTCCGGACCGATGAATCGGACAAGGCGGGGGCGTGCGTTCATCCCGCCGCG
>JANJXF010000139.1 GCA_024709165.1 Thiobacillus sp. | reverse complement strand
AGAATAGGGTGAAGCCCGACGAGCCACGGCAGCGAGGAACCGGCGTCGCCGAATCGGCATCACGCAACCTTGGGCATCGGGTCGGGAGCAACGCAAGCCCGGTGACCTCAACTACTTCAACCGCCCGGTGCGGACCCGCATACCGGGTGGTGCGGGAGGGGTTCGGTCAGGTATCCTGACCGCCCCTATCCCGATGTGCTACTCACCAACGGCGCCAGAAGCGCCACGAAGGTTTTTCCTTCTGTTTTGGCGTCAGGATGGCGTCTATGCGGTCGTAGGCATCTTCCGACGACTCGTATATCTGCTGCTTCAGTCCGCTGATTTTCCGGTGCGCCTCGCTCAATGCGTCGGTATCCCGCTTGGGTGCGTCGTACAGGTCCCGGAGCCTGGCCTGCTCGTCCATCAGCCGGCCCATCAAGTCCCAGTTCTTTCTGCGTGTCTCGTCCCGGATCCTGTTGACCTGGATGCGCTGCTCAGCCGACAGATCGACCCGGCTCCACGGACCCATGCCCCAGCCGCCGCCCATCATCCCCGGCCCGCTGCACGCGATGCCGGGATCCATCGCAGCGCCTGCCACCATGCCCGGACTCATGCCGTCTTCCGGCCCGCCGCCAGGCTGCGCGGCCGTCACCTCGCTGCTGTCGACGGCCTTGTTTTCCGCCTGCACGGGGGTCGTCCAAGTGCTGATAACGAGCACCCCCAGCAGGAGGGAGAAAATCGTCCTCGTATGCATGTCCTGCCTCCTTTCGGAAGATGTTGAAAGCGCAGGCCGGGAAGAAAAAATCGATGCGAAAAGTCGCGTCCGAAACGACCGAGGGGGAGGCCGGTGCCTGCGCCACTGCCTTGGAAACCGTCCCTCTGCGAGCGCACCGGTTCAGTATAGACGCTACCTTTCGCCTGCAAAGCAGGACGCAGCGTGACCACTTGTTGCCAAACCTTGCGCCAGCCACTAACGTTGCCGCATGAATCCCGTCATTCCGCTCGCCAACAGTCTGCATCGCGCTACCGTCGACGCGCTGCGGCGCCAGGCGCCGTTCGCCACGATGGCCAACGACGAAGTGCTGTGGCTGGTACAGCGGCTGTCGGTAGCGTATTACGCCGAGCATGCCGTGCTGCTGGAGCCGGCCGAAGTCCGGCCCGCTGCGCTGTTCATCATCAAGCAAGGCTCGGTCAGTGGAGTCGCCGCCGACGACCAGGCGGTGTTCCAGTTGGCGGCGGGAGAAATGTTCCCGCTCGGCGCGCTGCTCGCCGGGCGCGGTGTTGCCAACCGTTACATCGCTGCTGCCGACACCTTCTGCTACCTCCTGCCGGCGAGCGACTTTCACGCGCTGCTCGCACGCAGTAAGGAATTCAACGATTTCTGCACACGCCGCATCGCCAGCCTGCTGGAGGAATCGCAGCGCGCCGTGCAGTCTGAGTATGCGCTGGCGCTCGATGACGAGCAGCGCTTCGCCCGTCCGCTCGCCAGCGTGGTACGACGCGCACCCTATGCCGTGCGTCCCACCACGCCACTCGCGGAAGCGCTCGTGGCGATGGAAGCCGCACGTATTGGATCGGTCGTGGTTACCGAGGAAACCGATGCGCCGATTGGCATTCTCACCTTGAAGGACGTGCTGACACGCGTGACGCTGGCGCAGGTGCCGCTCGTCACGCCGATCTCGGCGGTGATGACGCCCGCGCCCGCAACCCTGCCGGACGATGCGCCCGTGGCCGATGCGCTGGTGCTGATGGCGCGTCAGGGCATCCATCACTTACCGCTGGTGCACGACGGGCATCTCACCGGCGTGGTGTCGGAAAAGGACATCTTCGCCCTGCGTCGGCTGTCGGTGGACGGCATCACCTCGGCGCTCCGGCGCACCGACGATCCTGCGCGCCTGCCCGGGCTGGCGCACGACATCGGTGATCTCGCGCACAGTCTGCTGGCGCAGGGCATGGACGCGGAGAATCTCACCGCGATCATCTCCAGCCTCAACGATCAGCTCACCGAGCGCATCATCGCGTTCGAAAGCGAGACCGACCGCAAGCTCGCGGGATTGCGCTGGTGCTGGCTAGCGCTTGGCTCGGAAGGACGGATGGAACAGACGCTCGCCACCGACCAGGACAATGCGTTGATCTTCGATCACGCGGATGATGCGCAGCGCGAGGCGCTGATGGCTTTTGCGCAGCGTGTCAACTCGCGGCTGGACGCCTGCGGCTTCCCCTTGTGCCGCGGCGAGATCATGGCCGGCAACCCGCAGTGGTGCCTGTCGGCAGCAGACTGGGAACGCCAGTTCGCACAATGGATCGATCATGGCAGCCCCGAGGCGCTGCTGCATGCCAGCATCTTTTTCGACTTCCGTCCACTTGCCGGCGACGCCGCACTCGCCATCGGTCTGCGCACATGGCTCAAGCACGCGGCGCAGAAGAACCCGCGCTTCCTCCACCAGATGAGCAGGAACGCGCTGCGCAACCGCCCGCCGCTCGGCGTGGTCCGCGACTTCGTGTTCTCGGACGATCAGAAGCACCCGCATACCATCGACCTCAAGATGAACGGCGCCACGCCATTCGTCGACGCCGCGCGTATCTTCGCCCTGGCTGCGGGCAGTCCACAGACCAATACCGCGAAGCGTCTGCGCGAAGCCGCACAGGCGTTACACATCCCCGACCATGAGCTGGCCGACTGGAACCGCGCCTTCCATTTTCTGCAACTGCTTCGCCTGCGTCACCAGCATTCGCAGCAGCGCGCCGGCGAGATACCCGACAATCACGTCGATCCCGACACGCTCAATCCGCTCGACCGCCGCATTCTCAAGGAAGCGCTGCGACAGGCACGCAAGGTGCAGGCGCGGCTGGCGCTGGATTACAAGTTGTGATCTGGCCGTTTTCCAGACAGGCTACGCCCGTGCTCGATGCCACCAGCGCCGCTCGCCGCACGGCGCTAGCGGCACTGCGCGCCCCAGACCCCGGTCGGCCACTCGCAGCACAGCGTTGGTGCGTGGTCGACGTTGAAACCGGTGGGCTCGACGCGACGCGCGACCCGCTGCTGGCGATCGGTGCCGTGGCGATCGAAGGTGGACGCATCCACCTCGACGACAGTTTCGAGAGGGGACTGACGCAGACGGAAGCCACCGCAGCCAGCAATATCCTGATCCACGGCATCAGTGGCAGCGAACAGCGCGCGGGGCAGGCCCCGCATGTGGCGCTCCTCGACTGGCTGGAATTCGCAACCACCGCGCCACGCGTCGCCTTTCACGCCGGATTCGACCAGGCCGTGCTGCAACGGGCGCTGCACACCCGGCTGGGACTGCGTCCCCCCGCACCCTGGTTCGACGCCGCCGTGGTGGCGCCGCTGCTGTTTCCTGCCGCCGCTTCACGTTGTTCGCAGCTCGACGACTGGCTCGCGCTCTTCGGCATCACCGTGTATGCGCGCCATGGTGCACTCGCCGATGCCTACGCAACGGCAGAGCTGTGGCTGGTGCTGCTCAATGCCGCCGCACGCGAAAACATCACGACCCTGAGGCAGCTGCAACGCCTGCTGCGTGCGCGTCGCTGGTTGCCCATGCATTAGCCTGTTCTAATTCTCTTGGCTGCCGCAAAAACAATCCTTAGACTCCTTGCACGCGCATAAACAGCTTCACAACAAGCGCGTACCCGTTCATCACACACGGAGGTCAAGCCATGCAATTGTCGGAGAAACATCACGAGTACTGGCGCAAGAATCTGCGCCTCACCGCAGTGCTGCTCGCCATCTGGTTCACGGTGACGTTCGTCGTCATCTATTTCGCCCCTCAGCTCAACGACATCGTCATCATGGGCTTCCCCTTCGCCTTCTACATGGGTGCGCAGGGTGCGCTGATCGTCTATGTGCTCATCATCTGGTTCTACGCACACACGATGAACAAGATGGACAAGGCATACGGCGTCCACGAAGGGGATGAAGAATGAGCACATTGACCCAGAGCCAGTTCTTCCGCCAGCTGAAGAAGTACTACACGTTCTACACCGGCGGTTTCCTTGCCTTCATCATCGTGCTCGCGATTCTGGAGCAGATGGGCCTGTCCGCGAAATGGATCGGCTATATCTTCCTCGCGGCGACAATCTCGCTATACGCCGGGATCGGCATCATGTCGAAGACCGCCGACGTCTCCGAGTATTACGTTGCCGGCCGTCGCGTACCCGCCATCTTCAACGGCATGGCAACCGGCGCCGACTGGATGTCGGCGGCATCCTTCATCGGCATGGCGGGTACCCTGTATCTGACCGGCTATGATGGCCTCGCCTTCATCATGGGCTGGACCGGCGGCTACGTCCTGGTCGCGCTGTTCCTCGCGCCCTATCTCAGGAAATTCGGTCAGTTCACCATTCCGGATTTTCTTGGCTCGCGCTATGGCGGCAACCTTCCCCGCATTCTCGGTGTCCTCGCCGCAATCATCTGTTCGTTCGTCTACGTCGTCGCGCAGATCTACGGTGTTGGCATCATCACCGCGCGCCTGACCGGAATCGAGTTCCAGTACGGCGTGTTTGTCGGTCTGGCCGGCATCCTGGTGTGTTCCTTCCTCGGCGGCATGCGCGCCGTCACCTGGACCCAGGTCGCGCAATACATCATCCTCATCATCGCCTACATGGTCCCGGTGGTGTGGCTGTCGGTGACCCACACCGGCAATCCGCTCCCGCAGATCGCCTACGGCCAGGTTTTGCAGGAAGTCACGGCGAAGGAAAAAGAGCTCAACGACCCGGCCACCACGCTCGGCGCGGCCGAAGCTTCGGTGCGTGCGATCCACAAGGAAAAGCAGCTTGCGACCGAAGCGAAGATCAAGGCGCTGGAAGACGCAATGGCCACCGGCCATGCTGACCCGATCGTGGACGAGGCGCGCACCAAGCTGAAAAGCGAGCTTGCGGAACTGAACGCCGCAGCCGAACCCGACGCCGCCAGGATCACCGCCAAGGAGCACGAAATCACCGAGCTCACCGGCCCCGACGTACTGCTGGCCAAACTTAAAAAAGCCGCCGACGGCGCCAAAAAGGCCTCCGGTCCGGTGCCCGCCCACGCGACACCGTTCTCCGGAAAGGGTGCCGAGAAGAAGCTCCTGAAGGACAACCCCAACGCAACCGAAGCGGAGATCGCCGCAGCCAGGGCGGAAGACCGGAAAACCTCGGACGACAAGCGCCGCAACTTCATCGCGCTGGTGCTGTGCCTGATGGTCGGCACCGCTTCGCTGCCGCACATCCTGATGCGCTACTACACCACCCCCTCGGTGCGTGAAGCGCGCAAGTCGGTGTTCTGGTCGCTGTTCTTCATCTTCCTGCTGTACTTCACAGCACCCGCACTGGCGGTGCTGGTCAAGTCCGAGGTCTACACCAATCTGGTCGGCTCATCCTTCGCGTCGCTGCCAGCCTGGGTCGCCAACTGGGCCGCGGTCGATCCCACCTTGATGAAGATCGCCGACCTCAACAAGGACGGTCTGGTGCAGCTCGCCGAGATCACCATCGGTGGCGACCTCATCGTACTCGCCACACCGGAAATCAGCGGTTTGCCCTACGTGGTGTCAGGCATGGTGGCGGCAGGCGGTCTGGCCGCGGCACTGTCCACCGCAGACGGACTTCTGCTTACCATCGCCAACGCGCTTTCGCACGACGTCTACTACAAGATGATCGATCCGAAGGCATCCACCGTTCGTCGGCTAACCATCGCCAAGAGCCTGCTGCTGGTGGTTGCCCTGCTGGCGGCGTACACCGCATCGCTCAAGCCGGGTGACATCATGTTCCTCGTCGGTGCGGCGTTCTCGCTGGCCGCGTCGGCATTCTTCCCGGCACTGGTGCTCGGCGTATTCTGGAAGCGTGCGAACTACCTCGGTGCGGTCGTCGGCATGCTCGCCGGTCTGGGCATGTGCATGTACTACATGTACACGACCTACGAGTTTTTCGGCGGCGTCGCAGCCAACGAGTGGTTTGCCATCAAGCCCATTGCCGCTGGCGTGTTCGGCATGCCGGCCGGGTTCCTCGGAATCATCATCGGTTCGCTGCTGTCCCCGGCGCCATCCAGAGAAATTCAGGAATTGGTCGACCACGTGCGGTATCCAAACCTGGAAAGAGACACCCGGACACAAGCTGCCTGATCGCCAGCAACGCGCGGCAAGTCCCGCAAAAAGCCGGCCCGTGGGCCGGCTTTTTATTACGTGCGCCCGGCACGGGCGCACTCTTGGAAGTGGAAGTCCTCCCGTAAGTTGATCACAGCGAACGAAGCGAAACGCAACTGCATGAGGGTGACTGATTGTGGGGAGGAAGCGTGGAGCGAAACTGCGAGCCGATGAACAAGAACCGGATAGAAGGCGTTGCCGAGCAGGGCGAGCGGGCG
>JANJXF010000137.1 GCA_024709165.1 Thiobacillus sp. | reverse complement strand
CAATGGCCATCTCTCCCTTCTTGTTCTTGTAATCGTTGTAAAAGGGGGGTTTATTTCCACCATGTTCGAGATAGTCAGCTGCGCAGTATTGAACCTTGTCGCAGAGCGGGTGCGGTGCACAGGTATTGGTCCTGCCCGCTGACTCTTCGGTGGCAGGAATGATAGTTTCTTGTTTGCCGATGAACTGCGCAGACTTGAAGTTGCCCTGCGCATCCAGCGTGACTTCCACATGTGCCTGCTGGTAAGTGTGGCTGATCGGCAGCAGGAGTTCCGAGCCTTCCGGTTCGTGCCCCTGGCACTGCTCGTAAGTTTCATAGAGCTTCTGTATCCAGCTCATCTCACACCCCCAGATCGGCGGTTTCTTGTTCGACTTCGCGCACCGTGCCTTTGCCGAACTGCTTGCCGTGCATGGGGCGGACGAACTTGCGGACGATGTCGGGTTCGCCCGCTTCCGGGCGTGGAAACGCGATACATCCTTGACGCATGACGGGCCGCCAGAATCGCGCCCACAATTCAGGCTTGCCGGTTTCATCCGGGTAGTCGAAGCCGTGAAAATTCAGGCCGTAGGCGAGTTCGTCAAGGCCGTCGTAAGCGCCGCCGCCGCTGCCGAATGCGCAGGGTTCGACGTAACCCTGACAGTCGCGGGTGCCTAGGAACACATCCTGCCGTCCACCCAGTTCCAGCATCCGCCGGGCAATGGCGTAGTGCTTGCCTTCGATGCGGTCGAATTCGAGTCGGGGTTGATGCAGGTTCCACTCGAAATGTGCGCGCACCTGATATTCCACGTCGGACAGGAAGGTGTAGATCGCCAGCGTGTTGCCGCCACCGTAGTTAAGCGGCTTGACGCCCTTGGTCTGGGTGCGGATCGCCTTTATGACTCGCACTTCGTCGATGAGCCAGACGAAGGTCGGCTTCCAGTAAATCGACTTGGCGATGCCCTTCAGAGCCTCGTAGGTGGGCAGGTGATAGGAGCATTTCTCACCGCCGATGCGGGTCAGTGGGTCGGTGAACAGCGCATGGCGCGCACTGACCTTGAATTCGATGCTGTTTCGGTTAGCCACAAAGTGTCTCCATCAAACCCTCCGGGGTATCAGACAAGCCGAACTCGTCGCTGTAAAAGCGCGCGTCCGATAGAAACAGAATGCCGCAGCCAGGCTGGATTTCCTGCACGGCGCGCGAGGCCAGCAGTTTTTCCAGCACGTTGGGCATGGCGTTGACGCTGTATTGCTGCGCACGACGCAATAGCTCGAACGCTTGTGCGGGCAGGTACTCCGCGCACAGGTCCGCGATGAGCGCCTTGCCCGCCTCGCCATACGGCACGATGACGCCGCGCGCCGGGGTGTCGATGGCCTTGAAGGCTTTGGCAGCGGTCATGAACGATTGCCGCAACGCTATCGGTGGTCCTTTGCGATGTTCTCGCGCGTAATCGCCGACAGCCTGAGTGTTGTGGCCCAGCAGGTTGAGCAGACTGTCTTCACGGCCCAACTCGCTGCGCGTCAGCGAATAGCTCATTTCACTGGCGCGGGCGAAGAAGTAGTTCTTGTAATACCAATTCATTGCCTCGGGGCCGAGGAGGTTGTTGCCGTAGTGCTCGGGAGATTCGGCAAAATCATCGAGCACGCGCGCTGCCGTATCGCGACCAATGCGGATATCGGGCAGGGCGTCGAGATTTTCGTCTTTGGCGCGCGGGTTGACGATCCACACGTTTCCGCGCGCCCGGCTGCCGTTGCGGTTGCACCGCCCTGCGGCCTGAGCGATTGAATCGAGCCCGGCGGCGTAGCGGATGACTGCGCCGAAATCGACATCGACACCCGCTTCGATCAACTGGGTGCTGAAGCACAGCGTCGGATGGTTATGGTCAAGACGCACGCGTACCGTGTCGAGGATGGCCTTGCGGTGCGCAGGGCACATGTTCGTGCTGAGATGGAACACGCCATCCTGAACGTTGACCCGGCACAAACGGTAGAGCGCCTGCGCGGTCTTCTTGGTGTTGACGATGACGAGGCAGCTTCCTGCATCGGCGAGCTGTTCGAGGGCAAGGGCAACGACTTCGTCCTGCGTCCAGCCGCCGTCCTTGTGGAGGTTGTGGACGGTCACGCGGTCGAGATCGTCGAAAAGCCGATGCTTGTCGGGCATGATTTCGCTGCCGGGCGGGATACGGATTGCCCCGTTGGTCGGATCGACGTGATCGAGCAGCGGTTGGGTCGCGGTGCACAGTACGACGGTGGTACCGCAATGGTCGGCCAGAAAATTCATGGCGTTGTTGAAAAGGTGTACGCAATTGACGGGCAAGCTCTGGATTTCGTCGAATACCAGCACGGCCTGTGCGAGCTGGTGCATGCGTCGCGCGCCGCGCGTGCCGGCACCGAACAGGGCTTCGAGCAGTTGCACGGTGGTGGTGTACACGACCGGCGCGTCCCAGTTCTCGGACAAAATCTTGCTGCGCCAGGTCTGCTCTTCCGGCGTGAGGTTGGAGTGGTGTTCCAGCACCACGCTGCCGGGTTCTGTGCCTTCGGGCTCCAGAATGCCCCGGACAACCGCCGCGTTCTGGTCGATGATCGACGTATAGGGGATGACGTAAATCACCCGGTCGAGGCCGTGTTTGCGGGCGTGATGCAGGGCAAAACGCAGGCTTGCCAGCGTCTTGCCGCCGCCGGTCGGCACGGACAGCGTGTAGATACCGCGCTCGCGTGTGGCAGCCTCAAGGCAATGGCGAGAAATCTCGGCGCGCAAGTGATCGACCGGGTAACGCGGGGCGAACTTGGCCAAGCGGGCTTCGAGACGTTCGATCAAGTGGTCCCAAGCCGGGTAGTTTCCGTGGAGTCGTCTGCGTGCCTGGCCAGGGTGTTCGAAATCGGCGGTGTCGATGCGGTCGGCGTCGATCAGGCAACTGAACAGACCGCGCACCAGCAGGCCGAGCTGCTGTGAACTGGCGGGGCTTGCGACTTGTTTCTGTGGTGTCGAGCCGGGCGCCTTGTCCAGAATCCGGCTTGCCCAGTATTGAAACGCTTGCGTCGTCTCGGGGTTCGCCAACAGAGCACGGGCTCGCTCAAGCAGGTCAGCGTCGGCTTTTTGCAGCACCTCGTCCAGGTGTGTGCGTTCGCCCGGTTTGCGCATCCGTCTGGAGAAGATGTCTTCGGCTGGTTGGCCGGTAGACATGGCCAAACAGTCGATCAGCCCGGAATGGTGTGAGGCGACGCACAACGCCAAAATCTGTGCGGCAAGAGGAGCCTTCGGCGACAGCGTTTTCCAGATGAACTGTGCGCCGCTGCTGGAGTGGTCAATCTTGCCTTTGAGACCGGCGGTATCGACGTAGTCCTCGTCCGCGTCAGGGTTGAGCAAATTAGTCGCGGACTGAAGATAAGCCTGGAATGACGCGCTGTATTTGCCGAGGTCATGGAGCAGGCCAATCAACTCGCCTTGGGGGGCGAGCTGTAATTTGGCAGCGAACTCGAATGCCAAATCTGACACGCCAGTCAAGTGAGACTCTAGTGATTGGCGTGCCTTACCGTCGCGGCGTACATGCGCAACGATCATCTTCTTACAATCGGTTGTTTGGGCAGTTTTTTTCACAACATTCATGCTAACCGTCCCAAGGCTCAAAACCTGAGCCCGCCCCCATCCCTCGCCGATACTGCCCTGCAGCCACATCGAGCAGATTCTTGACAGCGTTCCGCAACGATTCCGGTTCGACGACCTCCACATCCGGCCCGTATTTGAGAATGTCCATCAGCAATTCGCGGTCGTCGGAATACGGCAGCCTCAATTCGTAGCGTCCGTCTTCCAGCCAGCCGCTTTGCTGTTTGGGATGCCAGATTTCTTCTGCAACCCAGCGGGCGCGCTTTGCCGTGAACCGGAGCATGGCAGTCGCTCGTGGCTTGCCGGCGAAGATGCCATAGGCGCTGGCAAGTTCACGGTTCAGGGTGGAGTCGGCCACGGCCCTGGTGGGCTTGTTCAGCGGCTCGACTTCGCGGATGCATTCGACGGCGAAGATGCGCAGCCCTTTCCTTTGATGGCACCAGGCGTCGAGATACCAGTTGTCGCGGTAGTGGGCGAGGCGTTGCGGCGAGATTTCGCGGCGGCTGGTTTCGTCGCGTTCGCGGTTGTAATAGTCGATTCTCAGGCGCTGTCGTTGCAGGACGGCGCCAGCGACGATCTGGAAATGGCGGGGGTTTTTGCGGCGCGCGGCCATGGTGAGCACGCGGATGCGCGATGCGGCTTCGCCCGCGCCGAGATGGCGGCTGGCGAGCAACTGGTCGATGTGGGCTTGCAGGGGGCGCAGGTGCTCGTCGAGCAGGCCGGGTTCGAGGTTGGACAGAAGCTGCTTCAGCGTGACGAGCGCGAGCAGTTCGTCGGCGGTGAACCACAGGCCGGGCAGGGCATGACGGCCGTCGGCGGTGTCGTAGCGGTAGCCGCCGCGATCCTTGTCGTGGATGAGCGGAGCGTTGAGCTTGTCGCGCAGGTCGGCGACCAGGCGGCTGAGTGTGGAACGGGCGAAGCCGTGCGCACCGATGAGTTCGGTGCGTGCGATGCCGGCTCGTCGCCCATCAAGCAGACGGTGCAGGCGATAGAGTTCGTCGAGTTTGCTCAAGATCCCGGTGTTTCTTGTTGTTGGGATTCTCCGCAGTGTGTTCTTGTTTTTTGCCAGTGTGCGGCAAGCGTTATCTTGTGGCAAGCC
>JANJXF010000206.1 GCA_024709165.1 Thiobacillus sp. | reverse complement strand
AGAATAGGGTGAAGCCCGACGAGCCACGGCAGCGAGGAACCGGCGTCGCCGAATCGGCATCACGCAACCTTGGGCATCGGGTCGGGAGCAACGCAAGCCCGGTGACCTCAACTACTTCAACCGCCCGGTGCGGACCCGCATGCCGGGTGGTGTGGGAGGGGTTCGGTCAGGTATCCTGACCGCCCCTATGCTGATGGATTATCCATTGGCCGGCAGGAGGTTCAGGGTTTCGCCCCTCGGCTCAACTTGGCCGGTGTGCGTAGTCGCTGCGACTCGTATCTCGAATCAAGCGCTTTGCGGTTGGCGGGTCGTGCATCAAGGTATGCTCAATCACCTCCGCCACCTTCTCCGGTTCGTTGCACTGCTGCCACGCCATCCCCAACGCATACCAGGCGAGCCCATTCATCGGCTGCAGGCGTCCTGCCTCAGCCAGGGCTGCAGCCGCCTCGCGGTGGCGACCATGGCGTGCGTGCAACATCCCGAGCCCGTACCAGGCACGGTCATTGTTGGGATCAAGCTCCGCCGCACGCGCGAGCGCCTTGCATGCCGCATCATCCATGCCGCCCTGATCGCGCACCCAGCCAAGATTGAACCAGGTGGCTGCATCGTCCGGCGCGAGCTCGACCGCACGCGCGAACCACGCCTCCGCCGCCGGCCAACGCCTCTGCTGCGCCTCCAGCCAGCCCAGCATGCGCAGTGTCCCCACATGCCCCGGATCGGCGTGATGACTGTCCCGATACGCTGCCAGCGCCCGCTCCGGCTGGCGTAGCAAGTTGAAGAGAGCGCCCCGCAAGGCATACCGTGCGCGGTCGAAATTCATGTCTGACGGTTCAGAAAGAAAGTCCAGCGCCATTGTCCCGAGCCCATGGTGAACTGACAAGCTGGAGCTGCTGGTAGAAGCGGGACGTGTGGTCGCTCAGCAGGACAGGCCATGCAGGGCGCACAGGTGGCGTTTGGCGATGGCGAGCGCGATCCACAGCCAGAACAGCAGGAAGAAGGCCAACATGGGCACATGGAGATCGATGATGAAGCGCGGGGCGATGAAACGGACGGCGCGCACAACAGGCCGTGTGACGGTGCGGAGGATGCGGTAGAAAAGATTCTGTTCGCGATACTTGCCGGATAGAACGGCGAGTATGCCTTGTCCCAGCAGCGCGAAACCGGCGACTTCGACGAGCGCGCGCAGAATCGAGACGGACAGGATATCGAGGGGCATAGGGGGTGTTATGGTGCGGAAGCGGCGATTTTACCTCAGCCCCACCTGTACCTGTACCTGCCCTGTCTGTACCTTGACGGCTGTGACGCAATCCGGTTAAATTGCGTGCTCCCTTGGCTAGGTAGCTCAGTTGGTAGAGCAGCGGATTGAAAATCCGCGTGTCGGCAGTTCGATTCTGCCCCTGGCCACCAAATTCAAAAGCCCGAACCCGTTTCGGGCTTTTTTACGTGCGCCCGGCACGGGCGCACTCTTGGAGGTGAAAGTCCTCCCGTAAGTTGATCACAGCGAACGAAGCGAAACGCAACTGCATGAGGGTGCCCACTTCG
>JANJXF010000048.1 GCA_024709165.1 Thiobacillus sp. | reverse complement strand
CACCAATCAGGGCAAGACGCGCTGGATGATCATCGACGAGGCATTCAACGCGGACAGGTTGATTGAATTTCTGGATGCGTTGATTCGGGATGCGGGCAGGAAGGTGTTCCTGATTCTGGACAACCTGAGGGTACATCACAGCAAACCGGTCAAGGCGTGGGTCGCGGAGCGCCAGGACAAGATCGAGTTGTTCTATCTGCCCAGCTACAGCCCGGAACTGAACCCGGAGGAGCGGCTGAACGCTGATCTGAAGCAGGCCATCGGATCAAAGGCCCCGGCGCGCACCAAGCCCAAACTGAAGGCCGTCGCGACAGCGCATATGGAAATGCTGGAACAGTCGCCCGAGCGCGTCAGAAAATACTTTCAAGACCCGCGTGTGAAGTATGCGGCTTGATACTATTTGCTGGCCGGATCAATAGCGGCACACGCCGTGCTGCAAGCCTTGGAACCTCAAGTGTCGCTGCCCGCTTCGGACGTAAGTCTAGAAGTGCGATAGTCGAGACCAAGGCCTCAGCTTGCCATTTGTTAACCTGCTGATAAAGAAGGGTTTGTGCAACAGGTAGCAAATGGCGCCGTAACGGAAAAAACCCCGCTTGCGCGGGGTCGTGCGGGGAGCGCCCTCGGTCAGGACCTCTGGCGACGCACCAGCCGGGTCATGCCAAGCAGTCCGGCGCCCATCAACAGCAGCGTGCCCGGCTCGGGTACGCCACCGGGCGGCGTGTAGCCGCAGCCGTTGCCCTGGGGGTTGTCGGCGCAGCTCGTGCCGGCGACCTTCAACATCTTGAACGCGTCCTTCTTGGAGTCGTTGGCGCCCGCGTTTGCGCCGATCAGCCAGTAGCTGGAATAGATGTCGCTGGCGTTGATCGTCTTCCAGCCGGCGCTGCCGCCGCCGTTGTGATGCCCGATCAGGGTCCAGCCGGCGCCGGCCATGCCGGCATCGGTATAGGTCACGCCCGCCAGATCCGCCGAACCCGCGCCGGTGAAGGCATAGACCGAGAAGTCCGAATCGCCGTACCCGCTGGAGGAACTCACCCAGCCGAAATACGTCTGGCTCAGGTTCACCTTGTCACCGGCGAAGCTGAACAGCACCGAATCCTTGCGTTGGTCGTTGTCGATCGCGTGCTCGGGATCGCTTCCTTCGTTGGTATCGCCAGCGCTCGAATCCTTGTTCTTGACGCCCAGCCCGGAACTGCCCCAGGTGGTCAGGTAGGCGCTTTCGAGCAGGACGTTGGCCGAACCCACAGTGTTGGCCCAGGCACTGGCGGTTGCGGTGACGCCGTTCTGCGTATTGGAGACCGTGTTGTTGAAGGTCCAGGTTGCAGCGGACGCGACACCCGAAACGGCGAACGCGCAGGCGCCCAGGAACAGGGCAACGGGACGATGGCTCAGTTTCATGATTGAACTCCGGTATGGTTTTCGTATACAGACATTTAAGCAAGACAAGTGCCAAAAATAATTTGTCTTTTTCGATCAGCCCCTTGCACAATCCAGTGCGCTGTCAACGGCCGCGCATGTAAAGAAACCCGACACTTTCAGCGCCGTGTGCTGCGCACTTTCGCCAGCGCCGCATCGAGATGGGCGCGAATCACCGGATCCTCGGGGGAGCGCAATGCCGCTTCGCGCAGATAACGCAGACCCTTCTCGGTCTGTCCCTGCTGCACCAGGATCCAGCCCAGGGTGTCGTTGACTTGCGCTTCACCCGGCGCCAGCGCGCGCGCGCGTTCGGCATGACCGAGCGCCGCGACGTCGCCCTGGCGCATCAGCACATGGGCCAGATTGTTGTGCGCGCGCGCATCGCGCGCGTCGCGCCCGACCAGGTCCTGATACACGGCGCGGGCGCGCGGCCAGTCTTCGAGGGCCAGCCATGCCTCGCCGAGTGCATGGCCGGCCGCCGAATCGGCCGGACGGCGGGCGCGCCAGTCCTCCATCAGGCGCGCCGCCTCGCGCGCCTGTTTCGACGCCATCAGCGCGCCATAAAGACCGAACAGGCTGTCGCTGTCACGGTCGGCGGCATAAGCGGCGCGCCAGGCGTCGATCGCTTCGGCATGACGTCCCTGCGTCTGGCGCAATTCGCCCAGAAGACGGCGTGCCGCGGCTTGTGCATGGCTGCGTTGCTGCAGGGCCTCTATCTGCTTCTCGGCTTCGGCAGACTTGCCCTGCTGGATGGCCAGACGCGCCTGCAGCAGCAGCGCCGGCATATGGTCCGGTTCGGCCAGCAGCGCCTTGCCCAGACTGTAGGCGGCCGCGTCGCCGTCGCCGACCTGCATCTGACGCGCTGCCGCCCGCGCCAGCCAGGCTGCGTCGAACGCGGCGCCCTGCGCCAGGCCACGCAATGTCGCGCGCGCCGCGTCGGCGTTGCCGAGCGCGATCTGCGCATCGGCGAGCGCCAGCAGCGCGGCGGGGTCCCGCGGAGCAATCGCCTGGGCATCGCGCGCAACCTCAAGCGCGCGCTGGGCCTGCCCGCTGCGCAGATAGAAACCGTGCAGCGCCAGCCGCGGCCGCACGTCCTGCCCCTTGAGGCCGGCTGCCTTTTCGAGCCAGCGCACGGCTTCCGGGGTGCGTCCAGCCTGTTCCTCGAGGCGGGCGAGTTCGAGCATGGCGTCGACGTGGTCCAGCTTGACCTTGAGGATGCCGAGATAGCGCTGGCGCGCCCGCTCGACCTGGCCGTCGGCCTCGTCGAGTCGCGCGAGGTTGAGGTGGGCCGCATGGAAACCCGGGGCGGCCTTGATCGCGGCGACATACGCCGCCCGCGCGCCGAGGCGATCGCCCGCCGCCAGCCTTGCCACCCCCAGCAGATTGTGCAGCGAGACATTGCCAGGATCGCGCCGGAGGATCGTCTCGACGATGGCAACGGCGGGCTTGCCCTCTCCCCGTTTCAGGTGGGCGAGCGCCAGCGGCACGCCGGCCTGGGCGCTGGCCGGCGCCAGCTCGTAGGCACGCAGCAGCGCGGCAAGGCCGGCATCGCGCTGACCGGCGCCCAGCAGGCTCAGACCCAGCCCGGTCTGGATGGCCGGCGTGTTCTGTGCCTGCGCGGCGTCCTGGAACATCTGCGTGGCCTGGGCGTGCCTGCCCTGCCCCATGTAGGCGCTGCCCAGCAGCGACAGGGTCTGTGCGTCGCCCGGCTGCGCGCGCAGGGCCGGCTGCAACATGGCGATGGCGCGATCGAACTGGCGCTCGGCCAGATAGATGCTGCCCAAAAGCTTGCGCGCGCCGGGTTCGCGCGGAAATTTTTCCTGGTACGGCACCAGATAGGACTTGGCGCGCTCGAATTCGCCGAGCGCATGGTGCGCGAGCCCCCCGAGCAGCTTCAGCTGGTCGCTGGCCTGCAGGAACTCGGGTGACAGCTGCCCCAGCGTGCGCGTCACGTCCTGCATGGCCGCACGGCTGGCCGCGCCATCGCCCTGCCGGGCATGGTAGAGCGCGCGCAGATAAGCGCCACGGGGGTCGTGCGAAAAGTGCTTCTGCAGATAGTCGATGTCGGCGCGCGCCTCCGCATCGCGCTTGAGATCGAGCCAGACACCGGCACGTGCGAGGCGCGCCTCCAGATAAAGCGGCTGGAATTCCAGTGCGCGGCCATAATCGCGCGCCGCTGCCGCGAGATCCCCCTGCGCATGCGCGATCGACGCCTGCATGGTCCACGCCTCCGCATCGCGCGGCGCCTGCTGCAGCGCGCGCTGAGCGGCCGCCTGGGCCTCCTTCGCGCGGCCGGCATTGAGGTGGATCTGCGCCTGCAGCGCCAACGCGCGGGCCGCGCCGCCTGCGATCGCCTCGGCTTGCCGGGCGCTTGCCATCGCCGCATCGAGCTGGCTCAGCTGAATCTGCGCGCGCGTGCGCAGCACCAGCATCTCCAGTCGCGCCTGCGGCGCCAGGCCATCCGGGCCGAAGCGTTCCAGCAGCAGGCGCACCTTGCCCTGATCGAAATAGGCGCGCGCCTGAAGGACGGCGATTTCCGCGCGTGCCGCACCCAGCCGCTCCGCGTCCGCCAATACGCGTTCGGCGGCCGCCGGTTCGCCCCGGCGCAGATGCGCCTGCCCGAGCAACACCAGCGCCGGCAGCATCTTCGCGTCTTCCTTCAGCGCATTTTTCAACTGGATGATTGCGCCGGCGTCGTCGCCGCGCCCGTAGCGCGTCAGGGCATCCTCATAGAAGCGTGCGGCCTGCGCCTCGCGGTCCGCGTGGGCGGGAAGGGATAGCGCCAGCGCCGCAAGCAGGCTGGCGGTCAGCGTACGTTTCAACATGGTTGTCCGTTTCTCTCCACTGGAGGCAGGGTGCCCTCGGCACCCTTCGCCATGGGGACCGCAAATTACGTACCGGAGGCCATCGACTGCCCACGCGCCGAAACGCGTCGCCTTCTCGCCATTCGTCCACGGCAGGCTGTCGAATTTCAGACCGCAATGACGGAATGTCATGCGCGCAGTCGGCACGGGCGAATGGATCACCCATATCCATGCCGCATCTCCGGGATAAGTAGGCGATCGGCCGTGCTTTCCGCGATAATGGTCTGCCTCCCGCTTCGGTATTTCGCCATGTCCAGCACCGATCTCCTCTACGCCCTGCTCGCCCAGCGCATCCTTGTCCTCGACGGCGCGATGGGAACGATGATCCAGTCGTACAAGCTATCCGAGGCGGACTATCGCGGCACACGCTTCGCCGACTTCGCACACGACCTCAAAGGCAACAACGATCTGCTGTGCCTGACGCAGCCACAGCTCATCAAGGAGATCCACGCGCAATACCTGGCGGCCGGTGCCGACATCGTCGAGACCAACAGCTTCAACGCTACCGCCGTCTCGATGGCGGACTACCACATGGAACACCTGGTGGCGGAACTGAACTTCGCCGCGGCGCGGCTCGCGCGCGAGGCTGCGGACGAGGCGACTGCGACAAATCCGGCAAAACCGCGCTTCGTCGCCGGCGTACTCGGCCCCACTTCGCGTACCGCCACTCTTTCGCCGGACGTCAGCGACCCAGGCTTCCGCAACGTCACGTTCGACCAGCTGCGCCTCGCCTACCTGGAAGCCATCGACGGTCTGGTCAAGGGCGGCGTCGACTTCCTCATGGTCGAGACGATCTTCGACACCTTGAACGCCAAGGCAGCGCTGTTTGCCATCGAGGAATATTTCGACACCAGGCAGATGCGCCTGCCGGTGATGATTTCCGGCACCATCACCGACGCCTCTGGCCGCACGCTCTCGGGCCAGACAACCGAGGCGCTCTGGAACTCGGTGCGCCACGCGCGTCCCGTGTCGATCGGTCTGAACTGCGCACTGGGACCGGACCTGCTGCGCCAGTACGTCGAGGAGCTTTCGAGCAAGGCCGACGTCTTCGTCTCCGCCCACCCCAACGCCGGCCTGCCCAACGCCTTCGGCGAATACGACATGGACGGCGCCGAGATGGCGCGGCACATCGGCGAATGGGCGCACGCGGGCCTGCTCAACATCGTCGGCGGCTGCTGCGGCACGACGCCCGCGCACATCGCCGCTATCGCCAAAGCCGTCGAGGGCGTCGCGCCGCGCAAGCCGCCGGCGCCGGAACCGTCGATGCGGCTGTCCGGCCTCGAGCCCTTCAACGTCGGCCACGACAGTCTCTTCGTCAACGTCGGCGAGCGCACCAACGTCACCGGCTCCAAGGCCTTCGCGCGCATGATTCTCGAGGGACGCTACGACGATGCGCTCTCGGTGGCGCGCCAGCAGGTCGAGAACGGTGCGCAGATAATCGACATCAACATGGACGAGGGCATGCTCGACGCCGAGGCGGCGATGGTGCGCTTCCTGCTCCTGATCGCTTCCGAGCCCGACATCGCGCGGGTACCGATCATGCTCGATTCGTCGAAGTGGGACGTCATCGAAGCGGGCCTGAAGTGCATCCAGGGCAAAGGTATCGTCAATTCCATCTCGATGAAGGAAGGTGAAGCCGAGTTCATCGAGCGGGCCAGGCTGTGCCTGCGCTACGGCGCGGCAGTGATCGTGATGGCCTTCGACGAAACCGGCCAGGCCGACACCTGCGCGCGCAAGATCGAAATCTGCACGCGTGCCTACAAGCTCCTGACGGAACAGGTCGGCTTCCCGCCCGAGGACATCATCTTCGACCCCAACATCTTCGCCGTCGCCACCGGCATCGAGGAGCACGCCAACTATGCCGTGGACTTCATCGAGGCCACACGCTGGATTCGCCACCACCTGCCGCACGCCCACGTCTCCGGCGGCGTGTCGAACGTCAGCTTCTCCTTCCGCGGCAACGACCCGGTGCGCGAGGCGATCCATACCGCCTTTCTCTACCACGCGATCCAGGCCGGCATGGACATGGGTATCGTCAACGCCGGCCAGCTCGGCGTCTACGAGGCGCTTGACCCCGAGCTCCGGGAACGCGTCGAGGACGTGCTGCTGAACCGTCGCACGGATGCGACCGAACGCCTGGTCGCCTTCGCCGAAGGCGTCAAGGGGGGCGCCAGGGAGAAAGTCGAGGACCTTGCCTGGCGCAACCTGCCGGTCAACGAACGGCTCAGCCACGCGCTGGTGCAGGGCATCACGCAATACATCGTCGAGGATACCGAGGCGGCGCGGCTCGCCGCCGCGCGGCCGCTGCACGTCATCGAAGGACCCCTCATGGCCGGCATGAACGTTGTCGGCGACCTCTTCGGCGCGGGCAAGATGTTCCTGCCGCAGGTGGTGAAATCGGCACGCGTGATGAAGCAGGCGGTGGCCCATCTGGTGCCCTTCATCGAGGCCGACAAGCAGGCCGGAGACGCGCAGAGCGCCGGCAGGATCGTCATGGCCACGGTCAAGGGCGACGTGCACGACATCGGCAAGAGCATCGTCGGCGTGGTACTGGGCTGCAACGGCTACGACATCATCGATCTGGGCGTGATGGCGCCGGCGCAGAAAATCCTCGATGCGGCCAGGGAACACCAGGCCGACATCATCGGACTGTCGGGCCTCATCACGCCGTCCCTGGAGGAAATGGCGCATGTAGCCCGCGAAATGCAGCGCCAGGGCTACACGATTCCCCTGCTGATCGGCGGCGCCACCACCTCGCTTGCCCACACCGCAGTGAAGATCGCGCCGCACTACGAGCACCCGGTCGTCCACGTCAAGGACGCCTCGCGCGCGGTCGGCGTCTGCACGCAACTGCTGTCAAAGGAACGGCGCGACGTCTACGCCGCCGAGATTCGCGCGGAGTACGACAAGACCCGCGAGCGGCACCTGAAGAACAAGTCCGAAACCTCGCGCATACCGCTCGCCGACGCGCGCGCCAACAAGTTTGCCATCGACTGGGCGGGTTACACGCCGCCGGTCCCCCGACAGCCGGGCGTGCACGTGTTGAAGGCCTACGATCTGACGAGACTCGCAGAAACCATCGACTGGACGCCCTTTTTCAGTTCCTGGGAATTGCACGGCAAGTTCCCGAAGATCCTCGACGACGAAGTCGTCGGCACCGAGGCGAAAAAGCTCTTCGCCGACGCCCAGGCGATGCTCGAACAGATGATCGCGGAGAACTGGGTCGAGGCGCGCGCGGTGTTCGGCCTGTTCCCCGCGAACACGGTCAATGACGACGACATCGAGATGTACACCGACGAGTCGCGTTCGACAGCCCTGGCGACCTGGCACGGCCTCAGGCAACAGATGAAGAAGCCCGTCGGGCGCGCCAACCTGTGTCTGGCCGACTTCGTCGCACCGAAGGACAGCGGCAGGCAGGACTACCTCGGCGCGTTTGTCGTCACCGCCGGCATCGGCGAGGACGAACGCGCGAAGGCCTTCGAAGCCGCACACGACGACTATTCGGCGATCCTCTTCAAGGCCCTGTGTGACCGCCTCGCCGAGGCCTTCGCCGAGCACCTGCATTGGCGCGTACGCCGCGAATTCTGGGGATACGCCAGCGAGGAAGCACTCACCAACGAGCAACTGATCGCGGAAGAATACCAGGGCATCCGCCCAGCGCCGGGCTACCCCGCCTGCCCCGAGCACAGCGAAAAGGCCAGTCTGTTCCGGATTCTCGACGCCACCCGGCAGATCGGCGTGGAACTCACCGAGAACTTCGCCATGTGGCCGGGCGCCGCCGTATCGGGCTTCTACCTCTCGCATCCCGACAGCCAGTACTTTGCGGTGGCGAAGATCGAGCGCGACCAGGCCGAGGACTACGCGCGGCGCAAGGGCTGGACACTGGCGGAAGCGGAACGCTGGCTGGCGTCGAACCTTGCCTACCAGCGAGGCTGATGCGACAGGCTACCAGCCCTGCTGCATCACCTTCTCCAGCCAGAACAGCCCGATCACCGTCTTGGTTTCGCAGATGCGGCCATCGCGCACCCACTGCATCGCCTCGGCAAAAGGCAGGCGGAAGATTTCGAGAAATTCGTCGGGGTCGCGGCCGTGGCGGCCGTTTTGCAGACCCCGCGCCAGATAGAACGCGAGGCGCTCGTCGGAATAGCCGATGCAAGGATAGATAGTGGTGGCCTCGCGCCATTCGGACGCCGTATAGCCGGTTTCCTCTTCCAGTTCGCGCCTGGCGCAGGTGAGGTCATCCTCGCCGGGATCGATCTTGCCTGCGGGCAGTTCGATGAAGTCGCGGTGCAGCGGGTAACGGTGCTGGCGTTCGAGCAGCAGGTCGCCGTTGTCGAACACCGGGATGACGACGACGGCGCCGGGATGGACGATGTATTCGCGCGTCGACTCGGCGCCGTCAGGCAGGCGCACGCGGTCGCGCCGGACGTGCAGCAGACGCCCGTCGAACACGGTTTCGGAGCCGAGGGAAATTTCGGCCAGGTCGGAGGATTCGGATTTCATGGCCGGCATGATACCCGGAGACACGCGGGCAAAAAAAAGCCGGATTCTTGCGAATCCGGCGAAAAGAGGGACAGGCCCCTCATTGCGGAGAACTTCCTGCTTGCAGCCCAAGCAGCAAGCAACTGCATCGTACAAGAGGAATGCGGACCTGCGTATACAACTTTAGTTGTAGGACAATCGCAAGTTATTGATTAAATTGATTTATATTTTTCACGCAGCCCTGCGTACTGGCGCCTGCTGACGGCAAGCCGCTCGTCCAAGCCATCCAAACGCACGAAATGGCCGTCGTCCGCACCCGGCATCTTGCCGATTTCACGGATGCGGCCGGCGGCCACAAGGCAGTTGCGGTGAGTGCGCACGAAGATGCCGCCGAACTCGCTCTCCAGGCGCGCCAGCGATTCCTCAATCAGGAATTCGCGCTCAGCGGTGCATACGGTGACGTATTTCAGTTCGGCCTGGAGATAAAGGATGTCGGCCACCGGAATCAGCACCATGCGGCCCTTTTCCGTCAACGACAGGTGGGTGCGCGCCTTCGGATGCGCCTCGCGCAGATGGTCGATGGCGGCCGGGCTGAGGCGCCGGGCGCGCGCGAGGGCACGCGCCAGCCGCTCGGCGCGCACCGGCTTCACCAGATAGTCGACCGCGTTCAGGTCGAAGGCCTGGCAGGCATAGGTGTCGTAGGCGGTAGTGAAGACAATGGCCGGCGGCGACGCCAGCCGGTTGAGATGGGTGGCGCATTCGAGGCCGTCCATACCCGGCATGCGGATGTCGAGCAGCACCGCGTCGACCGTCTGCCGCTGCGCCAGTTCCAGTGCTTCCATGCCGTTTGCCGCATCGCCAACCACGGCGGTGGCGAGTTGCCCGGAACAGTCGGCGAGCACATCGCGCAGGCGGTGGCGCGCGGGCGCCTCGTCATCGACGATCAGCACGCGCAGCGGGGGATGGGGAGCGTTCACGGCCGGAAGTGTAGGGAATGACGATGTGCACCTGATAAACGGCACCCAACTGCTCGGACTTGAGCTGGGCGTCAAGATCGAAGTGCAGCAGCAGCCGTTCGCGGATGTTGTCGAGCGCGATGCGGTTGCCCTTGTGGTGGCCGGGATCGGCAGCGATCGGGTTGCGCACCACGATGTGCACCTTGTCGCCGCTACGATAGAGATTGATGCTGATCTCACCGCCTTCGGCGTGCGGCTCAATGCCGTGATACACGGCGTTTTCCGCGAGCGGCTGGATCACCAGCGGCGGAATCAGCGTGTCCGCCGGCATCTTGTGGTCGTGCCAGACGATCCGCAGGCGGTCGCCCATACGCAGCGCTTCCAGCTCCAGATAGGCGCGGGTGAGGGCGACTTCGTCTTCCAGCGGCACCAGCTGGTTGGCCTGGCTCATCAGCGCGCGGAAGAGATCGGCCATGTTCTCCAGCGCGCGCTCGGCACGGCGCGGATCGCTGCGCACCAGCGACAGCACCGCGTTGAGACTGTTGAACAGGAAATGCGGGCGGATGCGCGCCTGCAAAGCCTGCAGGCGCGCCTCGGTGATGGCCGGCGACAGCGCCCGCGCCCGCAGGTTGAAATAGCCAAGCAGGCCGGCGCCCGCCAGACCCGCAAAGATCGCCACGCCAACGGGCGTCAGCCGCGATTCGGTGAGCAAAAGCGGTCCCATCGCCACCGCCGTCAGCGCCGGTATGCCTGCTGCCAGCGCGAGCGTGGCGGCCACGCCGCCGCGGTACGGCTGGCTGCGCAGCCAGCGGCTCGCCGCGCACAGCGCGAGCAGGGTCAGTAGCAGCGCCGGCTGCGCCAGCGCCGACAGCTCGACGAAGTACCCGACGAAGGTCACCAGATCGGACGCGCGCGCCACCCCCCCCGCCACCAGGGTCGCTTCTACCGCCACGACGATGCGCAGCATCACGCCGAGATGGCAGAAGTTCGGCAATTCCACCGCCCGGTTGCTATGATTCCCCTTTTTCATCCCCTCTTTTCCCGCCCCCATGAGCACGTCCACGACGCCGCCCGCAGGCACCTGGTCCGGCCGCTTCGCCGAGCCGGTGTCCGAAATCGTCAAACGCTACACCGCGTCGATTCCCTTCGATTATCGGCTGGCCGAGTTCGACATTCAGGGCTCGCTCGCGCACGCCGCCATGTTGCACCACGTCGGCGTCCTCTCCAAGGACGATCTCGACGCCATCCGCCGCGGCATGGCGGAGCTGCTGGATGACATCCGCGCCGGCCGCTTCGCCTGGTCGCTCGACCGCGAAGACGTTCACCTC
>JANJXF010000042.1 GCA_024709165.1 Thiobacillus sp. | reverse complement strand
GCTTTATCTGCCCACACCGCGCGTCGAGCTGGGCATCGCGCTGCGTGGCGTCGCCTCCGCGGCGATCGACATTTCCGACGGCCTGCTCGCCGACCTCGGCCATGTCCTCGAGCGTTCCGGTGTCGGCGCCACGCTCGAATTCGCCGCACTGCCGACGTTGCCTGTCGTCCAGAAGTACTTGCACGAGCACGTGATGCGCGAAGCCGTGCTGGCGGGCGGTGACGACTACGAGCTGTGCTTCACTGCACCCGCCGCCCGACGCGCGGCAGTGCTTGCCGCTGCACGGCAAGCTGACGTCGCGGTGACGCGCATCGGCGCGATAGGCACTGACGCGGGCCTTACCGTGCGCGACGCCGACGGCCAGCCGCTGCACATCGACAAGACCGGCTATGACCACTTCGATGAATGATCCTTCTCCGGCGAACGGGAAAGAGGCTGCGGAGAGGGCGACCGTTCGCTTCCTCCTCGCCCACCCCGCGCACCTCGTCGCCTTCGGTTTTGGCAGCGGCCTTGTGCCCCGGGCGCCCGGCACCGCCGGCACGGTGCTCGGCCTGCCGTTTTTCTGGCTGATCGAAATCGTCGCAGCTGATCGACCGAACCAGATCGCGCTGCTCGTCGCCGCCTTCCTCGTCGGCGTGTGGGCATGTGCGCGCACCGGCCGTGCGCTGGGCGTCGCCGACCACGGCGGCATCGTGTGGGACGAGATTGTCGCCTTTGCGCTGGTGCTCGTGTTCACTCCGTCGGGTGGATTGTGGATCGCGACGGCCTTTGCGCTGTTTCGTCTGTTCGATATCCTGAAACCCTGGCCGATCCGCAGCGCCGACGCGCGACTGAAAAACGGATTCGGCGTGATGTTCGACGATCTGCTGGCGGCGATCTATGCGATCGCGGCCCTGAAAGGATTGCAATGGCTCGCGTGAGCGACGAAGAACTGCAAAGCCTCGCGTTGCAGCTGAGCGAGAGGCTGTGCGCGCGCAACTGGATGCTCGCCACCGCCGAATCGTGCACCGGCGGCTGGGTCGGGCATCTGCTCACCGCACTGCCGGGCAGCTCGCAGTGGTATGAGCGCGGTTTCATCACCTACGCAAACGCCGCCAAGACCGAAATGCTCGGCGTGCCGGAAGCGCTCCTGGTCAAGCATGGCGCCGTGTCCGAGGAAACCGCCATGGCGATGGCGGCGGGTGCCCTGCGACACAGCCACGCCCAGGCAACACTCGCCATTTCCGGTATCGCCGGCCCCGGCGGCGGCACCCCGCAAAAACCCGTCGGCCTGGTGTGCTATGGCTGGGCGCTGGCCGACGGCACCGTGCTCTCCTCCACCTGCCGCCTCGACGGCGACCGCGAGGAAATCCGTTCGCGCGCGGTCGCGGCGGCGCTGCGGGGCTTGATCGAACTGCTTGGCTGACAGCAACCGCACCCGAAGAAGGACCGCTCTCGGCTCGATGCCATGACGAGCCAGCACCCCGGAATCGCAGCGACGCCGCCGATGCCGGGTTGTTGCCGCGTGTACGGCTTTACGGCCGCCGCCTGCCCCTTGCGGGTGCGTCTACAGCAACGCCCATCCCGCGAACGGCTCGATCTCGTCGCGGTTCAGCAGCATCAGCTGGAAGGCATGCGGATTCCGGCTGTGGTCCGCAGTGGTATCGACGCCAAGCCGCTGCAACATGTAGCCCAGCAGCGCACGGCGCACGCTTACCTCGATGAGCGGACCGGCAGCGCCGTAGTCGAACAACAGACTGTCGCGCCGCACGGGATCGAGGTCGCGGTGCGGCGCGAGTTTCAGACTCACCGATTCGACCCAGTCGTCGTCGTACTGCGCACCGGAGTCGGCGGGCGTGTCAAGACATTCGGCCTCGACGATGCGTGACAGGACGAAATCACGAAACTCGCAGCGTTCTTCGCTGTAGGCGCGCACATGCCAGCGCAGCCCGGTGTCGACCAGGGTGTGCGGTTCGAGGATGCGCGCATCGGCACCATCCGTGCGGGTGAGCGAGCGGTAGCGTACCCTGAGCTTGCGCCCCGCCCGGATGGCACGGGTGAGTTGCGCCAGCGTGGCGGCGGACGGCAGGCGCGCGGGTAGCGGCAGCGCTGCAGTGGGCAGGCCGTAGATCAGAGTGTCGCTATAGGGCCCGTTGGCCACCGCCAGGTTGGCGGCGATGACCGGCAGCACGGTGGCAGGCGCTAGGTCGGCGAACAGCGGCACAAAATCCGCCGCCGGCGCGAAGCCGAACACGGCGTGGTTGTAGACGAGATTGCCGGGTGCAAGGTCGCCATAGAGCTTGAGGTCCTTGGTCGCCGCGGGATCGGAAAGGCCGAAGGCGCGCGCCACGTCACTGCGCGTCACGACACCAGCATAGTAAGCCGTCACTTCGATGTATTGCAGTCGCTGGCGCGTCGCCCATTTGAGATCGGCGTGCAATTTATTCTTGATATTCATGGCGCTCGCTCCACTCGGGCCGGTTTGCGGGAGATTATAGGCGGTCGAGGATCAAATACAATCAACTATGTGCTGTTTTTTATGTACGTGATATTTTTTATTGACATCAATAAAAGTATTGCCTACAGTACTGCCATGCCCGCCCGCCGCCGGCGGGTCCGCCACCATCCGAAGGAGAGAGTAACCATGGCAACCCCCGCAATGACCGACGACAAATCCAAGGCGCTCGCCGCCGCGCTGTCCCAGATCGAGAAGCAGTTCGGCAAGGGTTCGGTGATGCGCCTGGGTGACCACGACGTGGCGCGCGACATCCAGGCCGTCTCCACCGGCTCGCTCGGGCTGGACATCGCGCTCGGCATCGGCGGCCTGCCGCGCGGCCGCATCATCGAAATCTACGGCCCGGAATCCTCGGGCAAGACCACGCTCACTCTGCAGGCGATCGCCGAGATGCAGAAAACGGGCGGCACCGCAGCCTTCATCGACGCCGAGCACGCGCTCGATCCGGCGTATGCCGCCAAACTCGGTGTCGACGTCGACAACCTGCTGGTTTCGCAGCCCGACACCGGCGAACAGGCGCTGGAAATCGCCGACATGCTGGTGCGCTCCGGTTCGGTCGATATCGTCGTCGTCGACTCGGTCGCCGCGCTCACCCCCAAGGCCGAAATCGAGGGCGAGATGGGCGACTCGCACATGGGGCTTCACGCAAGGCTGATGAGCCAAGCGCTGCGCAAGCTCACCGCCAACATCAAGCGCACCAACACCCTGGTCATCTTCATCAACCAGATCCGCATGAAGATCGGCGTGATGTTCGGCAACCCGGAAACCACCACCGGCGGCAACGCACTCAAGTTCTACGCCTCCGTGCGCCTCGACATCCGCCGCACCGGCGCGATCAAGAAGGGCGACGAAGTGATCGGCAACGAAACCAAAGTCAAGGTGGTGAAGAACAAGGTCTCCCCACCGTTCAAGGAGGCCTACTTCGACATCCTCTACGGACAGGGCATTTCGCGCGAAGGCGAAATCATCGAGCTCGGCGTCGCCCACAAGTTCATCGACAAATCCGGCGCCTGGTACGCCTACAACGGCGAGAAGATCGGCCA
>JANJXF010000034.1 GCA_024709165.1 Thiobacillus sp. | reverse complement strand
GGCATATTCCACCGCCACCTTCAGATCGCTCTTGGGATCGGTCCAGGGCTTGAATTCCAGCGTTTCCGATTCGATCGCGTCAGCCGGCGCATGGTCGAGCCGGTCCAGCAGGGCGAGCAGTTCGGTATCCGTCAGCATGGCGAGGCCAGGCTTTCGTGGTCGAGCGACCCGGAGCGGATGTGCGCAAGATAACCCAGGATCAGGTCGCGCGTGCGGTAGCGGCCGTGCGCCTTCATATCCTGCTCGCGCACGATGGGGAAGGTGGAGAGCACGTAGTCCGCGTCGTCCTCGTCGAGCCCGTAGAGGTGGAAGAAGAGGGCGTCGAGCCGCGCCATGCGGTGGGCGCGGTCGTCCGGGCTCCACGCGAAGGGCGGCTTCACGCTGCCGTCGGAGTTCACATGGCCGAGATCGCGGGCAAAGGGCGCGAGATCGTGCGCGGTGTAGGACAGCGCCAGCACTTCGGCGCGGACGAAGTCGGCGATGCGGGTGTCGCCTATGGTTTGTTCGTAGGCGGACGGGGCGATGACCGGGAGTTGCTCGACGATGTACCAGTTCAAATGCTGCCCCTGCACTTTCTGCCGTGCAAGGAAATCGAAGGCGAAGCTGTTGAGGTTGCCTGCGAGCAAGGCTGCGTCTGCTGTCGGCATGGCGAGTACGGGCAACGTATTGCCGAATGCGCTTGCCGGTATCAACGTGGCAATCATCGTGCGGACATTGGTCGGTGCGGTGACGTCCTTGAACGCAAGCGCCGTCTCGGGCAGCCCAAACGGCACGACCTCTCCGTGCCTCACCCAGAACTGCGGCACCGGAAACCGGTCCGGCTGCTGCTTGACCGAATCCTGAATCGCTTCCTGCTGCGCCGCGCGGTGCAGGTTGTTGGCGTTCACCACCACGTCGGCCGCGCGGTGGTCGTACATCTGCACCATCTTGCCTTCGTACAGCGGCACGGTCCACTCGCCATCCCTTGCCCAGCGATTGAGCGCAGCGCGTTGCCAGCCCTGCTGCTCCAGCTCGGCACGTGTCAGGAACTTGTTCGAGTCGTTGGTCATGTGGAATTGGGTGACGTATTTCACCGGCCAGGCCTTGTGCTCGGTCTTGCCGTCGCGGCGCACCAGCACCGGATGGCTGCGGTAGATGCGCATGGTCAGCTCGGCGTCGCGCGGGGTGCGGAAAATGGGCGCGGCACCGGTGTTGGGGTTGACGAGCTGGAAGTCGGCGCCGGAAAGCTGCAGCGCGCGCCCGGGATCGGCGAGCTCGGCGACGTCGTGCAGGTAGAACGCGCAGCGGCTGGTGTCGACGCGGCGCCTGGGGCCGCCGAAGACGAGGGCGCAGAATTTGAAGCGGGAGTCCACGTCCGGGAAGAAGCCCTTTTTGTTCTCGAAGTCGTAGAGCGCGGCGAGCCGGCAGCCCTCTCCCCCGGCCCCTCCCCCGCTTGCGGGGGAGGCGGGCGAGGCGGGCTCGGTCAGCGTGCGGAAGAAGGCCGAGGCACCCTTGTCGGCGGCGATGCCGGAGGGGGTGAGCAGGCCGACGATGCCGCCGGGGGCGACGAGCGCCTGCGCGCGTTCGACGAACAGGCTGTAGAGATTGATGTCGCCGGATGACAGCAGGGGGTAGTCGCCGGCCTCGCGCGCGACCCGCGCGGCGGTTTCCGCACTCTCGGCCGCCGCGACGTAATCGCGCCAGAGCGGGGTGTCGCGTACCTTCTCCCGGGCGATGAGTTTCTTGCGGTCGGCGGCGCGGGCCTGCAGGGCGATCTCGGGCCTGCGCTCGGCGAACCACTCGACTTCCTGCAGCTTGATGCGGTCCCACGGCGGGTTGCCGATCACGACGTCGAAGCCACCGGCGCCGTGCTTCCACACGGTGGGGAAGGCAACCTGCCAGTGGAAGAAGCGTTCGCGCCGGGCCAGTTCGCTCAGTTCTGCGAGCAGGGCGTTGGCCGCGTCCACTGCGTCGCCGCGCCCGCCGATGCGGCCCTGCGCCGCGACGCCGACGAGGTTGTAGCGGTCGGAAAACAGCTCGCCCAGCGCCAGCCGCAGTGCGTCGTCCTTCAGTTTGGTGAGCTTGACGCCGGGCCAACCGGGGACTTTCCAGCGCAGGCCGCGCCACAGGCTCAGCAGCGCGAAGATGGGGCCGACCTGACGGCCGGCTTCGTCGGCGAGGCGCTTCGATTCGTGCGCCTCGGCGATGCTGGTGTCGGTGAGCTCGGCCACCGAGGCGAGGCTTTGCGCGGCGATTTCCAGCCGCGTGAGCTCCCCGTCCTGGAACAGCGAGCCGAGGGCCTTGATGCCGTCGCGCACGGCTTCCAACTTTTCGCCGTGCAGCGAATCGCCGCATTGCAGGTGATGGTCGAGGAAGGACAGCGGCGCGCCGACGGTGAAGGTGTGCAGCCACAGCCCGACCTTGGCGAGCTCGACCGCCATGAGGTTCTTGTCGACGCCGAACACGACGCGCTTCAAGATCATGCGGCGCACGATGTGGCGGTCGTCGAGCTGGCGCTCGTCCACGGCCCAGCCGTGTTCCTTCGCCGCCTTGAGGATGCGGCGGCGGATATCGGCGATGCGTGCGGCGATGGGCGAGGCCCACGGCCGGTCCTGCTCGACCAGATGCGCGGCGAAGCCGCAGTCGTTGACGGCCTCGGCGCTGTACTGGGCGGCTTCCAGCACGCGGTCGGCAAGCCAGTCCACCAACGCGACGAGGAAATGGCCGCTGCCCATGGCCGGGTCGCAGATTTTCAGGTCGAGAAACTGGCTGGCCGGGTCGTGCTCGGCCAGCGCGTCCCATTCGTAGGGCTTGAGGTCGGTTTTCTTGCGGTATTTTTTCAGCAGCTTGTCGAACGTGGCCAGCTTTTCGGCAGTCAGTCGGCCGACCGCTTCGTCGAGGATCAGCCGCACCAGCGCGTCATGCGTGTAGTAGCTGCCCGAGCCCTTGCGGGCGAAGCCGGCCTTGTTGACGGCGAGCTTGCCGCTGGCTTCTTCCAGGCGGTATTCGAGCAGGCGTTCGTAAATGCCGCCCAGGTGGGCGACGGAGAGATCACGGTAATTGATGCGCGGCTTGAGGATGTCCTCGACGCGGCGCGAGAGCGCATCGATCACCGGCGCGAGTTGGGCATCGGCCACCTTGACGCGCGCCAGCAGCGGCGCGCGGGCGCGTTCGAACAACCCCCCGTTGTAGGCCGGCATGCCGACGGTGTCGTCGCCCTCGGCGATGAGGGTGAAGAGATTGTCCAGCACCGACCAGTAATTGGATACGCGATTGGACAGCACCTTGCCGGCATCGCGTGCGGCGGCGATTTCATCGCGCAGGGCCGACAGGCTGTAGGGCGCGTAGCGGGAATCCATGACCGGCAGCAGGCGGCGGTCCTCCGCGTAGAACAGGAACAGCAGCCGGTAGAGCAGCACCAACGCGGCTTCGCGCAGTTCTTCGAGGTAGTCGTCCGCGTAGGTGTCCTGCGCCGTCTTGCGGGCCTGCAGGTCGCCGCTCGCCAGTGCGACGCACAGACTGGGGAATACCTCGGCAAAGACCCGGTTGCCCAGCTGGTCGGAAACGGTTTCCTCATAGAGCCGGGCCTCGGACAGCGCAATGGCGTGGAAACTGCGGCGCTGGCTGTCCCAGGCCTGCGGATTGAAGGCGCTGCGCCCGAACAGCAGCCAGAAGAGCTTGATGCCATGGCGCGGCTCGAAGCCGTCGAGCTCGGGCTGGATGCCGGGCACGCCGAGCAGGCCGCCGAGGTCGATCTCGAAGAAATCCTCGGCGCGGGAGCGGGCGTCCTGCCAGTACAGTCGCCAGATCGCACCATTGGTGAGGATGCCCCATTTCACCGCACGGTCGCTCATCACGTCGGCGCGTGAGAGGTAACGCAGCATCTGGGAGGAAGGCGCGCCGAAGTCACGGCGCTTGCGGTTGCCCGCGCCGTTTTCGTCGCCGCGGTCGAGGGGACGCAGCCAGCGTTTGGCTTCGAGCAGGGCGATGCCGTGCCGAGCACGATTCTCGTCAGAGGTCTTCCAGGCGCGTTCCTTCGCGTCAACGTCTGCAAACAGCAGGAAGTCCGGAACGTCTTCGCGTCCCGTCTGGGAGAGATTGACCTGGGATGTCCAGCAGTCTTTCCAGCCCAGTAGGTCGATGACTGGCTCGATCAGGTGGTCTTCAGTCTGGCCCTCGTTGAGGGCGGAGTCGGCTGAGAACGATGCGTAAAGGGTCTTGAGCTGGCTAATGAAGGCATCCAGTTCTGCATCCGAAATGCTTTTCCACGCGTCAGTGTCCCGGATACCCCGCAGCAGAAAGTCGGTGGAGAAGAGCTGGCCTTGCATGGCTACGGAGTGTAGTCGTAATCCACGATCAGCGGCGCATGGTCGGAAAAGCGCTGCGCCTTGTAGACGCTGGCTGACGTGGCCCTGGCGGCGATGCCCGGCGTGGCGATCTGGTAGTCGATGCGCCAGCCGACGTTCTTCGCCCAGGCCTGGCCGCGGTTGCTCCACCAGGTGTAGGCTTCGCCTTCGTGTTGCGGATACAGGCTGCGGTAGACGTCGACCCAGCCGAGCTCGTCGAACAGGCGTGTCATCCAGGCACGTTCCTCGGGGAGGAAGCCGGAGTTCTTCTGGTTGGATTTCCAGTTCTTGAGGTCGATTTCACGGTGGGCGATGTTCCAGTCGCCGCAGATGACGATCTCGCGGCCGGATTTCATCAACACCTCGAGATGCGGGAAAAAGGCGTCCATGAAACGGAATTTGGCCTGCTGGCGTTCGGAGCTAGAGGAGCCGGAGGGCTGGTAGAGCGAGATGACGGCGAGACGCCCGCCGTCTGAACGATCGAAGCCGGCCTCGATGTAGCGGCCTTCGGCGTCGAATTCGGCCACACCGAGTCCTTCGATGATGTTTTGCGGCGTCTGGCGGGTGTAAATGCCTACCCCGCTGTAGCCCTTCTTTTCCGCATAGTGGAAAGCGCCGGCCAGCCCGTCGCAGGCCGTGAATTCGGGTTTCATGTCGCCGGCCTGCGCCTTCAGTTCCTGTACGCAGACGACGTCGGCGCGCTGCGCGGGTAGCCAGTCGAAGAAGCCCTTGCTGGCGGCGGAGCGGATGCCGTTGAGGTTGGCCGATATAATGCGCATCGCGTGTATCTATTCAAGAAAAGTCAGGTAATGTCCGATTACAGAGCCGAGTTCGTGGCGTTCGCTGTCGCGTCGAACGTATTGTGTTTTGGCGAGTTCAAGACCAAGGCGGGGCGGCTGTCGCCGTATTTCTTCAACGCGGGGCTGTTCAGCGACGGCGACAAGCTGAAAAGGCTGGGTGAATTTTACGCGAAAGCCATCGTCGACTCGGGGATCGGCTTCGACGTGCTGTTCGGGCCGGCGTACAAGGGCATTCCGCTGGCGGCGAGCATCGCGATCGCGCTTTCCGGCATGGGCCGCAACGTGCCGTTCGCCTTCAATCGCAAGGAGGCGAAGGACCACGGCGAAGGCGGCACGGTGGTCGGCGCGGCGTTGCAAGGCCGCGTACTGATCGTCGACGATGTGATCTCGGCGGGCACCTCGGTGCGCGAGTCGGTGGACCTGATCCACGGCGCGGGCGCCGAGCCGGCGGGGGTGGTGATCGCGCTGGACCGCATGGAACGCGGCAGCGGGAAACAATCCGCGGTGCAGGAAGTGCGGGAGCAGTATGGCATTCCGGTGGTGGCGGTGGCCACGCTGGACAATCTGGTGGAGTTTCTGGGGCGTGATGCGAAACGACAAGCCGAGTTGCAGGCCGTGGCGGCCTACCGCGAGAAGTACGGCGTTTAAGGTTGTCGCGCTGGCCATCCTGCTTGCAGGCAACGCGCATGCGGCGCTGTACCGCTGGGTCGACGGCAATGGGCGGGTGCATTACAGCGACACGCCACCGACCAGCTACAACCAGAGCGGCGGCGCCGAACTGAACAAACAGGGGCAGGTGATCCGGCGCACCCAGTCGGAGGCGGAGCGGCGCGCCGAAGCCGAGCGCCAGGCCGAGGCGAAGCGCATGCAGGCCGAACAGCAGAAGCAGGCGCAGCGCGACCGTGCACTGACCCAGACCTACACCACCGAGGCGGAAATCGACCTCGCGCGCGACCGCGCGCTGGAACACCACAAGCTGGCGATCAAGAGTGCGGAGGCACGCGCGGTGGCGGTCGAGGCGAACCTTGCGGAAATTCACGAACGCACGGCGCGTATCGAGAAGGCGGGCCGCACGATCCCCCCCAACCTGCGCGATGCGCTGGTGCAGGCCGACAAGGAAAGTGCGGAATTGAAGCGCACCGTGCAGAAGAACCTGGAGGCGATGGACGCGGTGCGCACGAAATACGAAGCCGACAAGCTGCGCTTCCGCGAACTCGCCGGCAAACCCTGAGCGAACGCTGCGCGGCGTTCGCCGGCTGCTACTGCAACTTCGTCTTCAGCAGATCGTTGACCTGCGCCGGATTGGCGCGGCCGCGGCTGGCCTTCATCACCTGGCCGACCAGGGCGTTGAACGCCTTCTCCTTGCCGGCGCGGAATTCCTCGACGGATTTTTGGTTCGCCGCGAGTACCGCATCGACGATCGTTTCCAGTTCGCCGGCGTCCGACATCTGCGTGAGACCGCGCGCGGCGATGATGGCGTCGACTTCGCCCGCGCCTTCCCACAGCCCCTCGAACACCTGTCTGGCGAGCTTGCCGGACAGCGTGCCGTCCTGGATGCGTGAGATCAGCGCACCGAGCTGAGTGGCCGATACCGGACTTTGCGCGATGTCGAGTTCGGACCTGTTCAATGCAGCGGTGAGCTCGCCCATCACCCAGTTGGCGGCGAGCTTGGGCTGCCCCGATTTCTGCGCCACCGCCTCGAAATAGGCGGCGAGCGCGCGCGACCCGGTGAGCACTGCGGCATCGTAGGCCGATACGCCGTATTCGCGCTGGAAACGCGCCTGCATCGCCGCCGGCAGTTCGGGCAGCGCCGCGCGCACCGCTTCGATCCAGGATTCGTCGAGCCTGACCGGCAACAGGTCGGGGTCGGGGAAGTAGCGGTAGTCGTGCGCTTCTTCCTTGCTGCGCATCATGCGCGTCTCGCCGGTGTCGGGGTCGAACAGCACCGTGGCCTGCTGGATGCGGCCGCCATCCTCCAGTGTTTCGATCTGCCAGCGCGCTTCGTAATCGATCGCCTGTTGCAGGAAGCGGAAGGAGTTGAGATTCTTGATCTCGCGGCGCGTGCCGAATTCCTGCTGGCCGACAGGGCGCACCGAGACGTTGGCGTCGACGCGGAAGCTGCCCTCCTGCATGTTGCCGTCGCAGATGCCGATCCACGTCACCAGCGTGTGCAGCGCGCGCGCGTAGGCGACCGCCTCGGCGGACGAACGCATGTCCGGCTCGGAGACGATCTCCAGCAGCGGCGTGCCGGCACGGTTCAGATCGATGCCGGTCATGCCGTGGAAATCCTCGTGCAGCGACTTGCCGGCGTCCTCCTCCATGTGCGCGCGGGTGATGCGGATCGTCTTTTCTTCGCCGTCCGCCACGATTTTCAGCGCGCCGTGCTCGACGATGGGTTTCGCCAGCTGGCTGATCTGGTAGCCCTTGGGCAGGTCGGGGTAGAAGTAGTTCTTGCGGTCGAACACGTTGACGCGGTTGAGCGTCGCGCCGACGGCCAGCCCGAACCTGATCGCGCATTCGACTGCACCTTTGTTGAGTACCGGCAGCACGCCGGGCAGCGCGATGTCGACCGCGCTGGCCTGGGTGTTGGGCGCCGCGCCGAAGGCGGTGCTGCTGCCGGAGAAGATCTTGGATTGGGTGGCGAGCTGGGTATGCACTTCCAGCCCGATAACGGTTTCCCACTTCATGATTCAAGGCCCTTTCACCACAGAGACACAGAGAAGAACAGGGGGGCTCTCCGTGTCTCAGTGCCTCTGTGGTTTAGCGGTTTTACAAATTGGTTGGCATACGGCTGTGCCAGTCGGTAGCGCGCTGGTACTGGTGGGCGACGTTGAGCATTCTCGCCTCGCAGAAGTGGTTGCCGACGAGCTGCAGGCCGATCGGCAGGCCCCCGGAATCGAAGCCGCACGGCAGGCTCATGCCGGGCAGGCCGGCGAGGTTGGCGGGGATGGTGTAGAGGTCGTTGAGATACATCCGCACCGGATCGTCCGAATTTTCCCCGATCCTGAACGCCGTGCCGGGCGTGGTGGGGCCAAGGATGACGTCGCAGACCTTGAACGCTTCGCTGAAGTCGTCGGCGATGAGGCGGCGGATTTTCTGTGCCTGCAGGTAGTAGGCGTCGTAATAACCGTGCGAGAGCACATAGGTGCCGATGAGGATGCGCCGTTTGACCTCGGCACCGAAGCCCTGCGCACGCGTCTTGGCGTACATGTCGTTGAGGTCTGTGTATTCCGGTGCGCGATGGCCGTAGCGCACACCGTCGAAACGCGACAGGTTGGACGAGGCTTCGGCCGGTCCGAGCACGTAGTAGACGGGAATGGCGAGCCGGGAGTTGGCGAGCGAGATTTCGACCGGGATCGCGCCGAGTTTCTTCAGTTCATTGACGGCGGTGTCCACCGCGGCGGCGACCTCGCCGTCGAGGCCCTCGGCGAAGAACTCCTTCGGCAGACCGATACGCAGGCCGGCAAGTGGCCTGTCCAGGTCGCGTGCGTAGTCCTCTTTTTCGCGGTCGAGGCTGGTCGAGTCGTTGGGATCGAAGCCGGTCATGACGTTCAACAGCAGCGCGCAATCCTCGGCGGACTTCGCCATCGGCCCGGCCTGGTCGAGGCTGGAGGCGAAGGCGATCATGCCGTAGCGCGACACCAGGCCGTAGGTGGGCTTCAGACCGGTGATGCCGGTGAACGCGGCGGGCTGGCGGATCGAGCCGCCGGTGTCGGTGCCGGTGGCGGCGGGGCTCAGACGCGCGGCGACGCTGGCCGCCGCGCCACCCGACGAGCCGCCCGGCACGCGGGTGGGGTCCCACGGGTTCTTCACCGCGCCGTAGAAACTGGTTTCGTTCGACGAGCCCATGGCGAACTCGTCCATGTTGGTCTTGCCCAGGCTCGGCAGGCCGGCGGCCTTGAAGCGCTGGATGACGTGGGCGTCGTAGGGCGCGACGAAGTTCGACAGCATTTTCGAGCCGCAGGTGGTGAGCCAGCCGTCGGTGCAGAAGATGTCCTTGTGCGCGATGGGCACGCCGGTGAGTGCGCCCGCCCGCCCGGCACCACGCATGGCGTCGGCGGCGGCGGCTTCGGCCAGCGTCCTGCCAGGGTCGACGGTGATGAAGGCGTTGATGGTCGGGTTCAGTGCGGCGATGCGGTCGAGCCAGGCCTGCGCCAGCTCGCGGCTGGACACGTCCTTCGCGGCGAGTCGCGCAGCCAGTGCGGAAAGGGAGGATTCGAACATGGCTTACTCGATGACCCGGGGCACGAGATAGAGGCCGTTCTCCACCGCCGGGGCGATGGCCTGGAAGGCGTCGCGGTGGTCGGCCTCGGTGACGGCATCCTCGCGCAGGCGCTGGAACACTTCCTGCGCGTGTGCCATCGGCTCGATGCCTGCGGTGTTCACCGCCTGCATCGCGGCGATGAGGCCGAAGATGGTGTTGAGCTGGGCCTGCGTGGCCTGCGCCTGCGTGTCGTCGATTTCGATGCGTGCGAGACTGGCGATGCGCTTGACGTCGTCCGTGCTGAGGGACATGGTGGAGGACCTGGAGACTTACGGGAACGAAGCCCGGTAGGTTATCATAGCCCCCTTGTTTTTTCTGCCCTTTCGCCCGCCCGGTGCGGGGAGTGCCGCCGCCATGCTCAAGTTTCTCACCAGTTATTTCTCGACCGATCTCGCCATCGATCTGGGCACCGCCAACACGTTGATCTATGTCCGCGACAGCGGCATCGTGCTCGACGAGCCCTCGGTGGTGTCGATCCGTACCGACATGGCGGCGGGGGGCAAGAAGGCGGTGCAGGCGGTGGGGACCGAAGCCAAGCAGATGCTGGGCCGCACCCCGGGCAACCTGCAGGCGATCCGGCCGATGAAGGACGGTGTGATCGCCGACTTCACCGTCACCGAACAGATGCTGAAGTACTTCATCAAGAAGGTGCACGACACGCGCATGTTCCGCCCGAGCCCGCGCATCATCATCTGCGTGCCGTGCGGCTCGACGCAGGTGGAGCGCCGCGCGATCCGCGAATCGGCCATTGGCGCCGGCGCGCGCCAGGTGTATCTGATCGAGGAGCCGATGGCGGCGGCGATCGGCGCCGGCCTGCCGGTGGCGGACGCGACCGGTTCGATGGTGGTCGACATCGGCGGTGGCACCACCGAGGTCGGGGTCATCTCGCTGGGTGGCGTCGTGTACGCCAACTCGGTACGCGTCGGCGGCGACCGCATGGACGAGGCCATCATCAGCTACATCCGCCGCAATTACGGCATGCTGATCGGCGAGGCCACCGCCGAGCAGATCAAGAAGAAGATGGGTTCGGCCTTCCCCGGCGCCGAGGTGCTGGAAATGGAAGTGAAGGGCCGCAGCCTTGCCGAGGGCGTGCCGCGCAGCTTCAACGTGTCGTCCAACGAGATTCTCGAAGCGCTCACCGAGCCGCTCAATGCCATCGTCAGCGCGGTGAAACAGGCCCTGGAACAGACCCCGCCAGAACTTGGCGCGGACATCGCCGAGAAGGGCATGGTGCTGACCGGTGGCGGTGCGCTGCTGCGCGACCTCGATCGCCTCCTGATGGAGGAGACCGGCCTGCCGGTGATCGTCGCCGACGACCCCCTTACCTGCGTGGTTCGGGGTTCGGGGCGCGCGCTCGAGGAGATGGACAAGCTGGCGACGGTGTTCACCAACGAGTGAACGCGGCTTCCCGCGGCACGCCGTTCGGGGCGGGGCGTTAGATGGCGGCCGCCGGCCAGTTCATGTTCGTGCGCCGGCTGGGACCGGCCGCGCGCCTGATCATCTGGATCGTGCTGGGACTCGCCTGTGTCGTCCTCGACACCCGCTATCATGCGCTCGAAGGTCTGCGCAGCGGCCTGTCCGTGCTGCTCCAGCCGGTGCGTGAAACGACGCGCGCGCCGGGCGAGGTGGCGAGCGAGCTGGGTGGTTTCTTTACCCGCCATCGCACGCTGCAGAAGGAGCGCGACGCGCTTCTCGCCGAGCAGCGGCGGTTGCGCGCGGCGCTCGATACGGCGGCCGATGTGGCGCGCGAGAACGTGGAATTGCGCGCCATGCTGCAGCTCGATGGCCTGCCGGGGCAGAAGGCGGTGGCTGCCTCGCTGCTGTATCAGGGACACGACTGGTTCGCGCAGCGCATCACGCTCGACCGCGGCGCGCGTGCGGGGCTGCGCGAAGGCCTGCCGGTGGTCGATGGCGCGGGACTGGTGGGACAGGTGATGCGCGTCTATCCGGGCACCAGCGAAGTCATGCTGGTCAGCAACTCGGAGCAACTGACGCCGGTCTACGTCGAACGCACCGGCCAGCGCGGTCTTGCCGCAGGCAGCGGGCAGGGACGCATGGAACTGCGCTACATGCCGACCCATACCGATGTCCGTCCGGGCGACCGCCTGCTCACCTCCGGCATCGACCGCATTTACCCGTCCGGCATTCCCGTGGCGCGCGTGCTGCGGGTGACTCGCCCGCAGGCGGGACCCTACCTGCGTATCGAGTGCGCGCCGCTTGCGGGCATCGACCGGGCACGCTCGGTACTGGTGATGACGAGCGTGACTGGAGACGACGCTCGATGAGCACGAACGAGCGCAACCCCGTCGGCGTGGGACGGATTGCCGGCAGCCTGACGCTGGCCGTGCTGCTGGAACAGATGTCGTGGTCGGGCTGGGCGTTGGCACTGCGTCCCGATTTCGTGCTGGTCGCATTGTTGTTCTGGGCGCTGTATCAACCTTTGCGCGTCGGCTTCGGCGTCGCTTTCGCGCTCGGTCTCATTGCCGATTTTCAGGACGGCGTGGCGTTCGGCCAATACGCGACGGCTTACGTGATCGGCGTCTATCTCGTGCAGTTCCTGCGCTTGCGGCTGCTGCAGTTCGACCCGCTGCGGCAGGCGGCACAGGTGTTTCCGATCCTGCTGGCGGTGCAGGTTGTCGTGCTGCTGGTGGGCTGGCTGTCGATCAATCCGCCGGGGGGGCTGGAAATCCTGCTGGTCGTCCCGAGCAGCGTCGCGCTGTGGTTCCTGGTGGCGGGATTCCTGCGTCTGTGGCACGGCAAGAGCCTGCGGGATACGGCGTGATGCGGGGCCGCTGTGCCGCGCCGCGTGCATGGGTGCAACCATCGCGCCTCGTTGCGGTCAATGCGCGAGCTGCCCGCAGCCGGGCCGCGCCCTGATCTGCCTGGGACACGGATGGCCATCACCTCGCTCAAGAATCTCGACCGCGAACTGGCGCGCTTCCATCTGCGCCTGAAATTCGCCGCGGGGTTTGTCGTGCTGCTGGCGGCGGCGCTGCTGGTGCGCGGCTACTACCTGCAGCACATGCAGCACGAGTATTACGTCCAGCGCGCCGAGAGCAACCGCATTTCGCTGGTGCCTGCCGCCCCGCACCGCGGGCTCATCGTCGACCGCAACGAGCGGATTCTCGCTGACAACTATTCGGCGTATACGCTGGAAATCAACCGTGCGCAGATGGCAAGTCTGGAACGCACGCTCACGGCGCTGCAGGCGCTGATCGACATCACCCCGGGCCAGTTGCGCCGCTTCCGGCGCCTTCTCGCCGAGTCGAACGAATTCGAGACGGTGCCGCTGAAAAGCCGGCTGAGCGACGAGGAGGTGGCGATCGTCGCGGCCAACCGCTATCGTCTGCCTGGCGTGGAGGTGAAGGCGCGCCTGTTCCGCAACTACCGGGCGGGGCCGGGGATGGCGCACGTGGTCGGTTTCATCGGCCGCATCAACGACCGCGATCTCGCCACATTGCGCGAAAATGGGCGCGAGCAGAACTACCGCGGCAGCGTGCACATCGGCAAGACGGGGCTGGAGCAGAGCTACGAGGGGCTGCTGCACGGACGCACCGGTTTCGACCAGATGGAGACCGACGCCGGCGGCCGTGCGGTGCGCGTGCTGTCGCGCATCCCGCCGGTGCCGGGCAAGGATCTGCGTCTCTACCTGGACGTCGAGCTGCAGGCGGTGGCCGAACATGCGTTCGGCGATTATCTCGGCGGACTGGTGGCACTCGATCCCAATACCGGCGGCGTGCTGGCACTGGTGTCGAAGCCCGGCTTCGACCCCAATCTCTTCATCGATGGCATCGATCCCGATACCTGGAAGGAGCTCAACGAATCGCGCGAGCGCCCGATGGTGAACCGCGTGTTGCGCGGCATCTATCCGCCCGGCTCGACCATCAAGCCCTTCATGGCGCTGGCCGGGCTGGAACTCGGCGTGCGCCGGCCCGGCGACAGCATCGTCGACCCCGGGTACTTCATGCTGCCCAACAGCAGCCACCAGTTCCGCGACTGGAAGCGTGGCGGACATGGCGTCGTCGACCTGCGCAGGTCGATCGCGCAGTCGTGCGACACCTACTACTACAAGCTCGCGGTGGACATGGGCATCGACCGCATGCACGACTTCCTCGCACAATTCGGCTTTGGCACGAAGACCGGCGTCGATCTCGACGGCGAATCGGCCGGCCTGCTGCCGTCGCGGGAGTGGAAGCAGCGCCGCTGGAAGAAGCCGTGGTATCCGGGCGAGACGGTGATCGCCGGCATCGGTCAGGGCTACCATCTCACCACGCCGCTGCAGCTCGCCACGGCGACAGCCATGCTCGCCAACGGCGGCCGGCCGGTGCAACCGCGTCTGGTCGCCGCGATCCGCGATCCGGCGACGCGGCAATGGGCGCCCGTTGCACCGATGATGCCGCGATCCGCGCTGGCGATTGCGCCGGCACATCTGGAAGTGGTGCATCAGGGCATGCTCGACGTCACCCGTCCGGGCGGCACTGCGGCTGCGTCGGCGGCGGGTGCGTCCTATGCCATCGCCGGCAAGACGGGAACCGCGCAGGTCGTGAGCATCAAACAGGGCGCGCGCTACGATGCGAGCAGGCTGGCACGCGAACATCGCGACCACGCCCTGTTCATCGCCTATGCTCCGGCCGACAAGCCCACGCTGGCGCTGGCGGTCATGGTCGAGAACGGCGGTTCCGGCAGCGGCACCGCCGCGCCGATCGCGCGCGCCGTGTTCGACTATTACCTCACCGGGAAACGTCCGGGCGACATGAAATTCGGAGACGACAATGCCGCGGATTAGTCACTGGATCATGCGTCGCCTGAGCCATCTCGATCCCGTCCTCCTGGGGCTCGTGCTGGTGCTGCTGGGAATCAGCGTGGCGGTGGTGGCAAGCGCGTCAGGACAGAGTGCGGCACGCATCGGCGGCCATCTGATGAACATCGGTCTCGCCGTCGGCGTGATGGTGGTGATGGCCAACGTGCCGCCGCACGTGTTGTCGCGGGTGGGGATGCCGCTTTATGTGACGGGAGTCGTCCTGCTGGTCGGGGTGGCGCTGTTCGGCGAGGTGCGCAACGGCTCGCGGCGCTGGCTGGATCTCGGTGTCGTGGCGTTCCAGCCCTCGGAACTGCTGAAACTGGCCCTGCCACTGATGCTCGCCTGGTATTTCCAGCACAACGAGGCAGTGCTGCGGGCGAAACACTATGCCGTCGCCATCGGTCTGCTGGGTTTGCCCTTCCTGCTGATCCTGCGCCAGCCGGATCTCGGCACTGCCCTGATGATCGGCGTATCGGGCTTTTATCTGCTGTTCTTCGCCGGCCTGCCATGGAAAATCGTTCTCGGCGGCGGCGCGGTGCTCGGGGCCAGTCTGCCGCTGGCGTGGGGTTTCCTGCACGACTACCAGCAGCGTCGTGTGCTGACTTTGCTCGACCCCTCTGCCGACCCGCTGGGCGCCGGCTACCACATCATCCAGTCGACCATCGCAATCGGCTCGGGGGGGTTGTTCGGCAAGGGCTGGATGCGGGGCACGCAGAACCAGCTCGACTTCATTCCCGAGCGCACGACTGATTTCGTGTTTGCGGTGTTCGGCGAGGAGTTCGGCTATGTCGGCATGGTTCTGCTGGTGGCGCTGCATCTCGCGCTGGTGGCGCGCGGGCTCGCCATCGCCGCGCGCGCGCCGACCCTGTTCGGCCGCCTGATGGCAGCCACGTTGAGCCTCAATCTTTTTACCTACGTGTTCGTCAACATGGGCATGGTGTCCGGCATCCTGCCGGTGGTCGGCGTGCCCCTGCCGTTGATGAGTTATGGTGGCACCGCGCTCGTCACGCTGCTGTTCGGCATCGGCATCCTGATGAGCGTGGCGACGCATCGCCAGATCAACAAGACGTGAGCGGCTAGAATGACGTCCATGAGCGCATTCCGAATCCTTGTCCTTGCCGCGCTCGCGCTGGCCGTGGGAGGCTGCGGCACCACGCCGCCGGCGGGCAAGCCGGCGGCGAGCGCCCGCGGCGGCTATTACCTGGACGACGGTCCGGACGCGAACCCGCCTGCCGATCTCGACGCCGTGCCCGACGCCGTGCCGCGGCGCGAGCCGCTGCACCGTTTCGCCAACCGCACCTATGTCGCGCTGGGCAACACCTACACACCGTTGTCCAGTGCGGGCGGCTACCGCGAGGAAGGCCTGGCGTCGTGGTACGGGCGGCGCTTTCACGGCAAGAAAACCGCGTCCGGCGAGCTGTACGACATGTACGCCATGACGGCCGCACATCCGACCCTGCCGATTCCAAGCTACGCGCGCGTCACCGCGCTCGACAGCGGGCGTTCGGTGGTGGTGCGCATCAACGACCGCGGTCCCTTCCACAAGAACCGTCTCATCGATGTGTCGTACACGGCTGCGCACAAGCTCGGCCTGGTGGCGCGTGGCAGCGCGCGGGTGCGGGTGGAAAGCCTCGACCCGGACGCCTACGATACCCAGGGCGAGGCGCTGACGGATGGCGTATTCCTGCAGATCGGCGCCTTTTCGCGTGCCGACAACGCACAGCAGCTGGTGACACGGCTGGCACGCGAACTCGCGGTCGACGCCGACCGCACGCGCGTGGTGTTGCGCGATAAATTACATCGCGTTCAGTTGGGGCCGTATTCCAGCGACGACGAGGCGCTCGCCGACCGCGTCCGGGTGCGGGAACGCCTCGACCTCAATGCGGTCCTGGTGAGGCGTGATGGCTGAAAGAATGGGCAAGACATGAGAAGTTTCTGGCTGGGGCTCCTGCTCCTGTTTACCGTTCCGGCGTGGGCGCAGCCCGCCGGCATCGCGGCGCGGGCGTGGACCGTGATCGACGCCGCCAGCGGGCGCGAACTGGGCTCGCACCAGGCGGATCTGCCGCTGGCGCCGGCGTCGTTGACGCAGCTGATGACGGCCTATGTCCTGTTCGGCGACCTGGCGAAGAACAGACTCTCGCTCGGCGAACTGGTCAAGGTGACGGACGCGGCGACGCAGGTCGACGGCGCACGCGTGTTCCTCAAGCCCGGTGAGGATGTGAGTGTGGACACGCTGATCCAGGCGATGCTGCTGCATTCGGCAGTCGATGCGACGCTTGCGCTGGTGCTGGCGAGCGACGGCAGCGAAGCGGCGTTCGTCGCGCGCATGAACCGCGAAGCGAAGCGGCTCGGCCTGGCCCGCACCCGCTTCATGAACGCCACCGGGCTCACCGAGCCCGGTCACGCATCCAGCGCGGGCGATCTCGCGCGGCTCGCACGTGCGCTGGCGCGCGATTTTCCCGACCGCATGGCGTACTTCGCGCAGAAGGAGCTGGCCTTCAAGGGCATCGCCTATTACAACGGCAACCGTCTACTGTGGCGCGACCGCACCGTCGATGGCCTGAAGGTCGGCCGCACCACCGAGGCAGGATACTGCATCGTGGCATCGGCGCAGCGCGGCGAACAGCGTCGCATCGCGGTAGTGCTGGGCGGACGTTCCGACGCACAGCGCACTCAGGACGCGCTGCGCCTGTTGAATTATGGCTTCGAAAATTTCGACAGCGTGCTGCTCTACCGGGCGCAGCAGCCGGTCAAGGTGGTGAACCTGTATCGCGGCGCGCGCGCCAGCGTGAGCATCGGCTTCGCCGAAGACTTTCATTTGCTGGCGCCGCGCGGCAGTGCCGGACGCATCCGCGCCGAGGTGGTCACCCAGCAACCGGTGGTGGCGCCAATCCATCGTGGGCAGTCGCTTGGCACGCTTAGGCTGACACTCGACGGCAAGACGCTTGGCGAATATCCGCTGGCGGCGCTGCACGACGTGTCCGTGGCGGGTATTCTCGGTCGCGGCTGGGATTCGATCCGGCTGTTTTTTGCGCGATGAACAACGCTTACCTCAACGGCCAATTCCTGCCGCTCGCCGAGGCGAAAGTGCCCGCGCTCGACCGCGGTTTCGTGTTCGGCGATGGCGTGTACGAGCTGGTGCCGGTGTATTCGAAAAAGCCCTTCCGCCTTGACGATCATCTGCGCCGGCTGCAGTCGAGCCTCGACGCCATCCGCCTCGCCAATCCGCATGCCGGCGACGTCTGGCGCGAATTGATCCTGCGCCTCGTCGCACAGGAGGAGGCGGCCGACCAGTCGGTCTACATCCAGGTCACCCGCGGCGTCGCGCCCCGCGACCACGCCTTTCCCGAGGGCGCGGCGCCGACGGTGTTCCTGTTCACCCCGCCGCTCGTCACCGCGACAGTCGAACAGAAAGCGGCCGGCGTGTGTGCGGTGACGGCGGTCGACTACCGCTGGCAGCGTTGCGACATCAAGGCGATTTCGCTGCTGGCGAACATCCTGCTGCGCCAGCAGGCGATCGACGCCGGCTGCGCCGAAACCGTGATGCTGCGCGACGGTTTCCTCAGCGAAGGTGCGGCGAGCAACATCTTCGTGGTGAAGGACGGCGTGCTGCGTGCGCCGCCGCCGTCCCACCTGATGCTCACCGGCATTACCTACGACGTGGTGCTGGAACTGGCGCAGGCGCACGGTGTTCCGCACGAGGTGCGTGCGGTGACCGAGGCGGAAGTGCGCACAGCCGACGAGCTATGGATGACTTCGTCGACCCGGGAGATCATGGCGATCGTCGCGCTCGACGGCGCGCCGGTCGGCGGTGGCGTGCCCGGACCGCTGGCGCAGCGCATGGACGCGCTCTACCAGACTTTCAAGCGCGAGGTGATGCGGGCATGAGCGAGGAGACCCTGCTCGAATTTCCCACTGACTTTCCCATCAAGATCATGGGCGAGCGGCGCGACGATTTCGCCCAGACCATGGTCGAGCTGGTGCTGCGCCACGCGCCGGATTTCAAGCCGGAAACCGTCGAGATGCGCGCCTCGCGAAACGGCACCTATCTGTCCGTCACCGTGGTGGTGCGCGCGACCTCGAAAGCGCAGCTCGACGCGCTGTACCGCGAGATCACCGCGCATCCGTGGGTGAAGATGGCGCTGTGAACGGTAGGGGCCGGGATTCAGGATTCAGGGGTCAGGGAGCAGCCGTGCGCAACCTGGGCAGGGTCGAGTACGAGCCGACCTGGCGGGCGATGCAGGAATTCACCGCGCGACGCGATGCCGGCACGCCGGACGAACTGTGGCTGCTGGAACATCCGCCGGTGTACACGCTGGGACAGGCGGGCAGGCGCGAACATCTGATCGAGGCGACCGACATTCCGCTGATGCCGATCGACCGCGGCGGACAGATTACCTACCATGGACCGGGGCAGATCGTGGCCTACGTGCTGGTCGACCTGCGCCGCCGCGGCTATGGCATACGTGAGCTGGTGCACCGCATGGAGCAGGCGGTGATCGACCTGCTGGCCGCGCACGACGTGGTGGCGCAACGGCTGGGGGGTGCGCCCGGCGTATACGTCGACGGCGCCAAGATCGCCGCGCTCGGTCTGCGGGTGAAGCGCGGCTGCACGTATCACGGCCTCGCGCTCAACGTCGACATGGACCTGCGCCCGTTTGCCGCCATCAACCCGTGCGGGTATGCGGGGATGCGAGTGACGCAATGTCGCGATCTCGGCGTGAGTCTGTCTCCGGCGGAGGCGGGGCAGATGCTGGCCCGTGCCTTGACGGACGCGATCTACGCCTGACAGGCTCGGGTGTTCAACCTAAAAACCGCAGTTGACCGCTCTCTGCCTCCGTGAATGCCGCATGAACGCTGAACATTCTGCCTTCGACCGCCTTCACCTGTCGGGTGAGTTCGCTACGCACCCGCTGGCACGCCTGCTCACGCGCCAGCCTT
>JANJXF010000022.1 GCA_024709165.1 Thiobacillus sp. | reverse complement strand
ATCGACGCCATCATCAACCAGAAGGGCACCGGCGTGAAGTGCATCTACGTCGCGGTCGGCCAGAAGGCGTCGTCGATCGCCAACGTGGTGCGCAAACTCGAAGCACACGGCGCCATGGACCACACCATCGTGGTTGCCGCGACCGCGTCGGACGCCGCCGCGATGCAGTACATCGCCCCCTATTCCGGCTGCACCATGGGCGAATTCTTCCGCGACATCGGCGAGGATGCGCTGATCGTCTACGACGACCTCACCAAGCAGGCCTGGGCCTACCGCCAGGTCTCCCTGCTGCTGCGCCGTCCGCCGGGCCGCGAAGCCTATCCGGGCGACGTGTTCTACCTGCACTCGCGTCTGCTCGAGCGCGCCGCGCGCATCAACGCCGACTGCGTCGAGAAGCTCACCATCGGCGCGGTCAAGGGCAAGACCGGTTCGCTCACCGCGCTGCCGATCATCGAGACGCAGGCCGGCGACGTGTCGGCCTTCGTGCCGACCAACGTCATTTCGATCACCGACGGCCAGATCTTCCTCGAGACCGACCTGTTCAACGCCGGCATCCGCCCTGCCATCAACGCCGGCCTGTCGGTGTCGCGCGTCGGCGGCGCGGCGCAGACCAAGGTCATCAAGAAACTCGGTGGCGGCGTGCGTCTGGCGCTGGCACAGTATCGCGAACTCGCGGCCTTCGCCCAGTTCGCCTCCGACCTCGACGAAGCCACGCGCAAGCAGCTCGAGCGCGGCCGCCGCGTCACCGAACTGATGAAGCAGCCGCAGTATTCGCCGATGTCGGTGTCGCAGATGGCGCTGACCCTGTTCGCCGTCAACAAGGGCTACATGGACGACGTCGAGGTGGGCAAGATTCTCGCGTTCGAAAGTGCGCTGCAGGCCTTCATGAAGTCGAAACACGCCAGCATCATGGACACCGTCGAAAACACCGGTAATCTCGACGAGGCGACCGAGAAGGCGCTCACCGCCGCGGTCGACGAGTTCAAGAAGACCGGCGTCTATTGAGGCGCCCTGAGGAGCCAGCATGGCAGCCGGAAAAGAGATACGGACCCAGATCAAGAGCGTGGAAAACACGCGCAAGATCACCAAGGCCATGGAAATGGTCGCAGCGTCCAAGATGCGCCGCGCGCAGGAGCGCATGAAGGCGGCGCGTCCCTATGCCGAGAAGATCGCCAACGTGGCGACGCACCTGGCGTATGCACATACGGAGTACAAACACCCCTTCGTGATCGCGCGCGAGAACGTGCGCCGCGTGGGCCTCGTCATCGTCACCTCGGACAAGGGCCTGTGCGGCGGCCTCAACACCAACGCGCTGCGTCTGGTGATGACCCAGCTGAAGCAGTGGAATGCCGCCGGTGTCGAGGTGGACGTCAGCGCCATCGGCAACAAGGGGCTGGGCTTCATGCAGCGGCTGGGCGCCAACGTCGTGTCGCAGCTTACCGGCATCGGTGACACGCCCCGCCTCGAGACGCTGATCGGCCCGGTCAAGATCATGCTCGACGCCTACATGGAAGGCCGCATCGACGCGCTCTTCATCGTCTACAACCGTTTCGTCAACACCATGAAGCAGGAGCCGACGCTGACGCAACTGCTGCCGCTGGCGAAGCTCGCAAGCGAGGACGAGGCGAGCCTGAAGACGCACTGGGACTATATCTACGAGCCCGATGCGCAGCCGGTGGTCGACGCCATGCTCAAGCGCTACATCGAATCGCTGGTGTATCAGGCGGTTGCCGAGAACATCGCGTGCGAGCAGTCGGCGCGCATGGTGGCGATGAAGGCGGCGTCCGACAACGCGAAGAACGTCATCGGCGAGCTGAAGCTCATCTACAACAAGACGCGCCAGGCCGCGATCACCAAGGAACTTTCGGAGATCGTCGCCGGTGCGGCGGCGGTGTGATGCGGCAGGGGTCGATCGGGCGAGACCAACATGAGTGAAGCGAATGTTATGACGAGACCAGATCGCACCCCTCGGCGGCGGTGTGATGCGGCGGGGGTCGATCGGGCGAGACCAACATGAGTGAAGCGAATGTTATGACGAGACCAGATCGCACCCCTCGGCGGCGGTTTGAGCGCCTGAAGAATTCAATTGATTAGGAAAGCAACATGAGCAACGGAAAAATTGTTCAGATCATCGGCGCGGTGGTGGACGTGGAGTTTCCGCGTGGCGCCATGCCCCGCGTGATGGAAGCGCTGAAGATGCAGTCGCCCGAACTGACCTTCGAGGTCCAGCAGCAGCTCGGCGACGGCGTCGTGCGCACCATCGCCATGGGCTCGACCGACGGCCTCAAGCGTGGCATGGACGTGCTCGCCACCGGCAACCCCATCATGGTGCCGGTCGGTCAGGCGACGCTTGGCCGCATCATGAACGTGCTCGGCGAGCCCGTCGACGAGGCCGGTCCGGTCAACGCCGAGACAAAAATGCCGATTCACCGCAAGGCTCCGGCGTATGCCGACCAGGCCGCCTCGGTGGAGATTCTCGAAACCGGCATCAAGGTCATCGACCTCATCATGCCGATTGCCAAGGGCGGCAAGGTTGGCCTGTTCGGCGGCGCCGGCGTCGGCAAGACGGTGACGCTGATGGAGCTGATCCGCAACATCGCCGTGCAGCACTCGGGCTTCTCGGTGTTCGCCGGCGTTGGCGAGCGCACGCGCGAGGGCAACGACTTCTACCACGAGATGAAGGAAGGCGGCGTGCTCGACAAGGTCGCGCTGGTCTACGGCCAGATGAACGAGCCGCCGGGCAACCGCCTGCGCGTCGCGCTGACCGGGTTGACCATGGCCGAATACTTCCGCGACGAAGGCCGCGACGTGCTGCTGTTCGTCGACAACATCTACCGCTACACCCTGGCCGGCACGGAAGTGTCCGCGCTCCTGGGCCGCATGCCGTCCGCGGTGGGCTACCAGCCGACGCTTGCCGACGAGATGGGCCGCCTGCAGGAGCGCATCACCTCAACCCGCACCGGCTCGATCACCTCGTTCCAGGCGGTGTACGTGCCGGCGGACGACCTCACCGACCCGTCGCCCGCGACCACCTTCGCCCACCTCGACGCCACCCTCGTGCTGTCGCGCCAGGTTGCCGAGCTCGGTATCTACCCCGCGGTGGACCCGCTCGACTCGACCTCGCGCATCCTCGATCCGCAGGTCGTCGGCGACGAGCACTACAACGTCGCGCGCGCGGTGCAGGGCACCTTGCAGAAATACAAGGAGCTGCGCGACATCATCGCGATCCTGGGCATGGACGAGCTGTCGCCGGAAGACAAGCTCACCGTGTCGCGTGCACGCAAGATCCAGCGCTTCCTGTCGCAACCCTTCTTCGTCGCCGAAGTGTTCACCGGCGCGCCCGGCAAGTACGTCACGCTGAAGGAGACCATTGCCGGTTTCAAGGCGATCGTCGAGGGCGAATACGACCATCTGCCCGAGCAGGCTTTCTACATGGTCGGCGGCATCGAGGAAGCGGTGGAGAAGGCGAAGACGATTCAGTAATGGGTAAGTGGTAAGCGGGGAGCTGGTTGGTTCGCCACTTCCTGCTCACCGTTCACCGCTCACGAGGTTTACAAAATGGCCATGACCATCCACGTCGATATCGTCAGCGCAGAAAAGGCGCTCTACTCCGGCTCTGCCGAAGTGGTGATCGCGCCCGGCCAGCGCGGCGAGCTCGGCATCCATCCGCGCCACACGCCGCTGCTCACCACGCTGAAGCCAGGAACGGTGCGCATGAAGCTGCCCGATCAGGCGGAGGAAGTGATGATCTACGTGTCGGGCGGCATCCTCGAAGTACAGCCGCACGTGGTCACCATCCTGTCCGACACGGCGATTCGCGGCAACGATCTCGACGAGGCGAAAGCGCTCGAAGCCAAGCGCGCCGCCGAGGACGCGATGAAAAACCGCGAAGCGAGCCTCGACTACGCCAAGGCGCAGGCGGAGCTCGCCGAAGCCATCGCCCAGCTGGCGACGATCGAGAAGCTGCGCCGGCGGATCTGATCGCCGTGGGCGCGGCCTGCTGATCCGGCCCGGCCGGGGCGGCTGCAACCCGCTGCGCCAACTGTCAACCCCGAGCCAGTGAAGCGTCGGGCCGTCGTGTTTCATTCCCTGGAGGACGGTTGCGCGCCATGAAACGCAGGACCAAGATCGTCGCAACGCTCGGCCCGGCAACCGACGATGTCGATACCCTGGACGAACTCATCCACGCCGGCGTCGACGTCGTGCGGCTGAATTTCTCCCACGGCAGCCAGCCGGAGCACATCGAGCGTGCGCGCAGGGTGCGTGAGCGCGCCGGCACCCTTGGGCGCGAAGTCGGCGTGCTGGCCGATCTGCAGGGGCCGAAAATCCGCATCCAGCGTTTCCGCGA
>JANJXF010000018.1 GCA_024709165.1 Thiobacillus sp. | reverse complement strand
CGGGTCTTCGACAGCCTCGATGCGCTCGAAGACCATCTCGTCCTTGCGCTACGCGATCTCGAAAACAATCCCGAGCGGGTCAAAAGCATCACCGGATGGGATTGGATTATTAATATCGTTTCTAATGCAAATTAGAATTATGCCTGGGCTTTGCGCCGGCGCATGGCGGCCAGACCGATCACACCGATTCCCAGCAACGCGAGCGAAGCGGGTTCGGGGACATATACCGGCGGGTTGTCGGGATTGTCCGGGTTCTCGCCCGGATTGCCGAGATAGAAACTGTCGATACCGAGATCGGTCCGCAATCCATTGGTGTCGCTCATTGCAGAGACCGTGAGCGACTGCGACGTGGCGGTGGCGGTAAAGAACATGGTTTGCCAGTCCCACCCTGCAAACACGCCAAAATCGGGAATGTCCATGAGGGCGGAATCATGGGTCTCGGAACCGAAGGTGATGCGCCAGTAACCGCCGGTCTGCGACCAGGTGCTGCGGGAAATGGCCTGCTCAAAGGAAATCTCGTATACCTTGCCGATCTCGAGCCCGTCGAGCGCGAGCTGTTGCGCGCTTTCCGTCCACGAGGGCTGCAAGCCGTCCGTGAAGGGACGTGCCAGCCGACGTGTGTAAAGAAAATCGACATTTGCTTGCTTGCGCGGCGCACTACGGCGGGCCGTATCGACTCGCGATGAATCCGGATTGCCCATTGGGACACTGCCGTGGCCACGGCACAACAGGAGCTCCGGGGCCTTGGGGAACTTTGCAGACCTGTTGTCTGGATGACGTCCTTACGAACCGGTGCGTCAATACGTCAGGCGCAGGTCGAAGCCCGTGGCTTTGAGGCTGCGCACGCTCAACGGCAGGCTGAGTGGATGCTCGCTGCGTGGCGGGACGCCGGCGGCGATGCGCGCGGGGTCGCCGAGGTACTCGCTGGGGGCAAAACTGCGCCGTGCGAGCGGCTGGCCCTGCGGATCGGTGAGGGTGAGTACCAGCACCGGCCACGCCTGCGCCTGCGCGGAGCGGTTGCCGAGGGTGAGCGTCAGGCGCAGGCGTTCCGTCGCCTCGGTCTGCAGGTCGGAACCGACGATGCGCAGTTGCCCGATCTGGTGCGGCAGTTCCAGGGTGCAGCCGAGCAGCGCGCATGCCTGTTCCAGCGCCGGCCGGGTTTGCGGCAACTCGGCGGCGAGGGTGTCGCGCAGGAAATACGCCGCCTGTCCCAGAAAGGTCGCCAGCAGCAGCAGGCTCGCCGCCGCCCACGCCCAGGCGAAGCGGCGGCGGGCGACGGGAACGGTCGTGGACTCGAAGTCGTTGTCGGGCCACTCCCCGGATAGGTGCGCTGCGGCGTCGTCGTGTGACACGGCGGCAGCGACCGGCGCCGGTTCCGGAATGGACTCCGGCAAGGGGGCGACGGAGGGCGACGGTCTGTCGAGCGGCGGATACACCGGCGGCATCGACGGCTGTGAGGGCATGACGGGCAACGGCCCGAACTCGTCGTCGGCCGGGTGGTCGGGGTCGACCAGAATGATCGAGGGGAGCTCCTCCGCATGTGCGCGCCCGGCGATGCCCAACGGTGGCGGCGGCGCTGCCGGTACGTCGGCTGTGGCAAGGGTCTCGCTGGCTGCCGTCTCGTCGGTCGGCACCTCGGAGGGCGCCTCGATCGCCGGAGTTTCCGCGTCGGGCGCCTCGCCGGGTATGATCGTTTCAGGGACCGGTGTCGCGGGCGGCGGCTCGGCCGGAAACGCCAGCGGCGTGCCGTCTTCCTGCAGCAGGGAGGGCCAGGCGTCGAACGGGATGCCACACACGCCGCACTGCACCCAGCCCGCGGTCGCTTCGAGCTGGTCCGGGACGAGTCGGAACACGCTGGCGCAGTGCGGGCAGGTGGTGCGGTACTTCACCGTCGCGTGCCGCTGAGCCGTACCCAGCCCTCGTCGTCGGCGGGCGGGTCGAAATCGAAGCCGGTCCGGTAGACCGCCATCACGTCCTCCGATTGCTCCGCGAGAATGCCGGAGAGCACCAGCCGGCCGCCGCGGCGCACCCGGCCGGTGAGCAGCGGTGCGAGACCCTTCAGCGGGTTGGTGAGGATGTTGGCGACGACCACGTCGTACTCGCCGGGCACCAGCTCGCCAGGCAGCCCGAACCAGGCTGCGACGCCGTTGAGCAAAGCGTTGTCGCGCGCGGACATCACCGCCTGCGCGTCGATGTCGACGCCGTCGACGCGCGCGGCGCCAAGGCGAGCCGCGGCGATGGCGAGGATGCCCGAGCCACAGCCGTAGTCGAGCACCGTTTCGCCGCCGGCGATGTGCTCGTCGAGCCAGCGCAGACACAGCCGCGTGGTGGGATGACTGCCGGTGCCGAAGGCCAGCCCCGGATCCAGCTTGAGATTGATCGCGCTGCCATCGGGTGCCTCGTGCCAGGTCGGCACGATCCACAGGCGCGGCGAAATGGGGATGGGGTCGAACTGCGATTGCGTCAGGCGTACCCAGTCCTGTTCGGCGACGGTGTCCACCGTCCAGGCGTCCGGCACCTCAATGCCCGCCCGTGCGGCCGCCTCCGCGAGCAGTGCGGCGACGTCGGCTGCTTCGTCCAGCAGCGCGACGGCGAAGCTGTGCGTCCAGATTTCGGCGCTTGGGTGGTCAGGTTCACCGAACAACGGCGTCTCGTCGACCGTGCCGGCGTCGGCATCCTCCAGCGAGACCGACAGCGCACCCGCCTCCAGCAGGGCGTCCGACAGCGGTTCGGCAGCCTTGGAATCGACGCGGATGCGGAGGGATTGCCAGGGCATTGGGGGTGAGCGGTGAGCGGTGAGCGGTGAGCGGTGAGCGGTGAGTGGTGAGCGGGTTTTGCCGCTTGCTGCCTACCGCTTGCCGCTCACGCCTTTTCTCCGGCCAGCTTTTGCTCCAGATAATGAATGCTGGTGCCGCCGGCGATGAACGCGGCGTCGTTGAGCAAATCCTGATGCAGCGGAATGTTGGTCTGGATGCCCTCGACGACCATTTCGACCAGCGCGCCGCGCATGCGTGCGATGGCCTGCTCGCGCGTGTCGCCGTAGGCGATCAGCTTGCCGATCATCGAGTCGTAGTGGGGCGGCACGTAGTAGCCGTGGTAGACGTGGGAATCGACGCGGATGCCGGGGCCGCCGGGGGCGTGGTAGTTGGTGAGTTTGCCGGGGCTGGGCACGAAAGTGGTGGGGTGCTCGGCGTTGATGCGGCATTCGATGGCGTGGCCGCGGAACTTGATGTCTTTCTGCCTGAATGCGAGTTTCTCGCCGGCGGCGACGCGGATCTGCGCCTGCACGATGTCGATGCCGGTGATGAGCTCGGTGACCGGATGCTCGACCTGCACGCGGGTGTTCATCTCGATGAAATAGAACTCGCCATCTTCGTACAGGAATTCGAAGGTGCCGGCGCCGCGGTAGCCGATCTTGCGGCAGGCCTCGGCGCAGCGCTCGCCGATGGCGTCGCGCAGCCTGGGGTCGAGTCCCGGCGCGGGCGCTTCTTCCAGCACCTTCTGGTGGCGGCGCTGCATCGAGCAGTCGCGCTCGCCGAGATGCACCGCGTTGCCGTGCTCGTCGGCCAGTATCTGGATTTCGATATGACGCGGCGTCTGCAGGTACTTTTCCATGTACACCATGGGATTGCCGAAGGCCGTGCCGGCTTCGGTGCGTGTCATGGACACCGAATTGAGCAGTGCCGCCTCGGTGTGCACCACGCGCATGCCGCGCCCGCCACCGCCGCCCGCGGCCTTGATGATCACCGGATAGCCGATGCGCGCGGCGATGCCGAGGATCTCGTCGGGGTCCTCGGGCAGCGCGCCGTCGGAACCGGGCACGCACGGCACGCCGGCGTCGATCATCGCCTGCTTGGCGGCGACCTTGTCACCCATCAGGCGGATGTTGTCCGGGCGCGGGCCGATGAAGGTGAAACCGGACGATTCCACGCGCTCGGCAAAATTGGCGTTTTCCGACAGGAAGCCGTAGCCGGGGTGGATGGCTTCGGCGTCGGTGACCTCCGCGGCGGCGATGATCGACGGCACATAGAGATAGCTTTGCGTCGACGGCGCCGGGCCGATGCACACCGACTCGTCGGCGAGTTTCACGTACTTGGCGGTGCGGTCCGCCTCCGAATAGACAGCCACCGTGCGGATGCCCATTTCGCGGCAGGCGCGCTGGATACGCAGGGCGATCTCGCCTCTGTTTGCAATCAGGATTTTTTCGAACATGTTTGCAGGGGCTGGGGCGTCAGAGTTCAGGGAAAGCACCGTGTGCCGGTCGATTTGGCGCGGCAAAGCCGTGCATTCCCTGAATTCTGGTCCCTGGATCCCGAATCCTTTCTCAACCAATCACAAACAGCGGCTCGCCGTATTCCACCGGCTGACCGTTCTCGACCAGGATGGCCTTGATGATCCCGCCCTGGTCCGCCTCGATTTCGTTCAGGAGCTTCATTGCCTCGATGATGCACAGCGTATCGCCGGCGGCAACCGTCTGGCCGACTTCGGAGAACACCTTGGCGCCGGGGGCCGGCGCGCGGTAGAAGGTGCCGACCATCGGCGAGCGGACGACGTGACCTTCGGGGACCGTCTCTTCGGCGGGTGCGGCTGTGGCCGGGGGCGCAGCCGCCGGTGTGGCCGCATGGAACATCTGCGGCTGCGGTGCCATCATCATCGGTGCACCGGCGATGCTTTTGGCGATACGGACCTTCTCCTCGCCTTCGGTGATTTCCAGTTCCGCGATGCCGGAGGCCTCGACGAGGTCAATGAGCTTTTTCAGTTTTCTGAGGTCCATGGGGGGTCCTGTCCTGGAGATGGCGCAGCGCGTATTCCAGCGCCAGTTCGTAGCCCTGCGCGCCGAGCCCGGAGACGACGCCCATGGCCAGGTCGGAGAAATACGAGTGGTGGCGGAAACTTTCGCGCGTGTGAATATTGGAAAGATGGATTTCGACGAAGGGGATGGCCACCGCCGCCAGTGCGTCGCGCAACGCGACGCTGGTGTGCGTGTAGCCGGCCGGATTGATGAGGATGAAATCCACTCCATCCTGTCCGGCCTGGTGAATGCGCTCGATCAGCGCACCTTCGTGGTTGTGCTGAAAGCATTCGACCTGGGCGCCCGCGCTCTCGCCGCGCGCGACAAGCGCGCGGTCGATGTCGGCCAGCGTGGCCCGGCCGTAATGCCGGGGCTCGCGGCTGCCGAGCAGGTTGAGGTTGGGGCCGTGCACCACGAGGAGGCGCGGGCGCCGGACATCAGCCGGTCTGGCCGCGGCGCGGCCGGTTCGCTTGATCGTCATGGGACGCGAGTTTGCCGCAAATACGGGCAAATTGTCCAGATCTTGATGCGAACAGGCAGCGATGGGCGCTGGACACTACCGGCCCGTCGCTGCCGTGGGCCGCGGCTTATGGGGCGGGTGCGGGGGCCGCCGCGGCCGGGGCAGGTGTGGGGACCACCGCGGCCGGAGCGGGTGCCGTCGGTTGCATGCCGCCCATCATCTGCATCCAGAAACTCGGATCGAACGGGTTCATGGCCGGGGCCGGTGCGGCGGCGGCCGGCGGAAGGAAAGGCATCGGCGCCATCTGCGCCGGTGCGGCCGGTGCCGGGAAGAACGGCATCGGCGCCATCTGCGCCGGCGCACCGTAGGCGGGGGCCGGCGGTGCTCCGAAGAAGGGTTGTGGTGCGGGGGCACCGTAACCATAGCCGCCAGAAGGCATGCCGGGGAAGCCCGCGCCAGGACTGCCGTACGGATTGAGATAGGGGTTGCTTGCGGCCATCGGGTTGAGATAGGGGTTCATCATGGCCTGCGGACTGGAAAAAGTCTGCGTCGACATCATGTTGGCCCCCAGCGGCATGAGCATCGGCGCTGCCGCCATGCCCAACGGGCCCATCATGCTCATGGGGTTCATCATCGGATTGGCCATGGTCATGGGATTCATCATGGTCAAGGGGTTCATCATCGGGTTCATCGGCTGGCCCATGCCGAACTGCGCGTGAGCGCTGGCGGGACCGACGATGAGGGCTGCGAGGGCGAGAGTGCGGAGGTGCATGGAGGTCTCCAGGTGGGCCAGGGTGGATGCGCCGCCCACGTCGGGCGGCGCAGGTTTGCGTGGGGAGGTCAGAGGTCGCCGTTGGCACCTGCGCGCATCGCGTTGTCCATTTTGTCGCGCATGTCGATCGCCATCTTGGCCAGCTCGGGTGTGATGCCCATCGAGCCATTGATGCTGTCGAGCCAGGCCATGTCCCAGTCCAGCGTCAACAGCCAGATGTTCTTCTTGTCGTCTTCCATCACCGCGATGCGGCAGGGCAGATAGACGATCGACTCGGGTACCAGGCGCATGATCTCGCGGCCGGCGGCGATGTCGCAGAAGTGGAAGACCTCCATGCGTGGCGAGGTGGTGTCGCCGAGCACCGCCTGGATATCCTTGATCATCGGCGAATGGCCGACCAGCTTGAGATTGATCTGGTTGGCGCGCAGGGTCATCGACTCCACCACCTCGTCGAACGACAGACCCGCCTTCGCCTGATACTTGGTCGTCATGTAGTTCATGACGTCGCGGATGTTCAGGCCCATATTGCTGAGCATGGGGAGCATCGCCTTCATCAACTGCCGCTTCTGCTCGGCCGTCGGCATCGGCGTCATCGCCCAAGGGGTGGAACCCGCCAGCGAACCGGTGCCCTTGGGCATCACCGTGAAGAGGTTGGGTGTCGGCGCCGGCACGTTCTGCAGGTAGGGGTTGGTGGACTTCGGCGCGGCGGGCGTCTGGGCGAACGCCGTGGCCGACAGGCCGACGGCGACGGCGCACAACAGGGCGGCAATGTTTTTTTGCATGGGGCTCTCCGGGACAGAAACAGACATAGCAGCGGCCACACGCCGCAACACTTTATTCATTTTCCAGTGTGGCCGAGCCGGGGCGCTCAGGCAAGGTCCAAATCAACCAGCCGTCAAAGGGGATTTGCCGTTCGCCGGCAAGACAATGGGTCGCGAACGGGTGACGGTATCTCGCGTGTTGTCCGGGGGACGGCAGGCGCGCGGTGCGAAACAAAAGGGGGGGTGACGCGCGCCCCCCTGCGAACCGGCTGCCGTCGTGCGGCCTCCGGCCAATCCTGTCGTTCAGCGCAGGCCCTGGATGTAGGCGGACACCGCCTTCATGTCGGCGTCGGTCATCTTCTCGGCGATGGTGCGCATCATGCGCGCGGCGTCGTTGTCGCGCTCGCCGACGCGGAAGGCGTTCAACTGTCCGTACACATAGTCGCTGTGCTGGCCGGCGAGGCGCGGGAACTGCGCCGGAATGCCCTGACCCTGCGCGCCGTGGCAGGAGGCGCATGCCGGCACGCCGGTGCCCTGCACGCCGCCGCGGAAGATTTTCTGTCCCGCCAGCGCCAGCGCCTGGTCCTGCGCCGTCGCGGGTTTCGGTTTCTGCACGCTGAAATGCGCGGCAAGGTTCTTCATGTCGGCGTCGCTCAGGCTGGCGACCATGGCGGGCATCACCGTTCCCTTGCGTGTGCCTGCCTTGAACTCGCTCAGTTGCTTGTAGAGATATTCCGCATTCATCCCGGCCAGATTGGGGTTGGCGGCGGCCACGCTGTTGCCGTCCGTGCCGTGGCAGGCGGCGCAGACCTGGGCGACGATGGGCTCGGCGGCCTTGGCATTGCCCGGGGTCGCGGCGAACGAGACGATGGGATAGGCGGCGAGCAGCGCGGCGGCCAGGGGAAGGGCGAATTTCATCGAAAGCTCCTGAGGCTTGCAAAACCTGGTAAAAAAGGTAGTTTAATTGCAAGCTCCACTACTGCCAAGTCCGTGCTTCATCACGCCCGCTTCCATACCTCGGCCGCGCACCTGCGCGACCTGCCGCCCAGCCGCGGCGAAATCGCCTTCGCCGGCCGTTCCAACGCCGGCAAGTCCAGCGCGATCAACCTGCTCACCCGCAAACATCGGCTCGCGTTCACCTCGAAGACGCCGGGGCGCACGCAGCTCATCAACTATTTCGCCCTCGCGCCGGAAATCTACCTCGTCGATCTGCCGGGCTACGGCTATGCCAAGGTGCCGCCGGCGGTGAAAGCACAGTGGGAGGCGCTGCTGTCGGCCTACCTGCAGACGCGCGAGGCGCTTGCCGGGCTCGCCCTCATCATGGACGCGCGCCATCCGCTCACGGCGCTGGATCGCCAGATGCTGGACTGGTTCGCGCTGACCGGCAAGCCGGTCCACATCCTGCTGTCCAAGGCCGACAAACTGTCGAACAGCGAGCGTGCGCAGACGCTACGCCGCGTGCGTGCGGAACTCGCCGGCATGGCGCAGGTCAGCGTGCAGTTGTTTTCCAGCCTGTCGAAGCTCGGTGCCGACGAAGCGGCAGCGGTCATCGAGTCGTGGCTGCAGCCCACCGCAGCGGACGGGGCGCAACCGGCCGTGGCCGGTGCGCAGGAATAAAAAGCCCCGATCAAGGGAAGGGATCGGGGCAAAAGGTGCCTTAAGGGGATTAAGGCAACCCGCTCAGGGAGGAAAAGCGGGAGACGAACCAAATCGTCTGTACGATAGAGGGTGATCCGGCACGAGAGTTCCGCCGGCTCGGAAAATTTTTTTGGAGATAGTTCGTGAGCCTCCCCCTTGGCCAGTTTTCCGCCCGCCGCATGCGCCGGATGCGCCGCGACGATTTTTCACGTCGGCTGATGCGTGAGCACACACTTGCGCCAAATGATCTGATTTACCCGGTGTTTGTGCTTGACGGCGCAGGGAAACGCGAAGCCGTCGCGTCGATGCCGGGGGTCGAACGGCTCAGTCTCGACCTGCTCCTGCCCATCGCCGAGGAGTGTCTCGCCCTCGGCATCCCGGCGCTGGCGCTGTTTCCCGTGATCGACACCCGCCTCAAATCGCCCGGCGCCGAGGAAGCGCTCAACCCCGACGGTCTGGTGCCGCGCACCGTCGCGGCCCTGAAACAGCGCTTCCCGGAACTGGGCGTCATCACCGACATCGCGCTCGACCCCTACACCAGCCACGGCCAGGACGGCCTCATCGACGCCACCGGTTACGTGCTGAACGACGAGACCGTCGCGGTGCTGGCGCGCCAGGCGGTGGTGCACGCCCAGGCCGGGGCAGACGTCGTCGCGCCGTCCGACATGATGGATGGCCGTGTCGCCGCCCTGCGCGCCGCGCTCGAAGCCGGCGGCCATATCCACACCCGCATCCTTGCCTACGCCGCCAAGTACGCCTCCAGCTTCTACGGTCCCTTCCGCGACGCCGTCGGCTCTGCCGTCAACCTGGGCAAGGGCAACAAATACACCTACCAGATGGACCCCGCCAACAGCGACGAGGCGCTGTGGGAAGTCGGCCTGGACCTGCAGGAAGGCGCCGACATGGTCATGGTCAAGCCGGGCATGCCTTATCTCGATGTCATCCGCCGCGTCAAGGACGCCTACGGTGCACCGACCTACGCCTATCAGGTGAGCGGCGAATACGCTATGTTGAAAGCTGCAGCGCAGAATGGCTGGCTCGACGAGCGCGCGTGCGTGCTGGAGGCGCTACTGGCGTTCAGGCGCGCGGGGGCGGACGGCGTGCTCACTTATTTTGCGCGCGACGCGGCGAAATGGCTGCGTGCCTGAGACGTGCTTCCCTCAAGTTTTGCCGCACGGTTGTCGCAATATTGACTGTATAGATGGCAGCCGGGCGCGGACACGACCGGACTGCGTTTCCCGTGCGGGGCTGGAATGATGATGTCTGAGTCTCACAAACCCATTTTCGGTTTCAGAAGAAACCGGCGCGAACCCGACGAATGGGACAAGACCATTGTTTCCTTCCAGTCGCCGTACCGCCTGAAGGACCTGTGCCTGGACCAGAGTCAGGTGCAGGCCGGCGATACCACGCGGGTCAGCCGGCAGGAATTCAAGATTCGCCTCGCGCACGATGACGAACGGCGCAAGTCGGCCAGCGTGCTGATCGAAAAAATGTACGGCTGGCGTGGCTACGGGGCCAGCGGTGTCAGACGCGATCCCAACCGGATCACGCTGGTAGCGCATCAGGAAGACAAGGTCGCCGGCACCGTGACGCTTGGTCTCGACAGCCCGGCGGGGCTGGTGGTCGACGAGCTCTACCGGACGGAAGTCGATCAGTTGCGCGCCCGGGGCAGACGGGTCGCCGAGTTGACGAAACTGGCGGTCGACGAGAGCACGGCGTCGAAATCCGTGCTCGCGGCGTTGTTCCATATCGCCTTCATCTATGCCTACCACATCCACAAATACACGGATTTCGTGATCGAAGTGAATCCGCGCCATGTGCTGTTCTACAAGCGAATGCTCGGCTACGAACAGCTCGGCCCGGAAAGAATGTGCCCCCGGGTCGGCGCGCCGGCCGTGCTGCTGCACATCGAGATGGCTTACATCGATCGCAAGGTCGCCGAACTGGGTGGCGTGCTTCCGCCGCCGCCGGGCGAGAAATCGCTTTACCCTCACGGCTTTTCGAAAGCGGATGAGCTGGGTATCGCGCGGCGTCTTCAGGGGGGCTGATCCCAGGAGGGGCCGAGATGCGTCCTTTCGACTACGCGACCGCATTTTCGCGCAACATCGGCTGGACCACCGAATCCGAGCAGCAGGCCCTGCGCGGCAAGTGTGTGGCCATTGCCGGCATGGGCGGCGTGGGGGGATTTCATCTTCTCGCCCTGGCAAGGCTGGGCGTGGGACGTTTCTGCATCGCCGATCTGGATGAGTTCGAACTCGCCAATTTCAATCGCCAGGCCGGCGCGGGCATGGCCACGCTCGGTCGCTCCAAGGTGGAGGTTCTCGCCGGGATGGCGCGCGACATCAATCCCGAGGCGGACATCCGGGTTTTCCCCCAGGGAGTGGATGCGCAGAATCTTGCCGAATTCTTCCGCGGCGTTGACCTTTACGTCGACGGCCTCGATTTTTTTGCGTTCGACGCGCGCGAGCGGGTCTTCGCCTACTGCGCCGAACGCCGCATTCCCGCCGTCACCGTCGCACCGCTTGGCATGAGTGCGGCCCTGCTCAATTTCCTGCCGGGGCATATGAGCTTCGAGGATTATTTTCAGTTGCGCGGCCGTGCCGAACTGGACAAGGCGATCCGCTTTCTCGTGGGCCTCGCCCCCGGCCTGCTGCACCGGCATTATCTGGCGGACCGGACACGGGTCGATCTCCGGGCGCGCAAGGGGCCGTCGACCGTCGTCGCCTGCCAGCTCTGCGCCGGTGTCGCGGCGGCCGAGACGCTGAAGCTCCTGCTCGGCCGCGGCAGGGCATGGGCGGCGCCGCATGGCATCCAGTACGATGCCTACCGCAACCGGCTTGCGCACACTTGGCGTCCGGGCGGCAACCGCCATCCCCTCAACCGTATTGCACTGGCGATCGCCAGGCGGCAACTGGGACTCTGAGGTGAACTCCGCCATCTCCGCGTCGCTGCGGCGCATTCTCGAACTGGCCCGCTGGGCGCCCAGCGGTGACAACACCCAGCCGTGGCGTTTCGAGGTGCTTGCGGACGACCGCCTGCGCGTGTTCGGACACGACACCCGCACGCACTGTGTCTACGACCTCGATGGCCACGCCAGCCAGATCGCGCATGGCGCCTTGCTGGAGACGCTGGCCATTGCCGCGACGGCCGAGGGCTTGCACGCCGACGTTCGGCGCCAGCCCGGATGTCCGGACAGCGCGCCGGTTTATGAGGTGCACCTCGCCCCGTGCGAGGGATTGGCGGCCGATCCGCTGGTCGCGATGATCGAACGGCGCACTGTGCAACGCCGCGCGATGTCGCGCCATCCCCTCGATCCCGCGCACAAGGCGGCGCTTGCCGCCAGCGTGCCCGGCTATCGGCTGGTATGGTTCGAGGGCATTTCACGGCGCTGGGCGCTGGCGCGCTTCATGGCGGCCAACGGGAAAAACCGCCTCACCATGCCGGAAGCCTACCCGACGCACCGCGACATCATCGAATGGGCGGCGCGCTTCAGCGAGGATCGCGTTCCCGAACGCGCTGTCGGCGTCGATCCCATGACGGCGCGTCTCATGCGTTGGGCATTGCGCAGCTGGGGGCGTGTCGAATTTCTTAACACCTGGCTCGCCGGCACCGTCATGCCGCGCCTCCAGCTCGACCTGCTGCCCGGCCTGCGCTGTGCCGCCCACTTCGCCCTCGTCGCCGAGCGTCCACCCGCGGGCACCGACGACTACGTTGCCGCCGGGCGCGCGCTGCAGCGTCTGTGGCTCGTGGCCACGAGCCTGGGCCTGTTCATGCAGCCGGAGATGACGCCGGTGATTTTCTCCCGCTACATACGCGAGGGACGCCCGTTCACTGCCGTCGAAGCGGTCCGGGATCGCGCCGCCCGGCTGGCGCTCCGCATGGAAGGCTGGATGGGCGCGGACGACGCGCGCCAGACCGTATTCATGGGGCGCATCGGCTATGGCCCCGCCCCGCTGGCCCGCTCGTTGCGCAAGCCGTTGTCGCAGCTGTTCGTGAACGGAGTGCACTGAGTGGTCAACGAACCCGATCACGCCACGCAAGATACGCTGGCGCGCCCGTTTTCCATCTGCATGATTTCGGATGACTTTCTGCCGGCGGCCACCGGCGTGGGGGTTCACCTCAAGCTCATCGCCCCGGAGCTTGCCAGGCGCGGCTACCGGGTTGCCGTCATCACGACGCGGCGCAAGGGCGAACCCGAAGTGGAGCAGTGGCAGGGCGTCACCGTACACCGCGTCTTCACCGTCAAGGTGTATGGCTTCTACCAGGCCCTGCCGTCCCGCGCCACCGTGCGGCGCATTCTCGAGCGGGAAAAGCCCGACGTCGTGCATCACCACTACGTCGGCATCATGATGCGGCGCGTGTGTGCGGTCGCCCAGCGCATGCGCCTGCCCCAGGTGTCGACCTACCATTTCAGCGCCGAGGTGCTGACGCAACCCCTGCCGATGCGGCCCTTTCGCGGCCTCATCCGCAGACAGATGGTCGATGCCAACAACCGTTTCGACATGGTTATTGTGCCGTCGCAGAATCTCGCCAAACAGATTGCCGCCGAAGGCGTGCGCACCTCCGTGCGCTACATCACCAACCCGGTGGTGTTCGAGGATGCCGCCGACGTCGTGCCCGCCCGACGCACGCCCGGCTTCACCATTCTCTATGCCGGGCGCCTCGGGCCGGAGAAAAATCTCCCCTACCTGATCAGGGCGTTTGCCACGTTGTTGCAGAGCGTTGCCGACGCCGTACTGTGGATCGCCGGCCGCGGTCCGGAGGACGAGGCGTTGCGGCGTCTCTGCACGCAGTTGGGGGTCGATGCGCGAGTCGAGTTCCTGGGCTTCCTCGATCATCCCGACCTGGCGCGGTATTACGCCGCATGCGATGTGTTTGTGCTGCCTTCAATTCAGGAAGCGCAACCCCTGGTGGCAATGGAAGCGATGTGGTTCGGCAGGCCGGTCATCGTCACCCGCGCCATCGTGGCGGCTCCGGAAATGGTCGATCCAGGGGTGAACGGCTACATCGTCGATCCCGATGTGCCGCAGGAACTCGCCGGGCGGCTTGCCGCGCTGGCGGCGGATGCCGGGTTGCGCGCCGCCATGGGGGCGGCCAGTCGACGGCGTGCCGACGCCTATCGGCCTGAACTGGTGGTGTCGGCGTTGGAGCAGGCCTATCGTGATGCCATCCGAGGGCGCCGTGCATGAGCACACCCCGCTACAAGGCCGTTTTTGTCTCGCCCCACCTGGACGACGCCGTGTTTTCCTGCGGCGGCGAAATCGCCCGGCTGGCCGAGGAAGGCCCGGTGCTGGTGCTCAATCTGTTCACCCGCTATCTCGGCGAGGTCAAGCTGCGCGCCGTCGTGCTGGGGGAGGAACGTTACCGGGAAGAAGCCGCCGCGGCGGAGTTTCTCGGTTTCGCATCGCACAATTTCGGCGAGCTGGACGTATCGTTCCGACGCCCGGCCTACCGTTCGCTCGGCAACATTTTCAGGCCGCCGGTGCGGGAAGACCTCGACGATTACCTGCCGGCACTGCGCGAGCAGGTGTTCGACTGGCTGGCGGGCGTCGACTACGAGCGTCTGTACGTTCCCCTGGGGATCGGCTGGCACGTGGACCACGTACTCACGCACCTGCTGTTCGAGCCCTGGATCGGCCGGGACGCGCTGATCCATTACGAGGACGCGCCCTACTGCCTGATTCCCCATGCCACGCGCCATCGTCTCAACGAACTGGGCGCCTACCCCCTGCAACAGGACGATTTCACGCTGGCGCCTGTGCCGGAGGGGCGGGCGTGGCGCGCCACGGTCGCCGCCTACGCCGACACCGCCCTGATGAGGAACCTCCGACCTGCTGTCGTGCGCTGGGCCGCGCTTCCTGTCGTGGGCGTCTATCTGTACCGGCTCATTGCGCTGCACCGCCGCCTGGCGGCGACCTCGTCGCCGTCGCGGCGTCTCGAACCGCAGGTTTCCGCGCTGGGTGACGTTTTCGCGCGCAAGCTCCAAGCGATGGATCTGTATGGCAGCCAGTTCCGCGAGTTCTTTGCCGACACGGCGGACTGCGAGCGGCTTTACCGGGCCTACGCAGCGCGTATCGGCTACGCGGGCGGGCCGGTCGAGCGTTACTGGACGATCCGGCCCGGGACACGTTCGGAATGACCCGTTTGGGTGTCGGAAAACTTTACACTCGACGCGGAAAGCCGCTTGGCCGCTTTCGGCAGAAAAATATTTTATTCCTATAAAACATAAAGATATTTGCGTTTCCATGGGGCTGGCACGCTGCATGCTTTGGTTAGCGTGTCCGCAGTTTGCGGCCCGAGCAATTCACATGGAGAAGATCATGACCACATTCAAGCAGACCTTGCTGGCGGCGTCCCTGGCAGTGGCGGCGGGCGGGGCCCAGGCTGTCACGTTTGGCGCGGGCAGCAATTCCATTTATTACAACAACCTGGAAAACCAGTACCGTTCCGATGCCGCGTGTGCGGCCGGCGGGTGTCTGGGCGCGGGCACCGGGCCGGCTGGTTATCAGCTGGTGAATCCGGCCATTGCGGGGAACGTTGTGGTTGGCGACATCTTCGCCGGCATCCTCAACGTCCAGAACAACAACTATGCGTCCGGCACCTGGATGGCCACGCCGACGGACCAGTTCACCGGCTACTTCGCCCAGGAGGTGACGGCGGTCGGCCCGGTGGGCCCTGCCGCTCAGATCACCTTTGGCACGGTGGCGGCCGATCCCTTCGGCATCCTCGCCGCCGGCGAGATGTTCCGCCTGTATACGCAATCCGGTGGGGGCACGACGCTCTTCACCGATTTCACCGCGGGGAGCACCGGCGCCGTCGGCTCGGTGACGCGCGTGCAGGACGTCATCGCCCTGGCGACGGACGGCGTGTTTTGGGGCAGCCTGGGGCTTGCCGCGGTGTCGCCCGACAACTTCGCCTACGCCATCGATGACCTGACCGCGCCGGGCACGTCGACGACGACCGAGAGCTTTCTGGCGCTGACGCTCCTGACGCAGGGCCCCTCTTACAACGCGGGTCCGCTGGGATTGATCAACGATGTGAATGAGAGCATCGTGGGCGGCGTGACCGGCACCCTGCTCTGCACGGCAGCGGAAATCGCCAATCCCGCCATCAGCTGCGCGCAGTTCGTGGCCACCTCGGAAATCGAAAAAAATACGCACAACTGGCTGAACGGGGATGCCTTCTCTCCCTTCCTCTACGTGAGCAACGACCCGGCGGTGATCTCGGTGCCGGAGCCTGCCACCCTGGCGCTCCTCGGCCTCGGGCTTGTCGGTCTTGCCAGCATGCGTCGCCGCGCAGCCTGAATCGACTGATTCCCGCAGCAAAAAGGCAGCCCGAGAGGGCTGCCTTTTTTTTGGTCTTCGCCCTTTTTCGGCGGCCGGGTGACGGCGCGCAGCGTGGTGCGATCCCGCGGCGCTTCCCGGATCAGCCGTGCCGATCCGGCGCGGCGACGTGCAGCCAGGCCGTGCCCAGGACGATGAGCGCGATGGCGAGCAGGCGGGACCAGGCGAGCGTCTCCGCAAACACCAGGTAACCCGACAGCACCACGATGCCGTTGACGACGGAAAGCTGCACCGGCACGATCACCGCGGCGCGCCCGCGCTGAAACGCCACTTGCAGCAGGGTGAGCCCCGCCACGTTGGCGAGGATCATGAATGGCAGGATAGGGTTGAGCAGGAACGCCGACGATTCCAGTTCCTTGCCATCGAGCGCGATGTACGCCGTCATCAACTTGGTCAGTACCGCACCGAGGCCGAAGCCGATGCCGACCGCGATCGCAAGCGGCAATTCTCCGTGCCGGCTGCGCCAGCCCCGTACCAGCATGAACGCGCCTGCGGCAAGCACGATGGCGAGGAAGAGCGCCAGCCGCGGCCAGGCGATGCCGGAGGGTGTGGTGACCTCGGCTTCGAACGCCAGCGCGATGGCGCCGGCCACGGTGGTGGCGAGGCCCAGCCATTCGCCGCGCGTGAGCCGCTCGTGCAGGAAGGCCACGGCGAGGATGACGAGAAACACATCGCCGACCGACATCAACGGCTGTACCACGCTGATTTCGCCGAGGTCGGTGGCCTTGATGAACAGCAGCCAGCCGATGATCGTGGCGATCAGGCCGAGCATCCACCTGACGTTGCCGAGGAAACCCGCGACGACCGTGGGCAGGGGCGCCTTGCCTACCTCGGGCAGGGTGTCGGCGCTCAGCTTCCACAGGAAATAGCCGCACTGAATCAACAGTGTCGCGGCCAGGGTGATGAGGACGACTTGCATGAGACTCCCCTCGGTTCAGGTCGGGTCCACGACGTTTTTCCCGGATGGCGGCGCCAGGCCTCGGGCAGGCCGCGGCGCGCTACTGCAGTTTCTTCAGATAATCCTTGGAGAACACTTTGTCTGGCAGATCGCGCATTTTCATGTCGTCGTATTCGAGCACCGACACATTCCCCGGCTTGAGTCCGTCTTCCATCACCAGACGGGTTGGCCGCTTCTGACCCGCCATGAGTTCAAATTTCTCGTAGAGGCAGGTTTTCATGAGGCGCCCCGACACGCCGTAGAACTCCGCCTTGCGTGGCCAGTGGTTGGATTTGTTCACCCAGTACAGCACGCGATGATAGGTCACGCCACGGTCGACGGCGCGCAGCTCCAGCACGTATTGCTCCTCGCCCTGCAGCATCTCGGTGCGCAGGATGCGCGGCGTATAATCGCCGCTGAAATTGGCGCGTGCGAGGTCGCCGTTGGCCACCTGGCCGGTCAGCCGCTGTGCGAGCCCGAGACGGATGGGCTGCGATACGTTGGGCATGAACACCCACAGATCCCGACCTTTCATGAGCATGATCTGGCCCCGTTCCGAAGCGGGCTCAAGTATCATGACGACGGAATTCTCGTTGCCTTTCGAAAGGACACGGTATTTCCGCTTTTCCGTTTCGCCGTCGGGGGCTGCGCTGGTGATGTCGATGTCGACCTGGAAACCCTCCGCGGGAAAGCGGATTCCGTCGGATTTGGCCAGGATCCCGCGCGCTACGGCATCCTCGGCGGGGGTGTCCTCGGCAGCGCGAACGCCGGGAACGGATGCGCCGAATACCAGGCAGCCTGACAGCAGACCGGCGATGACCACGGATTTGTTACGCATTTGGGAGTCCTGCCAATGAAGCGACGCCATACGAAAAGAGAGCCATGAGCCTGGTGCGTATCGAGGCGGTTGCCAAGGAATACCTGCTTGGCGAACAGAAGGTGACCGCGCTTCAAGATATCACACTCTCCATCGAGGAAGGGGTGTTCCTGGCCATTGCGGGTCCCTCGGGAAGCGGGAAGACCACGCTGCTGAACATCATCGGTTGCATCGACACCCCCACGCGCGGCAAGGTATTCATCGACGACAGGGAAGTCACGGGCTTGTCTTCCGACGCTCTGGCGGATCTGCGCGCGCGGACCATCGGCTTCATTTTCCAGACCTTCAACCTGTTCCCCGTACTGAACGTGGCGGAGAACGTCGAATATCCCCTGTTGCAGATCCCCGAGGTCGACAAGGCCGAGCGGCGCGAGCGGGTACGGCGTTACGTTGCGCTGGTGGGGCTGGAGAAATACGCCCACCACGTGCCGAACCAGTTGAGCGGCGGCCAGCGCCAGCGCGTGGCGATCGCCCGGGCCCTGGCGATCAATCCGCGCATCGTGCTGGCGGATGAGCCCACCGCGAACCTGGACAGCCACACGGGGCAGGAGATCCTGAACCTGATGAAGGAAATCAACCGCCGCTACGCGACGACGTTCATATTTTCCACGCATGACCGACGTGTCATGGCCATGGCGGATCGTCTCGTGCGCATCGAGGACGGCCATCTGGCGAAGCTGGCGGTGAAGGTGGATGACCGCTGGCAGCAAGTCAGGACGGGACGGAATTCACATGAAAAACGGGAGAGGTGAAATGAGGCGGCGATTGATGCCGGCGTTGGGCTTGCTGGCGTGCAGCGCCCCCGCCGTGGGACTTGCCGGAAACGTCGAGGGGATCGGCGGACGGGTTTTTGTCGCGGACAAGGGTGCGGAGCTGCCCATGTCGCGGGATGCGCTGTTCGAGCTTGCACCGGCTGCCAGGGACGAAACCAAGCAGCCTGCCGGGCCGGCAACGCGAGACGATCTGTTCGCGCTCGAACCGGCGGCGGAAAAACCGCAGCAGCCCGCGCCCGACCCGGGGATGCCGGCCACGCGCGATGCACTGTTCGGCGACGGACATCCGGCTGGCAAGGCGGAAAAACAAGCTGGGGACGCGCAGGGCATGCCGGTGCACGGCTATTTCCAGAGCGAATTGGCCTGGACCTATGGCGATCCGCGGCACTGGTCCAAGGTGCTGGGGCGCCTGGAGCTTGCCACGGAAGGGCGATTTGGCCAGGGCGCCAAGTGGAAGCTGAGCGGCCGTGTCGATTACAACCCGGTGTATGACCTGAACGACTTCTATCACTCGGGGGTGGGCGATGAGCAGCGCCTGAACTTGCAGCTGCGGGAGACCTATGTCGACTTCGCCACCGGCGACTGGGAATGGCGCGTGGGCCGTCAGCATGTCGTGTGGGGCGAGATGGTCGGCCTGTTCTTCGCCGATGTCGTTTCGGTGAAGGACTCGAGGGAATTCATCCTGCCCGATTTCCAGATCCTGCGCATCCCGCAATGGGCGGTCCGCAGCGAGTATTTCGGCGGCGATTTCCATGCCGAACTGGTGTGGGTCCCGTTCGCCGGATATGACGAGATCGGCGAACCCTTGGATGCCGGCAAACCTGGTGCGGGGACGGACTTCTACCCGTATCCGCTGTCGCCTGCAGGCATGCCGGTCGTCAGGAAGGAAGTCAAACCCGGCAACGGGCTCGAGCATACCAATTTCGGGGCGCGCCTGTCGCGCCTCGTCGGCGGCTGGGACCTGTCGGGCTTCTACTATTCGAGCATGGACAGCGCGCCCACCTTCCTGCGCGATGCCGTGGTGCAGAACGTCTTCACGCCCGTTCACAGGCGAATCTGGCAGGCGGGCGGAACGCTGGCGAAGGATCTCGGTTCGTTCGTCCTCAAGGGGGAGGCCGTGTATACCGACGGGCGGCGGTTCAACGTGACGAACCTCATCGACAGCGACGGCGTGGTCGTGCAGAACACGCTCGACTGGGCGGCGGGCCTGGACTTCAACCCTTCGTCCGACACGCGCCTGAACACCCAGTTCTTCCAGCGCGTGTACTTCGATCACGAACCGGACATCAATTTCGACAGGTTCGAGAACGGCTTTTCCATCCTGGTGCATCGCGATCTGCCGCGCGGATGGGAGGCGGATGTGCTGCTGATCAGCAGTCTGAACCGGAGCGACTGGCTGTTGCGTCCCAAGGCGACATGGAAGTTCCAGCGCGACTGGCGCGCGGTTTTCGGTCTGGATGTCTTCAAGGGACCGCCGACCGGCATTTTTGGCCAGTACGACGCCAACGACCGGGTGTACGCCGAGCTGCGACGCGATTTTTGACGCGCAGGGGTCAGACGTTCTGGCGCAGCGCGTCCACCACCGGAATCGTGCGCACCCGTGCGGCCGGCAGCAGGGCGGCGACGACGCTGGCGAACAATCCCACCGCGAAGGCGCCGGCAGCGACCGCAGGCACGACCTGGATGCGGGCGATATAGCTCAGGTCCGCGTTGGGCGGTGGGGGCATGGGAATGCCGACGGCGGATATGGTCAATGCGAGGACGATCCCCAGGACAACGCCGAGTCCCGCGCCCGCCAGTCCCAGGATGGTGCTTTCCGCAACGATGAGGCGGAACACCATGCGACCGCGGTTGCCCAGGGCCATCATGGTGCCGAATTCGCCGACCCGTTCGAAGACGGTCATGTTGACGCTGTTGACCACGCTCAACAACACCATCAGCAGGATGATGACCTGCAGCACGCCGAACTGCGCTTCGTACATTGCGACGGCATTGGTGTAGAAATCATTGAGTTCCACCCAGGTCCTGATCTCCATGCCCGCTGTGCGCAGGACCGCGCCGAGCGCGGACGCCACCGGCCGCGTGTCGTTCGTGTGGTGTAGCGAGACGACCAGGATATTGATCCCCGAGGTGGCGAGCAATTCCTGGGCGGCGGCCAGGGGGATGCGCACGGCCCGCGCATCGTAGTCCTTGGAAAAAGTCTGGAAGACGCCGACGACTTCGAACTCGAGGCTGTTCATGGCGCCGTCGGCGGTGTTCGTCACCACGGTGGCGAAATCGCCGGGTTTCAGTTTCAGGGTGCGCGCAAGTCCCTGGCCGATCATCATGCCGTGACTGTCCGCATCCTGCAGCATGCGGCCTGCGGCGACGACCATGCCGGTGCCGAGGCGTGCTTCGCGCGAGGGCTCGACGCCTTCAGCCACCACGGGCTGGTCCGAACGGCCGTTGTTGAGCAGGCCCGAAAAATACAGCCTGCCCATGACGTCATCCACGCCTTTCGTCTTGGCGACCGCTTCGCGTACGGGCGCCGGATCGCTAATGACGTATTTTTCGGGGCTGCGTGTTCCGTGGGCGAAATACCCGCTGCGCGCGAGCTGGAGATGGCCGGTCTGCGAATGGATCAGGCTCTCGCCGAACTGTTCGATGATGTCGTGGATGAAGCCGCCGCTGAGAACGAGGCCCGCCACGCCGGTGATGATGGCGAGCAGGGTCATGCCGGACCGGCTTTTGTGGCGCAGGACATTTCGCAGGGCAAGTTTCCACATGGGCGGGATGCTCAACGGTTGTGGCGCAGTGCCTCGACGATCACCAGGCGCGAAGCCCGCCACGACGGATAGATGCTGGCAGCCAGGGTCGTCGTGATGGAAAGGACCAGCGCATCCAGGACGATGTCCGGCGTGACGACGATGGCGGCGTCGAATCCCTCGGTCATGCCGGGCGCAGGCGGCATGGGGATGCCGATCGCCGAGGCCGCAAGCGCGAGCAGATAGCCGACGGTGATGCCGATGGCGCCGCCCAGCAGGCCGACCAGCAGGCCTTCCAGCAGGAACAGCACGAGGATTCTGTGCCGCCGGACACCCAAAGCCATGGCGGTTCCGATTTCCACGGTGCGTTCCATGACGTTCATGGTCATGGTGTTGCTGATGCCCAGCACGATGATGATGGCGATGATGAGCTTGACCACGCCGATCTGTCTGGAAAAAAGCTCGACGGTCTTGTTGTAGAAGTCCGCAAGCTCACTCCAGGGCACGATTCCGTAGGCGCGGAACGCGTCCTCGCCTTTTAGCCGGGCGAGTACCGCATCGGTCATCCCGGTATGCTGCAACGTTACGATCCACGCATGCGATCCGGAAACCCGCAACAGCTCGCGCGCCATGTCGATCGGGATCCGCAGGACGGAATCGTCGAGGGCTTTCATCGCGGTGAAGGTCAGGCCGATCACCTTGCCTTCCACGGCATTGATGCCGCCACTCGGGGTATTGACGAGCAGCACTGCCGTGTCGCCAACGCGGACGCCCAGATTGTCGGCCAGCCCCACTCCCATGAGGATTTCCCGGCCACCGTCCCGGCCAAGTGGTTTGCCCTTGACGACGTGCAGGTTGCGTAACGCCGGGTCATTTTCCGGATCGACACCCTCGCCGATGAACGACAGCGTGCTTTCGCCATGGCTGACCAGGCCGGTGAATTGCAGGCGTGGCGCCACGCTTGCGACGCCGGGCGTGCGCGCGAGCACCGAGAGCGCGGGGTCGGCGCCCGGCAGGAGGAAGGCGAAGGGATCGGCCTGCCCCGCGTCGTGGTAGCCCGGCCTGATGATCTGGATGTGGCCGTATTGATTGGCGATGGCGTCCTCGCGGGTTTCCTGCAGGATCCATTCGATGAAACCGGCGGACAACATCATCGCCACGACGCCGAAGGCGATCGCCAGAATCGCGATGTAACTGCGCCGTTTCTGGCGCAGCACGTTGCGCAGGGCCAGCCGCGAGTCGACCAGCAGGAAGCCGAAGGTCGCCCCCGGCCCCTTGCCGGTATCCGCAGCAGGCTTCAAGGCCATGTCTCTCAGAGTGTGTTGAGCAGCTTCTCTGCGTCCGTGCGTTCCGGAAATTTCGCGTCTGAACCGAGCAGCTGCCTGAGCCGCTTCTTCGCCTCGGCCTTGTTGCCGGAACGCGCGTGGGCGACGGCGTAATGGTACTGGATGCTGCCGACCTTGGGCGCCCTGGCGCTGGCTTTTCCAAGCAGTTCGAGCGCACGCTTGAACTGGCCTTCGTCCACCAGAATCCAGCCCAGCGTGTCCTGAACCGCTGCGTTGTCGGGGGCGAGCCGCAGCGCCTGCTCGGCGGTGGGGCGTGCCCGGGCGTCCTTCTCGAGCTGGTAGAGAAGTGCGAGATCGTTGATGGCCGCGACGTCGTCGGGATACTTGTGTTGCAACGCCTCGAACTGCGCGATGGCTTCCTTGTTCCTGCCGCTGCGCGTGTATAGCTGTGCTGCATAGCGCCGTGCTTCCCGATCATCGGGATGCTGCGTGATCCAGGTCGCAAGGAAATTTTCCGCGCCCTTCCGGTCGCCGGCAACCGTCATGACGCCAAGGAGCTTGACCAGCGTTGCCGTGGGCGCGCCGAGTGCGAGCGCCTGACGGTAGGCCGTGATGGCTTCCGGGTGGCGCTTTAGCGAAGAAAGAATGTCGGCCGCCCTGTCGTAGCCGACAGGAGACCTGGGCTGCCGCTTCTGTATTTGCTGGGCCACTTGAAGCGCGACCTGGGGTTTTTTGTCGGCGAGTTCGAGACGCATCAGGGTATCCAGCATCTGCAGATTGTCGGGGTTGCTTTGCAGGGATCGGTTGAGTGTGGTGCGCGCCTCGGCATATTTCTTCGCAGCCACCTGCGCCAGAATCAGACGTAATTGGAGGTCCACGGAATCTGGCCGCTTTTGTGCGAGCTTGGTAAACGTGGCGACGGCGTTTTCCGCTTCGCCGGCAGCCATTTGTGTCGTGCCGAGCAAACTCTGTGCCGCGAGACTTTCCGGGGCGGCATCGACGGCCTCACGGGCGAGTGCGAGTGCCTTGCCAGGTTCCTTTTTCCCAAGATGGCGCTGGATCAGGCTGCTGCGCGGGGCGAGGGTGCGCGGATCGGTCTTCATGGCCTTCTCCAACCACTTCACCTGCTCCGCGTCGTTGTTCCGCGATGCTGCGAGATCCGCCAGGGCCATCATCGCGCGCACATTGTTTGCGTCCGCTTTCAGCAGCGCTTCGAAGCGTGCGCGGGCGACTTCCGGCTCGTTGTCCAGCACGTCCAGAGCGGCGAGGCTCGTCACGGCCGGCAAGAATGCTGGGTCGAGCGTGAGCGCCTGTTCGAAGCTGCTGCGTGCCTGAGCACTGTTATCCTTCCCCAGCAGGGCGACGCCGCGGTAATACCGTGCGAGAGGATCCTGGGGCTGTCTCTTTTCCAGGCGCGCGATGCTGTCGAGCGCGGCATCGAACTGCCTTCTCTTGATCTGGCTCAGGATGAGGACGCTGTCGACTTCTTCGGTTGCGCCTCCCATGCGGGCGGCAGCTTGCAGGTCATCCATTGCCCGGTCGTCGCCCTGCGCCAGGCGAACCATGCCGAGTTCCGAGCGGATGGCTGCGCTGCCGGGACTGAGTTCGGCAGCCTTTTCGAACAGGTACGCGGCTCGGGAAAAATCCTTCTTCGCCACGGCGATGTCGCCAGCGAGGGCCAGCAGGCCGGGATCGGCGGAGTTTTCGAGATCGATCGGGGCGAGGGTTTTCACGGCGTCGTCCGGACGCCCCAGGCGCAGTTGGGTCGTTGCCAGCGCCCGCAACGCAAAGCCGTTGCGCGGTACGATTCTGAGCACCTTGCCGAAATACGTCTCGGCCATCTGCAGATTACCGAGGGCAGACTCAATGCGGCCGGCGAGCAACAGGCTGGGCAGGTGGTCGGGGGCGGTCTTGAGCGCTTCCAGCAAGGGCTCGCGTGCCTCCGGATATTTTTTCTCCGCAAAGTGGAGGAAAGCTTGGAGATAGTTGGCTGCAGTGGTCTTTGGATACAACTCGCGTATGGTCTTGATGTCGGTCCGCGCGGGTTCCAGGCGGCCCAGCACGGTGTTGATGGTTGCGCGGCTCTGCAATGCACCGAGGTTCGCAGGATCGATTTTCAGTGCACTTGAATACGCCGACAGCGAACCCTCGATGTCGTTGCTGACCTGCTTCAGATCGCCGATGAACACCCAGGTTCGTGCCTGCTTCTCCGGAAGCTTGAGTGCGGCATCGAGCCATGCCTGGGCGGCCGGCACGTTGCGTTCGGCGATGGCGCAGCGGGCCAGACCCCAATAGGTTGCAGGATTGTTGCGGTCGGTGTCGAGCGATCGCTGGAACAGCTCGCATGCCGGCTTCAGCTGCCCCTGACCGAGCAGCGCGTCGGCGCGCAGTTGATGGATACGCGCGAGGTTGGGGCCGGAGCTCTGTTCGCCAGGCTGGATTTCCTCCAGCACCCGCTGGTACTCGCCCATATTCACCAGGGCCTCGCCCAGTTGCAGTTTGATGCTTTCCCGGCTGACGCCGAGCTTTTCGGCGCGGGTGAGTTCCTTTTCGGCCTCGGCGTTCATCCCGGCCTTCAGGTAGATCTGCCCGAGCAGGAGCCGCGCCTGCGGGCTGTCCGGGTTTTTCTGGATGGCGTTCTTCAGCTCGACGATGCTGCTCTTGAGGTGGCCCTTGTCCTCGAAATCCTTGGCACGCTGAATGTGTTCCTGTTCGGTGAGGCTGGCGACGCGGTTACATCCATATAGCGGCACGGATGCACCAAGGACAGCAGCGATGGCAAGAGCGATGGGATGCCGGGTCATGTGTTCTGTGCTCCGTTGCGCAATGGGGTGGCTCCGCGCGGCAGCGCCGTTTCAACCGGTGTTAGCGTGCCGCGCCCTGCAGTTGCTTCAGTAGCGTACGCGCTTCCGCCTCTTGCGGAAATGCCTGGCCGCTGCCCAGCAGGCGTTCGAGTTCGCTGCGGGCGCGGGCGCGATCTCCGCTTTTCGCCCAGGCCGCGGCAAGGTGCCACTGGATTTCGGTAGCGTCAGGTTTTTTGGACAACGCCTGCTGCAGCAGCTTGAGGCCGCGTGCGGTCTGTCCCTCCTGCACCAGGATCCAGCCGAGGGTGTCCATTACCGCTGGATTGTCGGGTGAGAGTTTAAACGCCTGCTCGGCGAAGCTCAGCGCGCGCGGGTCGCGTGCTTCGTGGAACGCCCATGCGAGGTTGTTGAGGACGACGAGGCTGCCCGGGTGGTTCTGATTGACCACCAGATAGTGTTCGGCGGCGGTCTTGTATTGCTTGCGATTCAGCAGCAGGCTGGCCAGTGCCAGGCGGGTTTCGGCATCCTGTGGATGGTTCGCGAGCCAGGCGGTGACGCGCTTGTCTCCCTCTTCGGTGCGTCCGAGGCGGCTGAGCGCCTGGTGCTGCCGCAGCAGCAGCGCGCCGGACGGTTCGAGGGCGTGCGCGCGCTCGTAGGCGGCGAGTGCGGTGTCGAACTGCTTCTGCGCCATGGCGGTGTCGCCTTCCAGCAACGGCCCGGCGGAGGATTTGGGCTTTTGCTGCTGGACCTGTCGGGCGAGTTTGAGTGCGTCGTCGTAGCGGTTGGCCTGCAGGTCCAGACGGCCGAGCAGCATCTGCGCTTCCAGCAGGTCGGGCTGCGCGCGCAGGGCATCCTGCAGCGACTTGCGCGCCTCGACGAACTGCTGGGTGCTCGCCTGCACCGCCGCCAGGCGGGTCAACGGCACCGCCGGCCTGGGCGAGCGCTCTACCAGCTTGCGGTAGGTGCCCAGTGCATTGGTGGTGTCGCCCGTGGCAAGCTGCGCGGCGGCGAGCGTTTCCAGGGCGACGGCGTGCTCGGGGTGGGCGTTGGCGGCGTCGCGCGCGGTCGCCAGCGCCTGGGCGGTGTCGCCACGGGCGAGCTGCCGGCGGGCGAGGATGACGCGGGGTTCGAGCGCCTGCGGATGGGCCTTGATCGCCTTGTCCAGCCAGGCGACATGGGTCTTGTCATCCTTGTTGCGCAGCGCGAGATCGGCCAGTGCGAGCATGGCGTTGAGATGCGTGGGCTCGGCCTTGAGGATGCCTTCGAAGCGCTGGCGCGCGGCGTCGGGCCGCTTGTCGATGAGATCGAGCTGGGCGAGGTTGGCGGCAGCGGGGAAGAATTTCGGATCGAGCGTGAGGGCCTGCGCGAAGCTCTCACGCGCCTTCGCCGGATCCTTCTTGCCGAGGTAGGCGGCGCCACGGTAGTTCCAGACCAGCGGGTCGGTGCCCTGTTTCTTTTCCAGCGCGGCGATGCTGGCGAGCGCGGCGTCGAATTGTCTCTGCTTCAGCTGGTTGAGGATGATGACGGTGTCGGCGCGGCTGCCCCCGCCTTCCATGGCGGCGGCGGCCTGCAGGTCGTCCATGGCACGTGCGTCGCCCTGCGCGAGGCGCGCGATGCCCAGTTCGGTGCGCAGCGCGGCGCTGTCGGGGCTGAGGCGGGTGGCGGTTTCGAAATGCCCGGCTGCCTTGTCGAACTCTTTCCTGGCGAGGGCGACTTCGCCGGCGATGAGCTGATAGCTCGCATCCTGGGACGTCTCGGGGATGTTGGCGAGGGTACGCGCCGCGTCGTCCGCGCGATTGAGGCGCAGCTGGGTGGCGGCAAGCAGGCGCAGTGCCTGGATGTTGTTCGGCGAGGCCTTGACGACGCGGTTGAGGTGCGCCTCGGCGGTCTGCGGGTTGCCGAGGGCGAACTCGACCGTTCCGGCGAGCAGGACGGCAGGCATGAAACCGGGTGCGGATTTGAGGATGCCCGCCAGACGGTCGCGTGCGGCCTCGAGCTTGTTTTCGCGAAACTCGACAAGCGCCAGGAGGTGACGGGCCTGCAGGTGGTTGCGCGCGTCCTTGAGTACGGCGTCGATATCGCGGCGCGCGTCGTCGAGGCGGTTTTCGGCGATGGCAAGACTGGCGAGCGCCAAGCGCGCGCCGGCGTGGCCAGGATCGATTTCCAGGGCGGCCCGATACGCCTTGGCAGCATCGGCGGGCTTGCCGGTGACGCGCAGCAGGTCGGCCTTGAACAGCCAGGCGTCGCGATGGCGCGGGGCGTTCTGCAGGGCCTGATCGACCTGGCGCATCGCCTCCTCGGGGTTCTTCTCGGACAGCGCGAGGCGGGCCTGGGCGAGCAGGACCTCGACGTCCTGCGGGGCAATGGCGAACGCCCGTTCGATGCTCTGCCGCGCATCACCCTGCGCGCCGGCGCCGAGCTGGGCGGTGGCGCGCACGACCAGCAGGGGCACGTCCGCCGCGCTGCCGGTTTCGGGTTGCGGCAGTTCGTCGAGGACGCGCTGGAATTCACCCTGGCCGAGCATGGCCTTGGCCAGCAGCGGGTTCACCTTGTCGGCAGCGTAGCCGGCCTGGCGCGCGCGCTTCAGTTCTTTTTCGGCGCTGGCAAAGTCGCCGGCCTCGAGCTGCAGTCGACCCAGCTGATAACGCGCCTCGGCATTGCTGTCATCCGCCTGGATCGCACTCTTGAGATGGATGATGGCGGCTTTCGCGTCGCCGGCGTCGAGACTCTGGCGGGCCTTGGTGAGCAGGGCATCGGCCGATTCACCTCCGCAGGCGGCAAGTACGAGGCTCAGGAGGAGCGCGGCAAACGGGCGATGACGGTTGCGGTGGACGGACATGGGGAACTCTCTATGTCGGGTGGTGATATTACTCCGATAGGCCAGCGTGGATCACTTCAGCCCGATTTTCGTCATCAGATCGTACAGCGTGGGCCGGCTTACCCCGAGCAGTTCCGCGGCTTGCGCCACGTTGTTGTCGCTGTGGGCGAGGGCGCGGCGCACGGCGGCGCGCTCGGCGTCCTCGCGCACCAGGCGGAGGTTGAATGGCGGTGGTTCCGTGTGGGGGGGGGCGAGGCCGAGGTCGGCGGCGGTGAGCAGGCTGCCGTCGGCCATGATGGCGGCACGCTTGATGAGATTCTCCAGTTCGCGCACGTTGCCGGGCCAGGCGTGCGCCTCGAGTGCGTCCAGCGCGTCGGTGGTAAACCCCTTGAGATTGCGGCCGAGCTCGCGCGCCTGGAGTTCGAGGAAGTTGCGCGCCAGCAGCACCGCGTCCCCGGTGCGCTGGCGCAAGGGCGGGAGGACGATGGCGATTTCGGACAAGCGGTAGTACAGGTCCTCGCGAAAACTGCCGTTGCGGATCATCTCGCCGAGATCGCGGTGCGTGGCGCAGACGACGCGCACGTCGACCGGAATTTCGCCACGCCCGCCCAGGCGCTCGATCACGCGCTCCTGCAGGAAGCGCAGCAGCTTGGCCTGCAAGGGCATCGGCAGGTCGCCGATCTCGTCGAGGAGCAGTGTGCCTTCGTTGGCGTATTCGATGCGGCCAATGGTTTGCTTGGTGGCTCCGGTGAACGCACCCTTCTCGTAGCCGAACAGTTCGGATTCCAGCAGGGTGTCGGGGATCGCCGCGCAGTTGATGGCGACGAAACGCTTGCTCGTGCGCGGCGAGAGTTCGTGAACGGCGCGCGCTAGCACTTCCTTGCCGGTACCGGATTCGCCCAGCAGCAGGACGGTGGCGTTGACCGGCGCGACCTTCTCGACGGTGCGGCACACTTTCAGCATCGCTTCGCTGTTGGTGATGACGCCGGACAGCGGGGACTGCTGTTGGCGTGCCGCGAGCTGCCGGTTTTCCAGTTCGAGCGCATGGACGTGCAGCGCGCGCGCGATCATCAGCGCGAGCACGTCGGGGTCGAAGGGTTTCTGGAAGAAATCGTAGGCACCGAGATGGATGGCCTTCACCGCGTTGGCGCGGTCGAGGTTGCCGGTAACGACGATGACCTTCGTCGCCGGGGCGAGCGACAGGATCTGTTGCAGCGTGGCGAGGCCTTCGGTGGCGCCATCGGGGTCGGGCGGCAGGCCGAGGTCGAGCAGCACCACGCAAGGTTCGTGACGGCGCAGTTGCACGATGGCGTCGTCGCGGTTGGCGGCGATCAGCAGTTCATAGTCGGCGAGGCTCCATTTGAGCTGCTTCTGCAACCCGGGATCGTCCTCGACCAGCAGGATTTTTTGTTTGGCGTCGCTCATGCGGCGTGTCCTCCGATGCCATTATGATCCAACGGCAGGCTGATGAGAAAGCGGGTGCCGCGCCCGGGTGCGCTGTCGACGTCGAGTGTGCCGCCCAGTGCGCGCACGGTTTCGCGGCATTCGTAGGCGCCGATGCCCATGCCCGCGCCCTTGGTCGAATCGAAGGGCTGGAACAGCCGGGTACGGATGAAGGTGTCGTCCATGCCGATGCCCGTATCGGCGACCTCGACGATCGCCTGGCCGTCGTGTTCGAAACCCCGCAGACGGACGTTGCCGTCCGGTGGCGTGGCTTCCAGCGCGTTCTGCAGCAGGTGGCCGAGGGCCCGTACCAGACGCTCGCGGTCGGCGCGCACGCGCAGCGTGGCGGGAGGCAATTCCAGCACGGGGCGCAGCTTGAACGCCTGCTTGCTGGCGGCAGCCTCGGTCAGCAGTTCGGCAAGGGCCACCGACTGCAGCGGCGCGGCATCGCTGTCGCGCCGCAGTTGCGCCAGCACCTTGTTCATGCGCGCCACCGCGCTGGCCACGGTATCCAGCATGTCGGCCTGGAACTCGGGGTTGTGCTTGTGCTTCTCGGCGTTGGCGAGCAGCAGCGAGAGTTGCGCGACGAGATTCTTCAGGTCGTGAATGACGAAGGTGGTGGTGCGGTTGAACGATTCGAACTGACGCGCCACGATGAGCTGGTTGGCGGCGCGCATCTGCGCCAGGTGGCTGGATGCCTGGCGTGCCGCCACCTTGAGCAGATCGCCGACTTCCCAGTTGTAGACCACCTTGGCGAGCGAGTGCTTGAGGACGACGAAGCCGAGCAGCTCGTCGTGCAGCATGAGCGGCACCACCAGCCAGGCGTCGACCGCGCTGCGGATCCAGACGGGAGGTTCGAGGTCGCCGTACAACTCCGGACGCCGCTTCAGTTCGTCGAGGTCGATTACCCACTGGCGAGCCGCGAGCCAGCACACGAAGAGCGAGTCGGCGGGTTCGGTGCCGACGAGATCGCTCCAGTTCCAGTGACTGGCGCGCTGGTAGCCGACATCGCCCTCGCGCAGCCACAGCGCGCCACCGGGGCTGTCGACCAGACGCGCCAGCGCCTCGGCGGCACGTTCGCACAACTGCGCGCCGGACGGTCCCACGGCGAGGGTGCGGGTGAACTTCAACCATTCCTCACGATAGTCGTAGCGATAGCTGAAGAAATGTTTGGACAGAAACACTCGCAGGCGTGCGCGCAGCGTGCCGGAAAACAGCAGCAGGACGAGGAGCAGCGCGGCGGCGAACACGAACACGCTTTGCAGCACGTCGCCCCATTCGCCGCCGAACAGGCGCAGGTAATAGCCGGCTCCGGCCATGACCAGCAGGTAGATGCCGGCGGCGAGCAGGCTCGCGGTGTGAAAGGCCATGCTGCGCGACAGGCCGACCGGCGCCGCCCAGTCCGGGTTGCGCGCGGCGGACACGGCGATCAGCGGCGCCACCAGGGCGGCGACGTAGCCGCGTGCCGCCCATACCTGGGCGTCGAAGGCGCCGAACAGGGTGGCGTTGGCATACAGATAGAAGTCGTAGACGAACAGGCCGCCGACGCCGAGGCAGAGAAACTTGATCGCCCAGCGGTCTTCCGGCCGCGCGCCGCGGTAGACCTGCTCGACCAGCACCAGTCCCATCACGGTGAGCAGCACCAGCCCGAGATTGCCAAGGCTGCGCGGCAGGCCCGGCAGGTCGGGCAGCACCAGCGGCTGCAGTCCGGCGAGCAGCAGCCCGCCCACCAGCAGCCCGCCCGCGAGGCGGACCGTGCGCAGCGGCGTAGGCAGGGGCGTGCCCGTGGGACGCCGGAGGCGCAGGATGTGGAACAGCAACGCCAGCCAGGCGCCGTTGCGCATCACCTCCACCGCCAGCTCGAGCCGTATCGGCAGCAGCCCCCAGGCAGTGAACAGGGAGAGCGTTCCCCATCCCGCCGACAGGACGCTGGCAAGCAGCAGCAGGCGGCCGTGCGGCCGCCGCCGCCAGCTGGCGACGATCAGAGCGGACAGGCTGAGATAGGCAAGTGCTGCGAGCCCATATCCGACGCCGGCGAGCAGGAGCAGCATGCTGGCCATGATGGGCGTGGCGCTAGCGGGCGCCCTTGCCCCACACGACGACCTGCACGGTCTGGAACAGGATCATGAGATCGAGAAACAGGCTGTGGTTCTTCACGTAATAGAGGTCGTACTGCAGTTTGTGCGTGGCGTCCTCGTCGGAGGCGCCGTAAGGATAGCGCACCTGCGCCCAGCCGGTGATGCCGGGCTTGACGGTGTGGCGCACGCCGTAATAGGGGATCTTCTGCGTCAGGTCCTGCACGAAGTAGGGACGTTCCGGGCGCGGGCCGACGAAACTCATGTCGCCGAAGAAGACGTTGAACACCTGTGGCAGTTCGTCGATGCGCGTGCGCCGGATGAAACGGCCGACGAGGGTGACGCGGTCGTCGTTCTGGTGCGCCCAGCGCGGCCGGCCGTCCTTCTCCGCATCGACGCACATGCTGCGGAACTTGAGGATGATGAAACTGCGTCCGCCCTGACCGACGCGTTCCTGGCGGTACAGCACCGGCCCCGCGCTTTCCAGCTTGATGAGGAGCGCGGTGAGCGCCATGACCGGCAAGGCGAGTGCGAGGAGCGTGGTGCTGGCGAGCAGGTCGGACAGCCGTTTGAAGGTGTCGCGCAGGATGCCCTGGCGGAAGCCCTCGGCCAGGATCATCCAGCTGGCGTTCATCGAGTCGAGTTGCAGATGACCGTTCTCGCGTTCGAAAAAGCTCGACAACTCCAGTACGTTGACGCCCCGCAGGCGGCATTCCAGCAGTTCCTGCACCGGCATGCCGCCGCCGCGGCGGTCGCGCACGGCGATGACGATTTCGCCGATGTTGAGGCGGGCGGTGAGCGCTGGAAGGGATTCGTTGCTGTCGAGAATACGCGCATGGTCGACGAAATGGTGACTGCTCCCCATCGGCAGATAGCCGACCACCTGGGCACCGCTCGCCGGCCCGCGCTTGGCCAGCATCGACTCGATCTGGGCGGCGCGGCTGCCGGTGCCGACCACCAGCACGCGCGTCTTCAGTGCGGCGGTGCGCACCCAGCGGGTGAACAGCATCCGGCTGGCGAGAATGCCGACCAGCGCGATGCCGAACGCGAGCACGAAGGCGCCCCGCCCCACCAGAAGGATCGGAAAGAAGTAGAACAGCAGGCTCATCGCCACCAGGCCTAGGCCGAAACTCAGGCCGAGGCGTTGCAGGAAGGCGCGTACACTGCCCTGCCAGTCGGGATCGTACAGTCCGCTGGCGCTCATCAGGCCCACCATCACCAGCGAAAAGGCGACGGCCTTGGGCAACAGCGGCTGCAAACCGCTGGGGATCGCATTGGCGTCGAAGAAACGTGCGCCGACCCCGGCGTAGATGGCGCCGCCGAGGATGCACGCCTCGACCAGCACCAGCAGCAGCAGGTTCAGCGGCACGTAGTGCCTGAAAAATCGGATCACGTTGATGGTGTGCCGTTATTCGGTATGGCAGGAAGCGAGCATGTTCCGTGCCAGTGGCGCGGGATCAAGTCAGAGCCTTCGCCTGGGACAGACGCACGCGGCGCGGGCGGCCGTCGGCCTGCAGCCGCTTCATGCTGCGCAGCTCGGCGGCAGGATACACGACCAGCTCGACGGGCGCGCGCGGATCGTCCAGGACGAAACGCGGGAAGACGCGTCCGGCGGCGTCTGCCGGTCGGGACTCGCCGGTTTCGTACGATACCGGCAGGCGCATCAGCAGGAATTCGAGTTCCTTCGGCTGATCGCTGAAAAGCTGCAGGTGTACCCCGGCGTGCCGGCCCGCCGTACCGTTCAACACCGGTCCGGTCAGGTGCGGATCGAACTCGGCGAGCCGCTCCATGTAGTCGATCGCCACCTGGCGCAGCAGCGCAAGCTGCACGCGCGTTTCCTCTGCCTGATAAAGCGCCCGGTAACTGCGCAATGCCTCCTCGACCTCGATGTTGTCCGGCAGGCTGCGGCTGTCGGGCGCGCCGAGCTGGCGCGCCGCCTTGCGCTTGGCGCTGCCGTAATCGAGACTGCCGTCCTCGGCCAGCAGGCGCGCGGCGGCATGCGCGATGCGCCGGCGCATGTCGTGCTGTTTCATAGGGGCATTCCGGGCAAGGCCGGTTCAGGTGTCGCGCCGGGCTCGGCGTTCCAGCCTGGACCCGCCGACTCGGGCGGCGGGAATTCCTGGTAGAAATGCTCGAGCATGCCGCCCTCCGGTTTGCCGAGCAGGTCGCCGATGAGTTCCCCCAGCACCGATTCGGGCACCTGTGTGCCGGTTTCCGGGTCGATCCTTGCACTGATGAGGCCGCCTGGCATTGGCCAGCCCTTTTGTGGCGCACCGCGCAAGGCGGTCCCCATGAAATTGATCCAGATCGGCAGCACGGTCTGGCCGCCGGTCTCGCCCCGCCCCAGCGGGCGCGGCTGGTCGAATCCCATCCAGCTCACCGCCACCAGGTCGGGTGTGTAGCCGGCGAACCAGGTGTCGCGCGAGTCGTTGGTGGTACCGGTCTTGCCGGCGATGTCGCTGCGCCCCAGCTGGGCGGCGCGCGCCGCGGTGCCGTAGCGCGTCACGTCCTGCATCATGCTCGTCATCAGCCAGGCGTTGCGCGGGTCGATCACGCGTGGCGCGTTCTGTCGCGCCTGTTGCGGCGCGGCTTGCATGAGCAGACGGCCGTCCTTGTCGTAAACCTTGTCGATGAGGTAGGGGCGGATGCCGAAGCCGCCATTGGCGAACACGCTGTAGCCGGCCGCCAGCTGCAAGGGGGTTACGCCACCGGCGCCCAGCGCCATGGTCAGGTAGGGCGGGTGGCGCGTGGGATCGAAGCCGAAGCGGCGGATGTAATCGCGCGCATAGTAGGGGCCGATGCCCTGCAGGATGCGGACCGACACCAGATTGAGCGATTTGGTCAGTGCCACGCGCATGCGCACCGGCCCGCCGGTGCTGCCGTCATAGTTCTTTGGTTCCCAGGCGGTGCCGCCGGCTTCCTCCGCGCTCAGCGTGATGGGCGTGTTTTCGACGAGTGTGGCTGGCGTATAACCCTTCTCCAGCGCCGCCGAATAGATGAAGGGCTTGAAACTCGAGCCGGGCTGACGCCACGCCTGGGTGACGCGGTTGAACTTGTTGCGGTTGAAATCGAAACCGCCAACGAGCGCGGTGATGGCGCCGTCGTTCGGGTTCAGCGCGACCAGCGCTGCCTCCACCTCGGGCAGTTGCACCAGCCGCCACTGCGGTTTGCCGCCGACCGCCTGTACCCGCACCACGGCGCCCGGCAGAAGCTTGCGGCCCTTCTTGGCCGCCGCCCACTGCGCCACCCATTTCAGCGAGTTGCCGGTGATCTCGATGTCCTGCTCGTCGGCGAGCCGGGCGCGGATCAGCTTGGCGTCGGCGCTCACCACGATCGCCGGGAGCATGCCGCTGACGGCCTCGATGTCTTCCAGCGCCGTGGCGATGGCGGCCGCGCGCGCCGTTTTCTCGGTGGGCAGGTTCATCTGTTTTTCCGGACCGCGGTAGCCGTAGCGCTGGTCATAATCGGCAATCCCCTGCCAGACGGCGCGGTTGGCGGCGTCCTGCTGAGCGCGCCTGAGCGTCGTGACCGCCTTGAAGCCCGAACTGTAGATCGCCTCGCCGTATTTCTCGAACAGGGCCTGGCGCACCATTTCGGCCGCGTAATCCGCGGCGACATCGGTCTGCTGGCGCGCCTGGCGGATCACCAGCTTCTGCGCGACGGCGGACCGCCAGGTCGCCTCGTCGATGAATTTCAGCGTGCGCATGCGCCCGAGCACGTATTCCTGGCGGATCTTCGCGCGCGGGAAATTGACCACCGGGTTGTAGCGCGAGGGCGCCTTGGGCAGCCCTGCCAGCATGGCGAACTCGGCCAGCGACAATTCCTTCATCGGCTTGCCGAAATAGGTGCGCGCAGCGGCCTCGAAGCCGTAGGCGCGCTGACCCAGATAGATCTGGTTGATGTAGAGCTCGAGGATCTTGTCCTTGGACAGGGTGTGCTCGATCTTCATCGCCAGCATGGCCTCGGACAGCTTGCGGGTGAAGGTCTTCTCGTTCGACAGGAAGAAGTTGCGCGCCACCTGCATGGTGATCGTCGATGCGCCTTCCTTCGCGCCGCCCGATACCAGGTTCGCCCCGGCCGCGCGCATGATGCCCAGCGTGTCGACTCCGCCGTGCGTGTAGAAGCGCTCGTCTTCCGCGGCGATGATCGCCTGCTTCATATAGTCGGGCACCTGCGCGATCGGCATGAACGCGCGGCGCTCCTCGCCGAATTCGGCGACCAGCGCGCCATCGGCGGTGTACACGCGCAGGGGCTGCTTGGGCTTGTAGTCGGTGAGCGCCTCGAGCGGCGGCAGGTTGGGATAGATCAGCGCCGCCGCCAGACCGGCGAGTGCGGTGCCGACCACGCCAAGGCTGACGAGCGCCGCCAGCGCGTAATGCCACCATTTTGAAAACATCCGCTTCCTTCGTTGGATACCTAAAGTTTTCGCCGATTATAGGCGTTAGTGGTGTTGGAAATTGGACACAGGTGTTCAACTCTTGCGGTGTGGCAAGGAAATTACTGTCAAAAACCGTGTGTTGTTGCTAGGATTTCAAAAGAAAAACAAAAAAAAGCGCCAACCCACAGAAGCGTAAAGGAAAAGACTTGCACCTGAATATCAATCTGGACTGGTTGTCTGCCAAGGGGCTGCCGATGCTGGGCCTCGACATCAGCACGACCGCGGTCAAGCTGGTCGAGTTATCCGACGCGGGCAAGGGCATGCTGCGGGTGGAGCGCTACGTCATCGAGCTTTTGCCCAAGGATGCGGTCACGGATGGCAATATCGCCAACCTCGACCAGGTGGGCGAGACGCTGCGCACCGCCTGGAAGAATCTGGGCAGCCGGGTCAGGAACGTGGCGATCGCGCTGCCGTCGTCCGCGGTCATCACCAAGAAGATCCTGGCGCCGGCCAGCCTCAAGGGCCTCGACCTGGAACGCCAGGTGGAGACGGAGGCCAATCAGGTCATCCCGTTCTCGCTCGACGAAGTGAATCTCGACTTCCAGGTACTCGGCCCCTCGCCCGCCAGCCCGGACGACGTGCAGATCCTGCTTGCCGCGGCACGCAAGGAAAAGGTCGAGGAGCGGGTCGCCGCGGTGGAGGCGGCCGGCCTCAAGGCGCTGGTGCTGGATGTCGAAACCTTTGCGACCCAGACGGCATACGAGCAGATCGCCCACTTGCTGCCCAACGGAGGGGCCGGGCTGACTGTCGCGATCATCGACATCGGCGCGCAGAACATGCACATCAACGTCCTGCACGATAACGAGTCGGTCTATCTGCGTGAACATGGCTTTGGCGGCAACCAGCTCAACAACGAGATTTCGCGCCGCTATGGCATGTCCGGCGAGGAGGCGGAAAACGCCAAGCGCAAGGGCACCCTGCCGGAAAGCTACGAAGTCGAAGTGCTGCAACCCTACAGCGAGACGCTGGCGATGGAGATCGGCCGCGCCTTGCAGCTTTTCACCACCTCGACCCAGTACCGCAAGGTCGACCAGGTTCTGCTCGCCGGCGGCGGTGCGATGATCCCCGGTATCGATGAAGTGGTGGCCCAGCGTACCGGCACCCCGACGCAGGTGGTCAATCCCTTCGCCAACATGGCCGTCGGCCCCAAGGTGCGCCCGCAGGCGCTGACCGCAGACGCGCCGTCCCTCTTCGTTGCCTGTGGCCTCGCCATGCGGAGGTTCGATCCCCAATGATCCGCATCAATCTACTCCCCCACCGTGAGCTGGCGCGCGCCGCGCGGCGGCGCCAGTTCACCGCCATGCTCGGTGTCGCGGTCGCCGTCGGTGTCGTCGTCGTCATCGCCGGCCACACGGTCATTGCAACGCAACAATCGGCACAGGACGGGCGCAATGCCTTCCTCGAGAAGGAAATCGTCAAGCTCGACGAACAGATCGGCGAAATCAAGAAAATC
>JANJXF010000017.1 GCA_024709165.1 Thiobacillus sp. | reverse complement strand
CTGGATCATTGCTTAGTCGTTGTAACCACGAACATAGGTGTGTTCGGTGCTGGAGCCGTAGTTGACGGTCAGATCGCCCGAGGTGCGCAGCTGTGCGCCGAAGCCGATCACCGGCAGGCCCAGCAGACCGTTCAGGCCGGTCGTCGCAGCCGGGGTCTCGGTGAACGTCAGGCTCGCCCAGCCGGCGGCACCGACGCCGCTCGTGTCGACGGACAGACGGTTGCGGTGATTCACGTTGCTGGCACCGGGAACGCCGAACAGGCCAGTGGTCGTGTTGAAGTCGATCACGTTGGCTTCGTGGCACAGCGACACCGTCGTGATGTCGGGGTTGTACGGCGAGAACTGGGTGTTGTCGACCGATATGACCTGGCCTTCCTCGCGGTTGTACAGGGTCATGCCAATGGTGTCGCAGGACTGGCCGTTGCTGCCCGTCTGGAACCGCTCGCTGAAGGGCGCGATCGGACCGACGCCATCGGTGTAGTGGTGCTTGGTCGGGAAGGTCAGCACCCAGCTGGTGTTGGCCACGCCGCCGGTCGCGAACTCGTTGATCACCGAGCTCGCCATGAGCAGGGAGGAAACGGTGGTGACCGAGTTTGCAGCGGTAGCCAGCATCCCCTGGCCATCGTCCAGGAACAGGGCCTGCGAGCTGGTTTCGCCGCTGGTCATATCCGGGTACAGGTCGGACGGCGAGAAGACGATCGGTGCGGTATTCTGGAAGTCTTCGATGTGCGTGGGCTTGACGTCGATCGCGGTGCCGTTGGACGTGTTCAGCAGGAACATCGTGGCCTTCAGTACGTTATCGGGCGCACCCACGTAGCTATTGATCGCGGACGCATTGAGGAACAGCGCATCGACGGCGCCGCAGTCGCGCGGCACGCCGTTGACGTGCTTGGCGCCGTACTCGAGCACGTTGGCCGTATCGCTGGTCGAGCGGCTGCTCAGACCCATCAGGAACACCTCGAAATAGCCTTCCTTTACGCGATCCATGGTGGCCGGGCCGTTGTCGCCAAAGCTGCCGCTGAACAGGGCGTTGGTGAAGGCCACTTCGCCCTTGGCGCCGGCGGCGGCGCGCGCTGCGGTCGTGGTCATGCCGGTCAGCATCGGCGAGGTGCAGCTCTTGTCATAGGTGCGAACCATCGCGCCGTCGGTGGTGGCGGTGACGGCACCGGACCAGTGGTCGTACGGCGACAGGATGACGTTGAAGTCGCGCACTTCGCGGCTGTTCAGAGCCTCGCGCCAGCGGATCTTCAGGATCGCGGTCTTGTCGGTGGTGTTGGTGACGGTGAAGACGGTGTCGAAGCCGTTGCGGACCGTGTAGTAGGGAAACAGCACGACTTCGCCGACGCCGTTCTGCGAGACGTTCATGGCCTGGGCCGGAGCCGCCATCAGCATGGCGCCGCCGCTGACCGCCGAGGCGACAGCCAGGGTCACGAGTTTTTTGCGGATATCAAATTTCATCAGTAATACTCCTTGCAAGGTAAAGAAAAACTACCAAATAAAAGCCAAGCGCTTGGCTAGTAGCTACAACACTTGTCACCAACATCTTCGGCGCGGAACTGCGTGATGCCCAAGCTGTCAGTTGGCTATGTACCACCAGTCTCCGTTCTTGTAAATCCATTTCTCGGAAATGCGCGTCTGCGTTTCGACGGATTCCCCAGCCGAACCCGGGAGCGAAATCCGGTGCGTCACTTCCACCGAGACTGCGGCAACGGCAGGGCCATCATAACTGACGCCGGCAACCCGCGCCATGCGCCATGCAGCGAGGCGCCCGTATTTGCCCCGATGCTGTTGCGCACTTACAACAGTCCGGTAGTCGGGCGTTGTAAATGCGTAAGCGGCATCGGCATCGCCCTTGATCAACGCGGCCCAGCGGGCTTCGGCCCGTTTGGTCAGCGGTGCGCGCTGCGCTGCCTGCCAGGCTTCGCTGAATTCGGGCGGGCGGGTCGCGCAGCCCGGCAGGACGGCCACGCCCAGCGTGGCCAGCCCCGTCACCAAGATAAATGTGCATGTTCTCAACCCGGACATTTCAAAATGACCCCATCGACTTCTTGTTCATTGCGATAGCAACAGGCCGCTCAACGGCTGTACACCCATAAAACTTTAACCCAAAATTGTCCAAGGATGTCCGTAGGCGTGCCGGCCGTGCCGCGCAGGGTGCGGAATGGGCGGTGGAACCATCACGGCATCGGGCCGAGGGCGGCCCTCCTGCAACAGCACGGCCGATGCGGGGAACCGCCATGGCATCGGGCGGGGCGGCTCCATCCCGTCTCAGAACACGGTCCGGTACTTGCGATACAGGGCCAGCACCTTGGGAACGTAGGCCCGGGTCTCGCGGTACGGCGGAATGCGCCTGCCGTGGCGCACAACGGCGTTCTCACCGGCGTTGTAGGCGGCGACCGCGAGTTCGACGTTGTTGTCGAACATGTGCAACAGGTCGCGCAGGTAGCGGGTGCCGCCCCGGATGTTCTGCCGGGGATCGAAGGCGTCCCTGACGGCGTAGCGTTCGGCCGTGGCGGGCATGAGCTGCATGAGGCCCTGGGCGCCGGCGCGCGACACGGCCGCCGGGTTGTAGCCCGATTCGGCGGTGATGACGGCGTGCACCAACGCGGCGTCGACGCCGGACTCGTTCGCGGCCTGCTCGATATGCGGCGCGAAGACGGCGACATTGCCCTTGAGCGCCTCGGCGCCGGCGCGGTTGTTGCCGCCGTATTCCTCCATCAGGCTGGACAGGCGCTGGAAACGCGCATGGTCCGGCGTGTTGGTGAAATGCTCGACGCCGTGCTCGTCGACGTAGGTGTAGACGTCGGCGCGCGCCGTCGCGGCGGCCAGGACCGCCGGCACGGCCAGCAGCAATCCGGCCAGGGTTTGACGAAGCAGGCTGTTCACGCGGGCCATTCTAGACGATATCCGGCACCCTACCCCTCATTTGCCGGCCTTGCCCGCCTTGCCGGCGGCCGCCTTGACTTCGTCGGTGCGGACTTCGACCGGCTTGATCTCCACCGCTTTGAGCAGGCGCTCGAGACCGGTCAGGCGCTGGCGGTATTCGCGGGTGATCGCCGCCACGTCCGGGGTGTCGGCGAGTACGCGCGGGGTGATGAGGATGATGAGCTCGGTGCGGTTGTCGCCCCAGTTCTGGGTGCCGAACAGGCCGCCGATGAGCGGGAGCTTGGCGAGCAGCGGCAGGCCTTCGGTGGCCTTGGTCTTTTCTTCCTTGATCAGGCCGGCGAGGATGATGGTTTCGTCGGACTTGACGGTGACGGTGCTCTCGGCAGAGCGTTTCTGGATAGTCGGCGAGTCGATTCCGGAAGTCGTCGTGATGGCGGCGTTGCTGACTTCCTGGCTGATCTCCATGGTGACCTGCCCGCCAGCATTGACCCGCGGCGTCACGGACAGCATCACGCCGGTTTCGATGTATTGCACGGTGCTGATGATGCCGGTGGCGGTGGTGGTGCTGGGTACCGACTGGGTCTGGCTGACGGTGGGCACGCGGTCGCCGACCTGGATCTTGGCAGTCTGGTTGTCGGCCACGGTGATGTGCGGGGAGGAGACGATCTTGAGACGCGAATCGGTGGCAAGCGCATTCAACACGGCGCCGATATCGCCCGCCTTGCTCACCCACGAATAGGAGAAGCCGGGCACGAGCGAGGCGATGCCCGCCGTGCCCGTGTCGAGCTTGCCACCGATGCGCGCGCCTTTGGTGAAATACCACTCCAGGCCATACTTGAGTTCGTCCTTGAGGGTGACCTCGGCGATGGTGACTTCGACCAGCACCTGGCGCACCGCGGCATCGAGCTTGCGCACGGCCGCTTCGATGCTCTCGTAATCGGAGGGACTGGCGAGGATCAGCAGGGCGTTGTTGTCCTTGTCGGCGATGACGCGCACGTCCTGCGGCAGGCCCACACCCGCGCTGTCGCGGGATGCGGGCGCGGCTGCCGGAACCGCGGATTTGGGCGCAGCCTCGGGCGCCGCCGATTTGACTTCGGTGGGCACGGCACCAGGAGCGAGCGCAGCGGCGGGGGTCGCCGCCACGGCCCCCTTTCTGGAAAACACATCGTTCAGCAGGCCGGCGAGCTGTTCGGCCTTGCCGTTCTGCACCTGGTAGACATAGAGGCGCTGGCCCCCGCCCCCCGCACCCGGACGGTCGAGACGCTCGACCCAGGTGCGCGCCTGCTCGAGAAATTTTGCCTGCGGGGTGACGACCAGCAGGGCGTTCAGGCGCTCGATGGGAATGATGCGCACGGCCCCGGCAAGCGGGCCGAGGTTCTTGTCGCCAAAAAGTTTTTCCAGTTCGCTGTAGGCAGTGGTCACGTCCACGCTGCGCAGGGTGAACAACCCGACCGACATGCCGGAAATCCAGTCGACATCGAACATGTCTATGGTTTCCATCATGTGCTTGAGCTGCAACTGCGTGCCCGCCAGGATGATGAGGTTGCGCAGGGGGTCCATGCGCACGCTGGAGGATTCGCCGGCGAGCGGTTCGAGGATTTTGGCCATGTCGGCCACGCCGATGTGCTTCAGGGGGACGACCTGGATGCTGTAGCCGCCGGGCAGCGGCTTGCCGCCGTCAGCGAGCTGCGGCGTGGCGTTGCCCTTGCCCGCGGCCGCCACGGGCACGATGCGGAACACGCCGTCGCCCTCGCGAACCATGATGGCGCCGTTCATGCGCAGCAACTCCTCGAGCGTGTGCATGGCGGCGCTGCGCGGAATGGGCTTGGCGGTGCGCAGGGTGACGGTGCCGCCGACGCGCGGGTCGACGATGTAGTTTTCGCGCAGGATGTCGCCAAGGATGGTGCGCAGCACTTCGCGCAGGTCGGCGCCCTCGAAGTTGAGCGTCAGGTTGCCGCCGGCATCGGTCACCGCGGCAGGTGTCGCCGCGGGCTTGACCACCACGCCCGTGCCGTAGAAGACCTTGTAGCGTTCGTCGGCTGCGGCCTTGGCCTTGGCCTCGGTGGACACGGCGGTTTCGGCGCTCGTTTCGCCGGCGGCGACCTGCGGCACCGTCACCTCGTCTTTGGGTGCAGTGGCGCACCCGCCGCCAAGCGCAGCCAGCGCGAGCGCGACGGCAATTCGAGTGATTCGGATCGGCTTCGGATGGTTCGTGTTCATGCTCGTATGTCCCGGTTCGTGTTCTGCGACGCAAGACCGCTGCGGGCAGCCGTCACTTGTAGAAATCCTTCAGCAAGGGATTGCGCATGCGGCCCTCCATGGTCTGCGGCGGCGCGGGCGGCGGGATGGGCTGGACGGGCTGGAAGGAGGGCGCCTCGCCGCCGCCCGGCCTGCGCGTCCATCCCGCCGGCGCGCTCGCCCTGGCCGGCGTGGTGGACACGGCCGGCGCGGTGGCGCCATCCGCGGCAGCCGGCGTCTTGCCGGCCTGCACCCCCGCAGGTGCCGCTGCGGGTTTGGCGCTGCGCAAGGTTTTCAACTGCAATTCCTCGCGGTCGTCGTACTGCGTGAATACGATGCGGTTGGGCTCGACCGTTTCCAGTTGCAGCCCGTTGACGGTGTAGCCCTCGTAAATCTGGCGCTCCTTGCCGCTGGCAATTTCGCGGATCACGGCGATTTTCGTCTCGTCGGTGATGATGGTGCCGAGCAGCTGGAATTGCCCCTTCTTCATGGTGGGCGGCGGCGGCGGGGGAGGCGGCGGCACGGGGGGCGCCTCGCTGCGGGTGGGGACGAACAGCGGCCGTTTCAGGGTGGCGGCGAACGCTTTCTCGCGCGCCGGCAGGCGGAAGTCCGGGTAGGTCACGGATTCGGCCGGCGCGGCGGCAGGCAGTTCGGGCACGGGATGCAGGGCGCGCTCGTCGTGTGTCAGCGCCGTGCCGATTCCGGCGACCAGCGCGGCATTGGCGAGCCCCCATCCCAGCCACGCCAGATGCCAGACGTTGAGCGGCGGCATCATCTTGGCTTCACCCCCGGCGCGGGGATGCGCGCGAAGCCGTAAAGGTCGAACTGCATCTGGACGTCGGGTTCGACGCCCGGCGTGGGCCGGTATACCCGCGCCACGCTCGAGAGAGCGACCAGGTTGTCGATGTAGAGATAGGGCGCCACAGCTTCCAGTTCATGGAGGGTTTTCTGCATGGCCGGCAGGGGGGCGCGCAGACGGAAGTTGACCGCCACCCTGCGGTGTGTGTCTTCGTCCTTGTGCGGGGCGATCTGGGTACTTTCGACCTTGACCTGGTTGGCCTCGACGATGGCGAGCGCCATCTGCTGCACCTCGGCCGCAGCGAGCGCAGGCGCGCTGGCGGTAAGGTAGTAGCGTTCGGACTTCAGTTTCTTGATGGCCGCGATATTGGCCTCGACGTTTTTCTGCTGCGCAGCGATACGCAGGTAGCGTGCCGTGCGGTCGAGCTGGTCCTCGATGGCGGCGTCGTAATGCCGGTGCAGCCTGTGCCAGGGGACGTAGACCATGACGACGACAAGGCCCAGCGCACCGAGCAACAGGGCGACTGCAAGCACGCGGCTTTGCGTGGGAGTCAGCGCACGCTTCATGATTTTTTCCCGGCCGGTCTGGCGGGCGCCTGGCGTTCCTGATGCAGGGTGCGCAGGGCGGCGAGCGCTGCCTCCGGGTCGGCCGCCTTCATGGTGACGCCGAGCTGGAAGCGCTCTTCGCCACCCTGCCCCTTGACCAGCGGCGCCTTGAAGTGGGCGTTTTCGAGCAGGACGGACTGCTCGAACAAGCCGACCAGCTTCGCCGAGGACAGCGTGGTGCCGATCATGGACACTTCGTTGCCGCGAATCTCGAGCTGCTGCAGCCAGGTGTTGTCGGGCAGGATGCGGGTGATTTCCTCCAGCAACGCCACCCGGGGGGGAGCGACCAGTTTCTGCCGGACGGGGAAGTTGTGCTCGGCCTCGAGCCGTTCCTGTTCGTGTTTGAGCCCGTCCACCACGGCGGCGGCCTGCTGCGCCTGCGCGAGTACCGGCTGCAACGCGATCACGACTTCGCGTTTCTTTACAAGGGGAATCGCCAGCAGCGCAGCGCCCAAGAGCAGGGTGACGGCGGCCATCGAGACGCCGAGCCACAGCCCGGCGCGGCTCGCCTTCGGGCGCAGTCGCGCCGGCAGCAGGTCGAGACAGTCGCCGCGGCCCTGGAGTTCGTCGCGTGCAACAATCGCCCGGGGCGCCACGCCCCATTCGGCAAGCTGCGCCAGCACGATGTCGATTTCCGCCCGCGGCGCCACGCCGAGCAGGACATGCAGGCGATTGCCGGCGCGGTCCGCACGCAACACGCGCTGGTCGTAATACGCCTGGTTCGTGGTGAAAGGCGTCTGCCGGCCGAGCTCGAAGCCGAGCACTTCGTGCAGGTTCTCGGCGGCGGCGAGCGGCAGGACGACTTCCTTGCGCAGCACCTGCGCGGACGGCAGACAGACACCGAGCCGCGGCGCGCCCACCTTGTCGTGAAGCGCGCGAAAGGCGATCCTGTGGTCGGCGGCATCACCCGTGGCGAGGTCGACGCGCCCGATTTCCGTACACGCGCTGCCGGCAACGCGCCACAGGACGATCGCCCCGCCGTCCATGCCGGCCCACACCAGGCGGGTGGGTGGACGGTTTTTCGGGCGCAGCGTGGGCGGCACCAGCGCCGCCAGTTCGCGGCCCCACCAGCGCAGAAAGGGCTTGAGCCCCGCGTTGGCGCGCTTGCGCTGTCTGCGTCGGGAGGAGGTAGAGGTCGCCATCAGCAAATAAGATCAGAGCTGTCCTTGCAGCCAGCGCAGAAAGACAAACGGCTGTTTGGGGTCTTGAGTCACCCTTGCCACGGCCTCCCGGACGAACTGCGTGCCGTCCGCTGCCTTTGCAATGGACCGCAGATTATACACTTGCGAGGAACCGCCGGTCTCGAAGCCGGCAGCCTGAGCGAAGGGCAGCGGCGACATCCCTGCGGCCAGCATGTCCTCGCGCGCGACGAGGTAGGCGTCGACGTCCTCCACGGTGACATTGGGCAGGGCGAGCAGCACCTCGCGCGACGCCAGGGTGCTGTTGATGCCAGCCTGCCTGGAATGGACGGTCAGCGCGCCCGCCAGCCTGCGATACAGCCCCGGGTTGATACCGATGACCTGTTGCAACTCCTCGACGGTCCTGAACGCGGCGTTGGGGGGGATGTACGGCAGACCCAAGGCTTCGTAGCGATCGCGTTCCGCCCCCTGGGGGCGCGCCAGATCGTCCGGATCGCGCCAGTCCAGGATGGCATCGAGCAGCTGATTGGCTTCTTCCTCGTCGAGCCCTGCCGACTGCAGCAGGCTTTTGAGCAGCGTATCGTTCGCGGTGTTGAGGTCGATTTTGGCCACCTCGTCGCGCATGGCCACGCGAATTTCGGCATCATCGAGCGTGAAGACATACTCCCGGCCGTTGGCAAGCCAGCGTTCGGCGTCCATTGCGGGTTTGCGCAATTCGTGAAGACCCCGGTGAACGCCGGCATCCGCCAGCGCGCGTGCCTTGGCGACCGCGACCAGGTTGCCGGCGGCGAGTGCGCTGCTGCGCGCGCCATAGACGAAGCTGCCGGCAATGACGGCGAGCAGGGTGACGACCCACAGCACGAGAACGAGCGCGATGCCACGCTCGCGGGCAGGAATTGGCGACATGCTCATTCTGCCCTGACTCTCGGTGCCGCGACGATGTCGGGCCAGAGTTCGCCGTTTTCCATCACCAGTCGCAGGCGGATGAGGTCGGGCGGTGCTTTCTGTTCGATCCAGCGGTCGTGCCAGGCGGGTGCCTCGGCGTCGGATTCGGTACCGTAATAGGAAAACGTCAGGCGCTCGATGCCCTTGATGAGAATTTTCGGCTCGGCCGCTGCCGCCGGATCGAAACCCGGCTCGCGCAGGTCGGGCAGTTGCCAGCGCATGACGAGATTGCGCCCCGTCTCGCCCCCGGCAAGATCGAGGATGAGAACCTGGTTGACCGAAGCGCCGCCGTGCATCGGCACCGGCCCGACAAAGCGCAGGGATTCGGCCTCGCCGGCAAAGGCGAGGCGTTCCTCGTCCTCCACCCGCCAGCGCAAGGGGTAGGCCTGTTCGAGCGTGCGCCGGATGAAATCGACCACCACCGCCTGCCGCGACGAGGCGGCGATGCGCTGCTCGCCCGCCTCCCAGCTTCGTGTGCCGAGGTTGAGACCGGCGAACAGCAGGACCAGGATGAAGCCCACCAGAGTCATGCCGATGAGAAGTTCGATCAGGGTGAAACCCTGCACACGGGACCGGAGGATCACGTGGTTGCCCCAAGCGCCGCACGCAGGGTGACGACACGCACGCTGCGTGCGGCCGGGGCCTCGCCCCAGCTGACGGTGACTTCGATGCGATAGAGTTCGGCCGGTTGCACGCCTTCGACTTCCGGAGCAGCCGTTTCTTCGCGCTGCACCGCGATCTGCCACGAATAGCCGTTCTCGCTGTCCGCGCTTGTCCCCTCGGCAAGCGGGGTGCCCACGCCGATGGCGGCGAGCTTCGATTCGGCGATGGCGACGGCCCGGCTGTAGCCCTCGGCGGCGCCGATGTTGCGCAGCGCGCCGGAAAAGATGCGCATGAGCACCGCAAGGACGAGGGCGAGGATGACGAAGGCGACCAGCACTTCGAGCAGGGAAAACCCCTGGTTGGCGCGTTTCACGGCGTGTCCAGGATTTCGACCTGGCCGGTCAGCCAGTCGACGTCGACGTGGAACTTGCGCTCGCCCATGGCGAGGCTGACGCGGCCGCCGGTGGAACTGCCGTCGGGGTAGAAACGGATGGCGGCGCTGGACGCGTCGCTCACCTCGCCCTGTGCGGTGAACACGCGAATCTCGGCCTGGCGCGGCAGCTTGCGCGGGGTCTTGTCGCCGCTGAGGACGAAGCTGCGCGCATCGACGTCCACGGTCAGCGTGGCTTCCTCACGTCGGGTGATCGCCTGCGAACGCGCCTTGCGCAGTCCTGCCGCGACCTGGCGGGTGCCCGCCTTGAGTTCGGCGGTCGAGCCGCCGATATCGAACATCGGCGGCACCAGCGCGTAGGAGATGCCGAGGATCACCAGCACGACCAGCACCTCGAGCAGCGTGAAGCCGGCGTGCCGGACCATCACCAGTTCACGACGTCCTTGTCTTCACCCTCGCCGCCTTCGCGGCCGTCGGCGCCAAGGGAATACAGGTCGAACGCGCCGTGCTGGCCCGGCGATGCATAGTGATAGTCGGCCCCCCACGGATCCTTGGGCACGGTCTTCTTTTTCAGATAGGGGCCGTTCCAGTTGGCCGCCCCGGCCGGTGCCACGACCAGCGCCTGCAGGCCTTCCTGGCTGTTGGGATGGCGCCCGACCTCGAGTTTGTACATGTCGAGCGCGGCCGAGAACTCCTCGACCTGCAGCTTGGCGGTGTCGGACTTGGCGCTCGATACGTATTTCATCACCTGGGGACCGCCCACCGCAGCAAGCAGGCCGAGGATCACCAGCACGACCAGCAGTTCCAGCAGGGTGAAGCCCCATTGCTTCCGCGCTGGCTTCGATTTGTACGACATATTCGTTCTCCTGTTTCCGGGACGCACGCCCGACATGCCACGTTGAATTCGCATCGCCGCCTTCCTCCGGACATCCATGCCGGATGAGGGCTTATTCATCATACTGCCAGTTGATTGACGCTCAGCATGGCCACCAGGATGGACATGATGATGGCGCCGATGACCAGGCCCAGACCCAGAATGAGGGCCGGCTCGAGCATGCCCAGGGTGCGCTTGACGGCTGCCTGCACCTCGCGGTCGAACACGTCGGCCACCTGGATCAACATTTCCGACAGGCGCCCGGTTTCCTCGCCGACCATGACCATGTGCACACCCAGCTTCGGAAATATCTCCGCTTCCATGAGGGTGGCGCCGAGGCCCTTGCCTTCGCGCAGCCGTGCCGACACGTCGTCGAGGTGCTCGGCCATGACGCTGTTGCCGACGGTTTCCTTGACGATGGACAAGGCGCCGAGCAAAGACACCCCATTGTCGAGCAAGGTTCCCAGGGTGCGTGCGAAGCGGGCCGTCTCGACCTTGGCGACCAGGTCGCCGACCAGAGGCAGGGCGAGAAAACGCTCGTCCCAGCGATAGCGGCTGTCCGGGTCGGCCATCTGCCGGCGGAACAGCACGTACAGGGCAAAGCCACCCCCAGCCAGCGCCCACCACCAGGCCTGCATGAATTCGCCGGCGGCGACGACGATCTGGGTCGGCAGCGGCAGGGCCTTGCCTGACTCCTCGAACATCTGGGTGAACTGCGGCACGACGAAGATCAGCAGCACCACCACCGATACCACCGCGACCATGACCAGGATGGTCGGGTAGATCAGCGCGGTCTTGACCGTTTCGCGAAGGTCCTTGGCCCGCTCCATGAACTCGGTCAGACGCGCCATGACGACGCCCAGCGCACCCCCCGCCTCGCCCGCGCGGATCATATTGAGGTAGAAGCGCGAGAACACGCCCTTCTGCGCCTCCATCGCGGCGTACAGCGAGGCGCCGCCGCGCACGTCCTTGCGCACTTCGCCGAGGATGTCGGCGACCTCGTCGTTGCTCGCCAGATTGATGACGATTTCCAGGGCACGATCGAGCGGCAGGCCGGCGCGCAACAGGGTGGCGATCTCGCGCGTCAGCATGGCGATGTCGTCCTGGCTGATCCGCGCGCGGCCGAAGCCGCCCAGCCAGCCGCCCCCCCCTGCCGCGGCCTCCTCGATGAGAATCGGGATGAAGCCTTGCGCCTGCAGGTGTTCGGCCACGGAATCCGGCGTGCGCGCCTCCATCTCGCCGGTCAGGGTGACGCCCTGGGCGTCGGCGGCCTTGTACTGGAACACGGGCATGTCAGTCTTCCCGCGTCACGCGCAGCACTTCGTCGAGGGTGACGATGCCGGCCACGACCTTGCGCAAACCGTCCTCGTACAGCGTCTGCATACCCTCGGCGATGGCCTGCCGGCGCAGGTCTCCGGATACGGCGTGGCGCATGACCAGGCTGCGGATCGAATCGGTCATGGGCATCATTTCCATGATGCCAAGGCGCCCCGAGTAGCCGGTGGCGGCGCACGCCTCGCAGCCCACCGGGCGGTACAGGGTGATCGGCTTGCCGCCGGCGTAGCGTTCGAGGCCGAACTCCTGTACCACCTCGGGCAGCGGCTCGTAAGGCTGGCGGCAGGTCTTGCACAGCGAGCGCACCAGACGCTGCGCGAGGATGCCGTTCACCGTGGAGGTGAGGAGGTAATCCTCGACACCCATGTCGAGCAGGCGGTTGACCGTGCTGGGTGCGTCGTTGGTATGCAGGGTGGAGATAACAAGATGGCCGGTCAGCGCGGACTGCACCGCAATCTGCGCGGTCTCGAGGTCGCGGATTTCGCCGATCATGATGACATCGGGGTCCTGGCGCACGATGGAGCGCAGCGCGTTGGCGAAGGTCAGGCCGATCTGCGGCTTGACCTGGATCTGGTTGATGCCCTCCATCTGGTATTCAACCGGGTCTTCCACGGTGAGAATCTTGACGTCCGGCTTGTTCAGCATCTGCAGCGCGGTGTAAAGCGTGGTGGTCTTGCCGCTGCCGGTGGGGCCGGTGACCAGCACGATGCCATGCGGCTGGGTCAGCGAATCGAGAAACCGCTTCAGCGTCTGCGCATCGAAACCCAGGGTGTCGAAGTCGAGCGGCACCCCGCCCTTGTCGAGTACGCGCATGACCACGCTCTCGCCGTGCATGGTCGGCACAGTGGACACGCGCATGTCGATTTCCTTGCTCTTCATTCTGAGCTTGATACGGCCGTCCTGCGGCAGGCGCCGTTCGGCGATGTCGAGGTTGGCCATGATTTTGATGCGCGAGATGACCGCGGCAGAGAGGCGGCGCGGCGGGGACTCCACTTCCTGCATGACGCCATCGACGCGGTAGCGGACGATGAGGCGGTTCTCGAAGGGTTCGATGTGGATGTCGGAGGCGCGTGCCTCGAGAGCGCGCTCCATGATGAGGTTGACCACGCGGATCACCGGCGCCTCGCTGGCGAGGTCCTTCAGGTGCTGGACATCGCTGCTTTCGTCGAGGTCGACCGGACCTTCGCTCTCACCGACGATCTGGCCGATGCTGCTGCGGCCCGCCACGTAGAGCCGCTCAAAGGCGGCGTCGATCTCGCTCGGGAGCCCCAGCAACACGTCCACCTTGCGGCGGCTGACCAGTTCGAAGGCATCGATGGCGAAGCGGTCGAGTGGATTGGCCATCACGAGCAGCAGCCGATCGGCGTCCTCGCGCACCGGCAGCACCCGGTTTTCCTGCATGAAGCGGATGGATACCTGCTCCTCGAATACCGGCAACGCGGGATAGTCGCTGGCCTCGGCGAGGGCAACGCCGAGCTGTTCGGACAGGCCTTGATACAGAACCCGCTCGGCGATCCGGCCTTGTCTGGTTAAAATGACGCCCAGCCGTTCCATGCCGCCCTCTCTCTTTTGCAGTTCGAGCGCTGCCTGCAGATCCTGGCGCGACAGGACACCCTGCGCAACCAGGATTTCACCGATAAGTTTTCTGGACAAGACGGGATTTCCCCTTCGAAAGAACGCGTCATTATATTCATTCACGGCCGAAACCGCGGGTTCGAGCGAGGCCGGCCGGCCGCCGCCGACGCCCTCCCCGCCATCCCAGCGTAAACCCTGTGCAAACCCGCGATTCCGCACCCCTCGACAGCGCCAACGATGCCGCGTCCGCAGTGGCCGGCACGGGCGTTGGCATTGTGGTGACTTACCATCCGCGCGAATGCGAACTGAACGCGCTGCTGGGGGCACTGAGACCGCAACTGGCAAGGGTGTGCGTGGTCGACAACGGTTCCGCAAGGAATCCCGCGCAGACGATCCATCCAGAGTTTTTTGCCGATGCGTGGTGCGAGCTGATCCGGCTGTCGTCGAATCAGGGGGTTGCCGCGGCGCAGAACATCGGGATCGAGCGCGCCCGCGCGGCGGGTGCGGCGTTCGTGGTGCTGTTCGACCAGGACAGCGAACCCGCATCCGACATGGTGGCCCGCCTGCTGGCGGTGGCCCGATCGCAGGCAGTAGCCGGCGTTGCGGTTGCAGGCGTGGGGCCTCGCTATGTCGATGCGCGGCAGAACAATCCGCCACCCTTCATTCGCATTCGCGGTCTGTCGGTCACGCGACAGCCCTGCCTGCCTTCGCAACCGGTGGTCGAAGTCGACTATCTGATTGCTTCGGGCTGTCTGATTCCGATGGCAACGCTCGATACGGTCGGGCCGATGCGTGAGGATCTGTTCATCGACTATGTGGACATCGAATGGGGACTGCGGGCCAGGGCGGCGGGGTTCCAGTCGTTCGGGGTCTGCAACGCCACCATGCGGCACGCGATCGGCGAGGCGCCCCTCGATCTGCTGGGCCGCAAGCTCCCGCTGCACACGCCGCTGCGCCACTATTACCACTTCCGCAACGCGGTCCGTCTCTACTGCGAGAGCGGCCTGCCGCTGAACTGGAAACTCGCCGATGGCTGGCGGTTGCTGCTGAAGTATGGCGTCTATTCCTGGTTCGCCCGACCGCGATATGCGCACTGGTGGATGATGACGCAGGGCATCGCCCACGGCATCATGGGACGCATGGGGAAGTACAAGGGGCGCTGACGGCTGGCGCCACGTTCCGGGCGGAAGCGGGTCGCGCTACGACCACACACCGGACCGCGGCGAGAAACTGTCGAGCACGCGCAGGTAGCTCGCCCGCGCAACGAGGCCGGGATCGGGCAAATGCTTCTGGCTCATGCTGCCCTTCAACTGGGCGATGGATTCGTATTCCTTTTCCTCCATCCAGTTCTGCATGAAGGCGAGGATTTCGGTGAGCCTGTCGGGGCCGTGCTGCAGCAGGGAGGAAGCGAGATGGACGACATCGGCGCCGGCCAGCAGCAGTTTCAACGCTTCGCTCTCGCTGTGGACGCCGCCGGTGGCCGCCAGTGTAAGCCGGGTGCGGCCATGCAGGATGGCGATCCAGCGGATGCGCAGCAGCGCTTCGTCGGGACGCGACAGGCGCAGCGCATCGACCATGCGCAGGCAGTCTAGATCGATATCGGGCTGGTAGAAACGGTTGAACAGGGCGACGCCCTGGGCGCCGGCCTGTTCGACCCGTTGCACGAAATCCGGCAGCGAGGAGAAGTAGGGCGACAGCTTCATGACGATGGGCAGGCTCACCACGCGGCGCAGTTCGGTGAGCAGTTCGAGGTAGCGCGCCTCGACGGCGGCGCCGGACACGCCGGCATCGGCGGCGACGTGATAGACGTTGAGTTCGAGCGCATCGGCCCCGCCGCGTTCGAGTTCACGGCCGAGTTCGATCCAGCCTGAAGGGGTGACGCCGTTCAGGCTGGCGACGACAGGAATCTCGAGGCGCTGCTTGAGACGGTCGAGCTGCGCGAGATAACGCTCGAGGCCGCCGCTCATCTCGCCGTCGCGCGGCAGGAAGCCATCTGCCTCGCCGCAGCCGATCTCGGGGTTGAGCACGAAGCGGTCGAGCATCGCATCCTCGGCGCGCAGTTCTTCCTCGAACAGCGAATACATCACCACGGCGGCCGCCCCCGCATCTTCCAGGCGCAGCGCGCTGTCGAGGTCGCGCGTCAGTGGCGAGGCCGAGGGGACCAGCGGATTTTTCAGCCTGAGGCCGAGGTAGTCGGTGGAAAGATCGATCATGTCAGGCTCCGGATGTGGGTTCGTCGGGACGCCCCTGCGCCATGTCCTTGTACGCCTTGTAGCGCCGCTCGGCATCGGCCTGCGCCTGGGCGAGGAAACGTTCTGCGGCCTCGGGGTGGCTGCGCGCGAGCATGGCGAAACGGGTTTCGGATTCCATGAAGGTCTGGATGGGCTGGCTGGGCGCGGCGGAATCCAGCCTGAACGGATTGCCGCCGCCCTCGCCGACACGCGGATCGAAGCGGAACAACGGCCAGTGTCCGCTCTTCACCGCGAGATCCTGCTGCCGCAGGTTGTAGAGCATGTCATAGCCGTGCGCGATGCACGGGCTGTAGGCGACGATGAGCGAGGGTCCGGGATAGGATTCGGCTTCGTGGAACACGCGCAGGGTGTGCACGTCCTTGGCGCCGTACGCGACGGTGGCGACATAGGCGTGGTCATAACCCGAGGCGAGCTTGGCGAGATCCTTCTTGGCCATGGCCTTGCCGCCCGCGGAAAACTTGGCGACCGCGCCGATGGGGGTGGCTTTCGAAGTCTGCCCGCCGGTGTTGGAATAGACCTCGGTGTCGAGCACGAGGATGTTGACGTCGTAGGACAATGCCAGCACGTGATCGAGGCCGCCGAAGCCGATGTCGTAGGCCCAGCCGTCGCCGCCGATGATCCACACCGAGCGACGGATCAGCCATTCGGCGAGGCTGGCGAGTTCGGCCGCGCGCGGATGTTTCGACGCCGCAAGCTTCTCGCACAGGGCCGCGACGCGTACGCGCTGCGCGACGATGTCCGCTTCAGAACGTTGGTCGGCCTCGACGAGCGCGGCAGCGAGATCGCCGCCGATGTCGCTGGCGAGCTCGCGCACCAGATGGCGCGCCTGGTCCATCAGCTGGTCGGCGGCGAGCCGCATGCCCAGACCGAATTCGGCGTTGTCCTCGAACAGCGAGTTGCTCCATGCCGGCCCGCGTCCGGCAGCGTTGACGGTGTACGGCGTGGACGGCAGGTTGCCGCCGTAGATCGACGAGCAGCCGGTGGCGTTGGCGATCAGCATGCGGTCGCCGAACAACTGCGTGGCGAGGCGGATGTACGGCGTCTCGCCGCAGCCGGCGCACGCCCCGGAAAACTCGAACAAGGGGTCGAGCAGCATCGCGCTCGGAATCGTCGTGTGCTTGATCGCGCCGCGGTCGAACTCCGGCAGGCCGAGAAAGAATTCGAAGTTGGCGCGCTCCTGTTCACGTAGCGGCTCGATCGGCGCCATGTTGATGGCACGCCGCGAGACGTTGGACTTGTCGTGGATGGGACAGGCTTCGACGCAGTCGCCGCAGCCGGTGCAGTCTTCCGGCGCCACCTGGTAGCTGATGTGCGTGCCCGCCACGTAGTCCTTGGCGCGCACCGGAACGTGCTTGAAGGTGGATGGCGCCGCCGCAGCCAGCGCGGCATCGAACAGACGCGAGCGCACCGCGGTGTGCGGGCAGACGAGCACGCATTTGCCGCACTGCGTGCACAGGTTCTCGTCCCACACGGGAATTTCCAGCGCTATGTTGCGCTTCTCGTACTTCGCGGTGCCGAGTGGATAGGTGCCGTCGACGGGCATCCGCGACACCGGCAGCGTGTCACCGTGGCCATGGTAGATCGGCAGGGTGATGTCGCGCACGAAATCCGGAATTGTCCCCACGCGCTCGTCGGAAGACAGGGGTTGTTCGACGGGCGCGCTGCCTTCATTTCCCGCGAATGCGGGTGGAGCGACGCGGTGCAGTTGCGCCAGCGTCATGTCGATCGCCTTGTAGTTGAGCTCGACCAGGCGCCGGCTCTTGCGTCCATAGGTCTTGTCGACCGCTTCCTTGATCGCGGCGATGGCGGCGTCCTTCGGCAAGACACCGGAGATGGCGAAGAAGCAGGTCTGCATGATGGTGTTGATGCGCCGCCCCATGCCCGCTTCGGCGGCCACGGCGTAGGCGTCGATGACCCACAGTTGCAGTTGCTTGGCGATGACTTCCGCCTGGAGTTTCGGCGGCAGCGTGCCCCACGCCACATCCGGCGCCGCCGCGGTGTTGAGCAGAAATACACCTCCGGGTGCCGCATGCTCCAGCAGCGCGTAGCGGTCGAGAAACATCGGCTGGTGGCAGGCGACGAAGCCCGCCATGCCCGGCTCGACGAGGTAGCTGGAACGGATGGGCACGGGGCCAAAGCGCAAGTGCGACACGGTCACTGCGCCAGATTTCTTCGAATCGTAGACGAAGTAGCCCTGCGCCTTGAGCTCGGTGCTTTCGCCGAGAATCTTGATCGAGTTCTTGTTGGCCGACACCGTGCCGTCCGAGCCAAGCCCCCAGAACACCGCGTGCTGCAGCCGTTTCGCGGCGTCGGTGCGAAAATCCGCGTCCCATGACAACGAAAGCCGGGTGACATCGTCGTGGATGCCGACGGTGAACTGGCGCTTGGGTGCCGCCGCGGCCAGTTCGTCGAACACCGCCTTCACCATGCCGGGCGTGAATTCCTTGCTCGCCAGTCCGTAACGCCCGCCGATGACGCGCGGCATGGCCCGCACGCCGTCGGCCGCGGCCTGCGCCAGCGCGGTGACGACGTCCTTGTACAGCGGCTCGCCGTCGGCGCCGGGTTCCTTGCAGCGGTCGAGCACTGCCACCGCGCTCGCGCTCGCGGGCAATGCGGCCAACAGCGCAGCGGCGGCGAACGGCCGGTACAGGCGCACCTTGACGACACCGACCTTCTCGCCGCGCGCGACGAGATGCTCGACCGTCTCGTGCACGGTCTCGGCACCCGAGCCCATCAGCACGATCACCCGCTCGGCATCCGCCGCGCCGACGTAGTCGAACAGCCGGTAGGTGCGCCCGGTGAGTGCGCCGAAGCGGTCCATCGCATCCTGGACCACCTGCGGAAAGTCATCGTAGAACGGGTTGGCGCGTTCGCGCGACTGGAAGAACACATCGGGATTCTGCGAGGTGCCGCGCAGCACGGGATGCTCCGGCGACAGGGCGCGCGCGCGATGCTCGGCGATGCGCGCCGCATCCAGCATCGTGCCCACGGTATCGGCATCGAGGGCGTCGATCTTCGCCACCTCGTGCGAGGTGCGAAAGCCATCGAAAAAATGGATCAGCGGAATGCGCCCCGCAAGCGTCGCCGCCTGGGCGATGGCAGCGAAGTCCTGCGCCTCCTGCGGCGAATTCGACGCCAGCAGCGCGCAGCCGGTGGCTCTGGCCGCCATGACGTCGGAATGGTCGCCGAAGATCGACAGCGCGTGGGTGGCGATGGCGCGCGCGGCGACGTGCAGCACCATCGGCGTGAGCTCGCCGGCGATCTTGTACAGGTTGGGGATCATCAACAGCAGGCCCTGGCTCGCGGTGAAGCTGGTCGCCAGCGCGCCGGAGGTGAGTGCGCCGTGCAGCGTGCCTGCCGCGCCGCCTTCCGACTGCATCTCGATGATCGTCGGCACCGCGCCCCACAGGTTCGCCCGTCCCTGCGCCGCCCACTCGTCGGCCCATTCGCCCATGCTCGACGCCGGGGTGATGGGGTAGATGGCGATGACCTCGCTGCCGAGGTAGGCGATGCGCGCGACGGCTTCGTTGCCATCGAGAGTGAGTGCTGACGTCATGACGGATTTCCGGAATAGCGACGTTGCCATTCTAGCCCGGCCGGCGCGGGACGTCGCCCGCGCTCAGTGCATCCGTTACTAGCGCATCGTGCAGTGGCGCGCCAGCTCGCCGAACCAGCGCGTCTTCGCAACGTCGCGCCGCATCAAGCGCGACGGCAGACGACGCAGATGGCGCAGCCACGCCGTGCGTCGCAGCGCGAGGAGCACCCCGGCCTGCACCGCAGGACGCTCGCGCGCCAGCGCCGCGTCGAGCGCGGCGCACAGTTGCGGCAGGCGGTCGGCGAAATATACCGCAGTGGAAAACAGATACGGCAGCCAGTCACGCACCTGCGCGTCCGCGAGCGACATGACGGTGAGCGCATCGTCCTCGAAGTCGATGGCACCGAGTCCGGTTTCGGGTGCCCAGACGAAATTGCGCGAGAAGGCCTGGCTGAGATATTGGCTGGCGCGGTGCGCCTGCAGAATGTAGTCGGCACCCTGTTGCCAATACGCAAGCCGCGCATCGGGCGCGGCGTGCCGGATCTGCTGTTCCAGGGTCACGCGGCCCAGGTCGGACAGCAGCAGCCAGTCCGCGCCCACCTCGAACAGTTCGGGGACACGCAGGCCGGCAGCCCCCAGCGCACGGATGCGCGCGGCCTCGACGCGCAAGCCGTGACCGCCGCCGTGGGGACGCACCGGCTGCATGGCGGGCTGGCCGAGGAGGCGCGCCACGCCGGCGAGAAGCCGGTAGCGCCAGGCCGGCGGTTGCGGCAGGGTGAGCTTGAGCCAGGCCGCGTGGCCCTGCCAAAGCACCGGGGCGATATGTCCGCCTGCCGCACGCAGGCTGGCCACTTCGACAGCGATGGCCGCGCGGTCCTCCAGCTGAGGAGGCGTCTCCACCGTCAACTCAGATGACCGGGCGCTTCCAGTGGCGTGGCGGCGGCCTGCCCGGCGTCCGGCTGTGGCTGGTACCAGTTGAGTTTCTCGCGCAGCCGGACGACCTGACCGACGATGATGAGTGTCGGCGCCTTCAGCCTGGCGGCTTCGGCCAGCGCCGGCAAGCTGCCCAGATCACCGGTGACGACACGCTGGGTGGGTTGCGTACCGTGCTGGACGATCGCGGCCGGCGTGTCCGGCGGCAGGCCGTGCTTGATGAGCGATTCGCACAGCAGCGGCAGCCCCTTTAGACCCATGTAGATGACGATGGTCTGGTCGCGCCGGGCGATGCCTTCCCAATTGAGGTTGAAGGTGTTTTCCTTCAGGTGGCCGGTGACGAAAGCGACCGACTGCGCGTAGTCGCGATGGGTGAGCGGTATTCCGGCATAGGACGCCACGCCCGCCGCGGCGGTGATGCCGGGCACCACCTGGAACGGCACGCCGTGTTCGACCAGGGTCTCGATCTCCTCGCCGCCGCGCCCGAAAATGAACGGATCGCCGCCCTTAAGACGCAGGGTGCGCTTGCCTTCCTTGGCCAGACGCACCAGCATCAGGTTGATCTCTTCCTGCGGTACGGCATGGTCGTCGCGCTCCTTGCCGACGTAGACGCGCTCGGCGTCGCGCCGGCACATGTCGAGGATGGGCTGCGATACCAGTCTGTCATAGACGATGACATCGGCCTGCTGCATCAGGCGCAGCGCACGGAAGGTGAGCAGGTCCGGATTGCCCGGTCCGGCGCCGACCAGATACACCTCGCCGCGGCTGATGTCGTGTTGCGTGCCGTCGGCGATCATGTCGACGAGCTGGCGCTCGGCATCGGCATCGCGGCCGGCGAACACCATTTCGGCGACGGGAGAGAGGAACACCTTTTCCCAGAACGCGCGGCGCTGTGCCGGCCTGATCGCTGTACGCACGCGCTCCCGGTAGCGCGCCGCCAGTTCACCGAGGCGGCCATAGGCAGCGGGAATCAGCGTTTCCAAGCGGGCGCGCAGCAGGCGCGCGAGCACCGGCGATTCGCCGCCGCTGGACACCGCCACCACGATCGGCGAACGGTCAATGATCGAGGGCAGGATGAAACTGCACAGCGCCGGCGTGTCGGCGACGTTGACCGGCACATGGCGGGCGCGTGCGGCCTCGGCAACGGCGCGCGCAGCCCCCGCATCCTTCTCGACAACGATCACCGCATCCTTGCCGTCCAGAAGGTCGGCGCGGAAGGCATCGGCGACACGATTCACCCGATCCGCACCCGGCACGCGCGCAAAGGCTTCATGCAGCGCGGGGGCAGCCACCTCCACGCACGCACCGGCACGCAGGAGGAGCTCGGCCTTGCGCGCGGCGATCTCGCAGCCGCCGACCACCAACGCAGTACGGCCGCGCAGATCGAGGAAGATGGGCAGATAATTCATGGAATCACTCGGCGGGTGCGGAATCCGCTTCGGGTTCGGCGGAATAAGGCGGGATGAAGATATAACGCATGTCGCCGGGACTCATCTCGACGAAATCGAGGGTCACCCCCTGCAGGAAGGGCGTGCTCGGCATGGAAATGAGCAACTGGATGCCGTTGACGATGAGTTGCTCGTCGGCCTCGCGCTCCTGATCGAAGCCCATGCCGAAGTTGACGTCGCCGTCCTCGTCCTGGTAGGCGGCGATGCGCAGCACCATCCCCTGCACATCCGGCTGCAAGGCGGCGGCGCGAATCTGCTCGGCGGCCGCGTCGGTGATCTTGATCATGTGAGTCCTTTAGGTGACGGTGCGCGCGCGGCCCTTGTGCGCACGCACCTGGTTCAGAAACGGCCCGATCCAGCCCAGGTCGCCCGTGCCGCGCCGATGCGCATACCCGGCGAGAAGATTATGCCGCTGATAACCGTCGTGCACGCCATCAATGCCATGACCCCGGGTGACCCTGTAAGCGAAGATGGAGTCCGCCGGCAGGTTTTCCAAGCTCGAATAGTGAAATTCGTGCGCCGGAATGCGCTGGCGCTCCTGCCAGCGGTCGCCGCCCGTCGGTTCGAGCTGCGCATAGCCCCGTCCCACCGGACGCTCGTGCATCACCGTATCGCCGGGCACGGCGCCGACCATGGAGCGGGTCTGGTCCCGCCAGCGCAGGCTGCGCGACAGATACATGAGGCCGCCGCATTCGGCATAGGCGGGCAGGCCGGCGTCGATGGCATTACGAATATCCGACCGCAGCGCGGTATTGGCCTCCAGTTCGGCCATGAACACCTCGGGAAACCCTCCGCCAATGATGAGGCCATCGACATCTGGCGGCAGCGCTGGCGCGGCAAGCGTATCGAAGGGCACCAGTTCCGCCCCGGCAGCACATAGCGCGTCGAGATCCTCGCTGTAATAAAAACCGAATGCCGCGTCGCGCGCGATCGCCACGCGCACCGGCGCGCCCGCCGCCGGTAGCGGCGCGTCCGGCACGGCAGGGCGCGGCGGTGCGGCATCGGCGATGGCAAGCAGCGCATCGAGATCGACCTGTGCCGCGACCCGTTCGCCAACGTGGCGAATGCGCGTCCGCGCGGCGTCCTGTTCGTTGGCGGGCACCAGCCCGAGATGGCGTTCGGTGATCTGCATCGCCGGATCGTGCTGCACCGCGCCGATCACTTCGGCGTCGGTGTAATGCTCGATCACTGCACGCAGCTTGGATTCGTGACGGCTGCCGCCGAGGTTGTTGAGGATGACCCCGGCGATGCGGATGTCGCAGTCGAAGGCCTGGTAGCCAAGAATCAGCGGCGCGACGCCGCGTGTCATGCCGCGTGCGTCGATCACCAGCACGACCGGCACGCCGAGCAGCTTGGCGAGCGCGGCATTGCTGTTGCTGCCATCGAGGCTCAGGCCGTCGTACAGGCCCTTGTTGCCCTCGATCAGGCTGACGCGCGCGCCACGTGCCGCGTGCGCAAACTGGCGTTCGATCTCGTCGCGCCGCATCATGTGAAAATCGAGGTTGTAGCAGGGCCGCTCGGCGGCCATCGCCAGCCATTGCGGGTCGATGTAGTCCGGCCCCTTCTTGAATGGCTGCACTACGTGGCCACGCGCGTGCAGCGCCGCGGCGAGGCCCAGCGTCAGCGTGGTCTTGCCGGACGATTTGTGGGCGGCGGAAATGAACACGCGAGGCAATCTCGCCTCGCGTGTCTCGACGGAAGTCGACAGGGAAACCGCGCTCATGCCGGACGCCTCACCACCGGGCAGCGGCCCGGCGGGTTCATGCGATCAGTGCTGATCCAGCTTGGCGACGGTCGCGTCGTCCAGGCTGACGGGCAGCAGGCGCAGCACCTTGACGGCGAAGGCGGTCATCAGGAGGGCGACCGCCACACCTCCGAGGCCAAGGAACAGCTCGGGCGTGCTCGGTGTGTAGGCATGGATTTCGCCGTCGAAATAGCTGCTGCTCGCCTTGAAGCCGGGGAACATGTCGAGCGGATACGCCTGGGCACCGATGATGGTGACGTACATCTGGGCGATACCGCCGAGGATGACCAGGGCGCACGCGATCATGAGCCAGCTGCGCTGACGCCCGAGTGCGGTGAGCAGGATCACCAGCGGGATCACGCAGCCGATGAGGACCTGGCCGATCCAGAACAGGCTGGTGATCGCACCGCCGTCGCGCAGGATGAAGGCTTCGACAGCGTGCGCCTTGGTGAAGTACAGATTCGTCAGGTGGTGCACCGCGACGAAGTACAGCACCGCGGCGACGAACACGGCAAGCAGGGTCTTCAGGCGCAGCATCACCGCGTCGCCGAGCGGACGGCCGGTCCATGCGTAGGCTGCGGCGAGCACCATGAGGAAGATGGCCAGGCCATAGGCGAACGACATGATGATGAACATCGGCGCGAGCAGGCCGGTGCCATACAGCTCACGCGCGACGAGGAAGCCGAACAGCGAGCCGGTACCGGTGGTCAGGGTCAGGCGCCACAGGAAGGCGGCAGTGCCCGCCGCCTTGGTCCAGGACTTCACGCTGCGGTCGAGCATGGTCCACAGATAGATGCCGACCAGGGCGAAGAACCCGGAATACAGGAACACGTTCCAGGTGAACATCGACTTGAGGTTGAAGTTCGTCATCGCCACGATGAGACGGTCGGATCGGCCAAGGTCCAACACCAGCACGAGCAGGCCACCAGCGAGCAGCGCCAGCGAGAGAATCGCCGACAGCGGCGCCAGCGGCTTGTACATCGGCTTGTTGAACACCGAGGCGATCGAGGCGACGTTGAGTGCACCGGAGGCCGCAACGATGAGGAACACCGCAAACACGTGCGGCAGCCCCCACACGATCTGGTTGTCCATGCCGGTCACCACGTGGCCGTAGTGGTGCATGTGGTTCCAGGCGAGGGCGCCGAACAGGACGAAAAGGCCAAGAGCCCCGAACAGCAGCCAGTATTTCAGGCTGCTGCCTTCAACTTCGCGGAAGGTGATGCTTGCCATGTTGTCTTAGATTCCGTGATAGCGGACGCCGAGGTTGAGCTTGAGGTCGGCGCGGACCTGCTTGGTGGGCAGTTCGCGCAGGCGTTTCGAAATCTCGCTCTCGGGATCGTTGAGGTCGCCGAACAGGATGGCGTTGTGCCCCGCAGCGGCGCACGCCTCGGCGCACGCGGTAGTGCCGTCGCCGCGGTCGACCTTCTGCACGCAGAAGGTGCAGGCCTCGACGCAACCCATGCCGCGCGGCACGTCGGGCTTCTGCGTGTCGTTGAGTGGTTCGTGCACCAGGGAACGCGCCTTGTACGGACACGCCATCATGCAGTAGCGGCAGCCGATGCAGGTGTGGCGGTTGACCAGCACGATCCCGTCGGCGCGTTTGAACGACGCGCCGGTCGGGCAGACGTCGACACACGGCGGCTCCGCGCAGTGCTGACACAGCATCGGCAGGTTGATCTGCGCCTGGGTCAGCGGATCCTCGAGCTGGAGCTTGCGGATCCACTGAGGCGCCTGACGCGGATGCGCGCTCTGTGCCACCGGCGTCCAGCCGTTTTCCGTGCTGCACGCGGACACGCAGTCGTCGCAGCCGCTGGCGCAGCGCGTGGCGTCGACCAGCATGCCCCAGCGCACCGCGCTGCTGGCCGGTTGTTCCTCGGGGCGCGCGTCCGCGACTTCGTACAGCATGACGCCCGGAACCACCGCCAGACCGGCGACCGCGGCCGCGGCACCGACGAAGCGGCGGCGCTCCGGCGAATCCGGCGCCTGTTCGGACATGGTTTTCAATTCGTTCATTGGGAAACCCCCGCCAACTCTTCGACGTGTGCCGCGGCGCTCGCGGGGTGTGCATGCGGCAGAGTCGTCGCGGCCGCGCTTTGCGGCTTGGTCGAGTGGCAGTCGAAACAATCGATCTTCACCGCTGCGTAGCTGTGGCAGCTGACGCAGAAATCTTCCTTGGCACTTGCCACGCTGCCCGTGGCCTCGCTGGCGTGGCAGTCGATGCAAGCCTTGAGGCTGTGCTTCTTGGTGCGCACACCTTGCAGCACGGTACGGTCACGGTGGACGTTGAGCAGCTTCATGTGGTTGCGCCGCATGTACGCGGTGTCCTCCACGCAGTGCTCGCCCTTCGCCGCCTTGGTGATCACCGGTTTGGGCGCGCCACCGGCCTTGGGCTGCGCGTCGGCGCCGGCCCAGGCCAGGGCCGCAGTCGTCAGCACGACCGCGCCCAGCGCCAGCAGGCTTTTCATCTTGCCAGTCACGTTCAGTCACCCATACCCATGACGATATAGCCGGTCGGGCAGACGTCGGCACAGATGTGGCAGCCGATGCACTTGCTGTAGTCGGTGTCGACATAGCGGCCCATGGTCGGGCCATCTTTTTTCTTCACCTTGAACACCGCGACCTGCGGGCAGTACACCACGCAGTTGTCGCACTCGAAACACTGGCCGCACGACATGCAGCGCTTCGCTTCGTCGATCGCCTGCTTCTCGGAAAGACCGTGCAGACGCTCCTCGAAGTTGCCCAGCGCGGTCTGCTGATCGAGCACGGTGACGTCGCGAATGTGGCGCGGCACGTTGGGGAAGTGGCCGAGGAACAGGTCGTTGTGCGGGATGACGTAGCGCGCCGAGCGATCCTCGAAGTTGTGCAGGAGGTCCTTGCGCTCGGAAGTGCCCCACTGCTCGCCGTGGTTGTCACACGCATAGTCGTGGCCGGCTTCAAGCCATTTGCGGATCTGGTCGAAGTGGTGCACGTCGACCTTCGGGCGCTTGTCCAGCTCCTCGCCCTTGAGGAAGGCGTCGATGCCGTCGACGGCAATCGCGGCATGGCCGATGGCCGTGGTGAGCAGGTGCGGACGGATCACATCGCCGCCGACGAACACTTTCGCGTTGTTCGGGAAGCGGTAGTTCTTGTCGGCACGGATCAGGCCGTTGTTGTTGTTGAACTGCTCGAGGCCGGCGAAGTCCACGCCCTGGCCAATGGCCGAGACGATCAGGTCGCCGGGGATGTCGCGCTCGGTGCCGGCGACGATCTTGGTTTCCTTGCCTTCGACGGTGAATTCGGCGACGCGCAGCGCGGTGGCGCGGCCGTTGGCGTCGACCACGACGGCGATCGGCGTCACGCCGCCGACGATCTCGATGCCTTCCTGCTGGGCGTGCTCGATCTCGTGCTTGTTGGCGTTCATCTTGTCGACGGTGGCGCGCGACACGAGCACGACCTCGGCGCCTTCGCGGGCGGAAATCGAGGCGACATCGCTTGCCATGTGACCGGAGATGATCGCTTCCGGGCGGTCGTCGCGGGTGCCGGCCTTGGTGACGTTGCCCAGGCGGCGCGCGACGGTGGCGACGTCGATGGAGGTGTCGCCGCCGCCGATCACCACGACGCGGTTGCCGACGTGCTGCAGGCGGCCTTCGTTGAAGGCGCGCAGGAAGGCGACCGCGGTCACGCAGTTGGGCGCCTCGGCACCCGGTACGGGCAGCGGACGGCCGGCCTGCGCACCCATGGCGAGGAAGATCGCGTCGTAGTTCTTGTCCAGTTCGTCGAAGCTGACGTCGGTGCCGACACGGGTCTTCAGGCGGGTTTCGACGCCCAGGGCAATGATGCGGTTGATTTCGGTGTCGAGCATCTCGCGCGGGGTGCGGAAGCCGGGGATGCCATAGCGCATCATGCCACCGAGCTCTTCGTGTTCGTCGAAGATGGTGGCGCTGTGGCCACGCAGGCGAAGCTGGTAGGCCGCCGCAAGACCGGCGGGGCCGGCGCCGATGATGGCAACCTTCTTGCCGGTGTCGGCGGCCTGGGTCTGGAAGGCCATCTTGTTGTCGTTCGCCCAGTCACCGAGGAAGTGCTCGACGGAGTTGATACCGACGTGATCCTCGACCATGTTGCGGTTGCAGCCCGATTCGCACGGCGCCGGGCAGACACGCCCCATCACGGCGGGGAACGGGTTGGCTTCCGTCAGGCGGCGCCAGGCATATTCCTGCCAGGCCATGCCTGCCGGCGGTTTTTCCATGCCGCGAGTGATGTTGAGATAGCCGCGGATGTCCTCGCCGGCCGGACACGAACCCTGGCAGGGGGGCGTGGAGAGCACATACTCCGGACACTTGTGCGTCCAGCTGGCCTGGAAGATCATCTCCTGGGCCGAGCGGTAGTCCGCCTCGCTCTCGCCGTCCTTGAAGCGACGCCATGTCATGCCTTCGGTTTTTGCTGCTTTGTTGGTCGTGACAGCCATGTTGATTCTCCTAACGCCTACAAATGAAGTGTTTATCCAGCGCGATCAATCGAGCTTGATCGCCTTGCTGACCAGTTGATGCACACCGCCCACCATGCTCATGTCGAAACCGTACTTGGGCAGAACCTTGGTGAACTGCGCCTTGCAGATCGCGCAGATCAGGGCCAGGAAGTTGACCTGGCTTTCCTTGACCACGTTGTTCAATGCAGTGGCACGCGGCAGCGCTCCCTTGACGCGGACCTCCATGAGGTCATCGGTGAGCAGGCCGCCGCCGCCGCCGCAACAGAAGGTCGCCTCGCTGATCGTGCCGTCCGCCATGTCATGGAAATTGTTGACCACCGCCTTGATGACTTCGCGCGGAATGTCGAACTGGCCACCCGGCTCGGTCCCCATGCGCGAGGCGCGCGCGACGTTGCACGAGTCGTGATAGGTGACCACCAGGTCGTCGTTGGCCGAAGGATCGACCTTGATCTTTCCCGACTTGATGAGGTCGTTGGTCAGCTCGCAGATATGCTGCGGCTGCGGATAGTTGTGGTCGAGCTGCTTCTGCAGCTCGATCGAGAACGGATCGTTGCCACCGTAGCCGATGCCGGTGAGCGTGTTCCAGAAGCTGTAGGCGACGCGCCAGGCGTGTCCGCATTCGCCGACGACGATGCGCTTGACGCCCAGTTCGAGCGCGGCGTCGCGGATGCGCATCGCCACCTTGCGCATCATTTCGTAGTTGGCTTCGAACAGACCGAAATTGCCCGCTTCCGAGGCCAACGA
>JANJXF010000173.1 GCA_024709165.1 Thiobacillus sp. | reverse complement strand
ACGTTGAACACGACTTTGGCCACGTCGTCGATCATACCGGGCATCACTGCATCCACGGGTGAGCGCCGGCCCAAGCCTTCGAGCGGTTCGGACAGCGCGCGGTAGATCGTCCAGTTGTCGATGCCCCCGACGTCCTGAAGCACGGTTTGGGTCAACTGCTGCTTCACCGGATCGAGTTGCCAGTCGGGCAGCTTCTGGCCGCGCGGCCCCACGTTCAGCGCCAGCAGCCGACGCGCGCGGATGTCCTTGTAGATCTGCTGACGCGACTTGTGCGCCAGCTTGGCGAACTCGGGGGGAGCCAGGTTCTGCGGCTGGTTGAAGGTTTCCAGCAACACGGCACGGCCACGCTGGACGTCGGTTTCATTCGGCGCCCCGCGCGTGTCGGCGCGCAGCGCGGCTGTCTTGCGTGCCAGGATCTTCTCCACCGTCTCCGCTTCCATGTTGGCGGGCAGTTTCACCGCCGCCACACGCTCATGGACGAACGCCTGCAGCTCCGCCGCGAACGCCTTGGCGTCTCGGATTTCGACGGCATCCGCGAAGCGGCGCAGATCCTCCGCCGTGACGCGTGGCAGGCGGCCGGCGATGACTTCAATGGCATTGGACATGGCCATCTCCCCAGCAGGCTTGAGACAGGGCTCACACTAGTATCGTTTGTCGCCTGTGTCAACTTGGTCGCCAGAGCGAGAGAATCTCCCGGTAGCCCCCTGGCTTGTCGCGCAACCGCTCGTCACACTGGAATTCGGCGGTCGCGCCACCGGCGAGCCGCACCGGATATTACCAGTAACCTGCGACATCGCCGTACACCGTGCCGACGTGTCGTTCTTGTATTCGTTCGAGCCAGATTTTTTCAGTTCAGCGGCTCTCTCGGGTATGCCACAGCCGCAGCGCGTAGATGATCGAATCCTGAAGTTCGTAGCGAACCTCGTACTCCCCGACCAGAATTCGCCGTACCTCGCGCGGCTCGAACTGGAAAAGTTGCTCGCCGATGCGTGGGTTGGTCAGCAGGATGGTCGGGGCCTTGGCCAGCACCCGCACCGCCCGCGTGGCGGCGGATTTGTTCAACGGAGCCAGGAATTCATCGTGGAAAAAGCAGTTGAACCACAGAGACACAGAGACACAGAGAACAGCGAGCAGCGAGCAAAAACATACGCTTGCATTCCTGCCGCGGTCCACCCGATGGATGAGTGGGAAAAAACGCGGAGAAGCCCTGTTTTTCGGGTTTCTCTGTGCCTCTGTGCCTCTGTGGTGCGGAATTTAGGTTCATACAAGCGCGCCAGATCGGAAAGCGCCTTGCTGCTCCACTTCAGCGCTATCAACGCGGCACCGGCAGCGGCTGGTCAGTGCCAAGGCTCTCAGCCCACGCTTGCACGGCCTGGTGATCGATGACACGGCCGGCGTCTACGTCAGCCAGCGCTTCTTGGGTCAGTCTGTCGCGCTCCTCTTCCTGGGCGATCCAGGCGGAAAGCGCCTGCTTCATGATCCAGCCGCGCGAGCGCTCAAGCCGTGAAGCCATCTGATCTACCTTGTCGGCCAGCGGAAGCGGCACATGTGCGGTCAGCACTTTGGTTGCTGCGGTCATGTTGCGCCTCCTGGCGGAATTTGATTATTTTCAAATCATGGTGACTGAATTTGAATCGGTCAAGCGGAAGTCAAAGTGCGCATGTCGCGCGCGATCCGTCTTTGGTGGGAACACCAGTTGGGCGTTGACTCGAGGATCCTTCCCGCATTGCGCTCATCGCGCAGCCGCTCTCATGCGGCTATTGCTGCATGGATCGACATCGCCGGCCATGACCCGATCTTGATTTGCCGCAGCTTTCCGTCCAAAGGGCTGCGGTAGCGGTACGTCCAGATCCGCCGATTCGCAAATGCCTCTATTCGAAGGCCGGAATATGCCGTGCTGGTAAGATGATCCCCAGGCCGATAGGTTGTCGTTGACCGCGCGCACAGCCGTCCGACAGGATAATTCATCGCAACATCAGTGTGTTACACAACAATCTTTCACAAAACCAGGAAGACAGGATGGGTGCAGGCACCCCGCATACGCCCATGATGCAGCAATACCTCGGCATCAAGGCGCAGCATCCCGACATGCTGCTGTTCTACCGCATGGGCGACTTCTACGAGCTGTTTTTCGATGACGCCGAGAAGGCGGCGCGGCTCCTGAACATCACGCTCACCACACGCGGCACGTCGGCCGGCGCGCCGATCCGTATGGCCGGGGTACCCTATCACAGCGCCGAGCAGTATCTCGCGCGCCTGCTGAAGCTGGGCGAGTCGGTGGTGATCGCCGAGCAGGTGGGCGACCCGGCGACGTCGAAAGGGCCGGTCGAGCGCCAGGTCGCACGCATCGTCACACCGGGGACACTGACCGATTCGGGTCTGCTGGATGAAACACGCGACACGCTGATCATGGCGATTGCCGTGGCGAACGACACGCTCGGCGTGGCGTGGCTCAACCTTGCCGCGGGGCGTTTCCAGGTCGGCGAAATCGCGCCGTCCGCCCTGCCCGCGCTGCTGGCGCGCGTACGGCCGGCGGAAATTCTCGCGCCGGACGGGTTCGATTTCGCCGCACCGTGCGCGGTACGCCGCCTCGCACCTTGGCAATTCGATTCCGCGAGCGCCGCAACCCGGCTCGCCCAACAGTTCGGCAGCCGCGACCTCGCCGGCTTCGGCGTGGCCGACCTGCACCAGGGCATTGCCGCGGCGGGCGCGCTGCTCGACTACATCCAGGCCACGCAGCGCACGGCGCTCCCCCATATCCAGGCGATTCACGCCGAGCGCGACGGCGAGTTCGTCCAGCTCGACGCCGCCACGCGGCGCAATCTGGAACTCAGCGAAACGCTGCGCGGCGAAGCCTCGCCAACGCTGCTCTCCGTGCTCGACACCACCGCCACCGGCATGGGCACGCGCCTGTTGCGGCACTGGCTGCACCATCCCCTGCGCGACCGCGAAATCCTCACGCACCGACGCGACGCCATCGGTGCGCTGCTGGAACGTCCCGATACCGCCGCCGCACTCACCCGCGTGCTCAAGAGCTGCGCCGACGTGGAACGCATCGGCGGGCGCATCGCACTCAGGAATGCGCGTCCACGCGACCTTTCCGGGCTGCGCGACACCCTGGCGCTGCTACCCGGGCTCGCCGCCCTTCTGCCCGACGACACGGCGCGGCTGGCCGCGCTCAGGGCCTCGCTCGCCGCGCGCCCCGACCTGCATGCCGGGCTCGCCCGCGCCATCCTGCCGGAGCCGGCGAGCGTGCTGCGCGAGGGCGGCGTAATCGCCGACGGGTTCGACGCCGAACTCGACGAACTGCGCGCGCTGACGCATGACGCCGGCACCTTTCTGCTGGAACTGGAAACACGCGAGCGCGTGCGCTCCGGCATCGCCACCCTCAAGGTCGAATACAACAAGGTGCACGGTTTCTACATCGAGGTGGGCCGCGCACAGGCCGACAAGGTGCCGGACGACTACCGCCGCCGCCAGACACTGAAAAACGCCGAACGCTACATCACGCCCGAGCTCAAGGCCTTCGAGGACAAGGCGCTGTCCGCGCAGGAGCGCGCGCTGGCACGGGAGAAGGCGCTGTTCGAGGCGCTGCTCGACACCCTCACGCCGCACGTGCCCGATCTGCTGGCCGTTGCGGCAGCACTCGCCGAGACCGACGTGCTGGCGAGCCAGGCCGAACGTGCCGCCACGCTCCGGATGTGCCCCCCGGAATATGTCAGCGATCCCGGCATCAGCATCCGTGGCGGACGCCATCCGGTGGTCGAGGCGCAGGTCGACCACTTCATCGCCAACGACACGCAGTTGAGCCGCACTCGCCAGATGCTGCTCATCACCGGCCCCAACATGGGCGGCAAGTCGACCTACATGCGCCAGGTCGCGCTGATCGCGCTGCTGGCGTGCTGCGGCCTGTGGGTGCCGGCTGCTTCGGCAAGGCTTGGCAACATCGACCAAATCTTCACCCGCATCGGCGCATCGGACGACCTTGCCGGCGGACGCTCCACCTTCATGGTGGAAATGACCGAAACGGCGCACATTCTGCACAACGCCAGCGCGAAAAGCCTGGTGCTGCTCGACGAGATCGGCCGCGGCACGTCCACCTTCGACGGCTTGGCACTGGCGTGGGCGGTAGCGCGCCACCTGGTCAGTGCGACGCGCGCGTTCACGCTGTTTGCCACGCATTATTTCGAGCTCACCCAACTGTCGCAGGAATTCCGCCAGCTCGCCAACGTACATCTGGACGCCAAGGAGCACGGCGCCGACCTGGTGTTCCTGCACGCCGTCGAGGAAGGACCGGCCTCGCAGAGTTACGGCATCCAGGTGGCGCGGCTGGCCGGTGTGCCAAGTCCGGTGATCGCCGCCGCGCGCCGCCGCCTGCGCGAACTGGAAGACGCGCAATTGCAGGCCGGGCCGCAGGGCGATCTGTTTGCCGCGGCACAGGCGAGCACCGTGGCGGAACATCCCGCGCTCGATCAGTTGCGCGAACTCGACCCCGACAGCCTCACGCCGAAAGCCGCGCTTGATATGCTGTATGCGCTGAAAGCGCATTTATGAACGCAGGCGCGCTGAAAGCGCATTTATGAACGCAGGCGCGCTGAAAGCACATTTATGAACGCAGGCGCCTTGAAGACGCTCACCGGGATCCCCCCATGAAAACCCTGCACCTCGACACCGTCGAACTCGGCCTCGACTTCAACGCCGCATTGAAGCTCGCCAGCGCCATCGCCGAACATCAGCTCGGCGACGCCACCATGCTCTTGAGCTGGTACGACCGCGAACGCGACGTCGAGTCGCCCACGGGTGTGAGCGAATGCCACGAGGGCTGCGCGACCAAAGGCTCGTGGGACTATGCGCTCAATCGTGGCGCGCGCCTGGCGGTGAGCTTCGACGGCGGCCGCTTTTTCTTCTGTTTTCTCTGATTCAGGGCGCCAGCACCCGCACACACCGTCCGTGACACACCACGGTCTGACCGGCGCGGATCTTCGCCGTCTTGCGACTTTCGGGCTGACCGTCGACGCTCACCTCGCCGCTGGCGATCATCCGCTTGCCCTGTCCCCCGCTATCGGCGATGCCGGCAAGTTTCAACAAATCGCACAACGCGACATGGTCGCCGCGCAGCCTGAATTCAGGGATATCCATGCTCCTCCCAAAAAGACACTGAACAGATCAAAAGTGTTTCCGGCTAACGCCCCCGCGCCTTGGCGAGCTTGGTCTTCAACTCGGCCATCACCGCCGCCGCGGCCTTCTCGCCTTCCAGAATGGCGAGATGCCGGTCCTCGAAACTCGTGCTGCTCACCGCCGCCGTCTTCGGCCGGATCACCACGTCCGCGTCCTCCAGTTCGTGACGGCTGATCGCCTGCCCCATCACGGCGAACGTCTGCAGCAGCACGTCCAGCGTGCCGGAGAGTCTTTCGCGCCGGCCGACGCTGGAAATGTCCACCGCGACGACGAAATCCGCCCCCATCGCGCGTGCTGCCTGTGCCGGCACCGGCGAGGTGAGGCCGCCATCGACATACTCGCGTCCGCTGATCTCGACCGGCTGGAACACGCCCGGCACGGCGCTCGATGCACGCACCGCCATGCCCGCGTCGCCGCGGCGGAACAGCATCGTTTCTCCGCTCATAAGATCGGTGGCGACCACGCCCACCGGCCGGCGCAGCTTCTGCAGCGGCTGGTTGTTCACGCTCCGGTTGATGAATTCCTGCAGGGCTTCGCCTTTCAGCACGCCACGATTCGGCAGTGACCAGTCAGCCACCATGTTCTCCTGCATACCAAGCGCCAGCTTCTGCAGCGCGAAGCCATCCAGACCCGCCGCATACAGCACGCCCACCACAGAGCCGGCGCTGCTGCCCACCACGATGTCGGGCACGATCCCCTGCGCCTCCAGCGCCTTGATCACTCCGATGTGCGCAAAACCGCGCGCCGCGCCGCCACCGAGCACCAGCGCCACTTTGGGCGCTGGTTTCGGTACCGCCACCGCGGCCGGGGGCGGCGGCTCGGCTGGCGTGGGCAGTGGTGGCGGCGACACACACGCGGCAAGCAGCGCGGTGACGAGGAGGATGACGGAACGGCGCATGGATAAGCGATTTCGACGAAGGCTCGGTCAGCAATAAAAAAGCCGTGCTGATTGGAGGCAGATTGCTCACGCCTCCCCGGTCTGCGGTGCACAGGATAGGGATACCCGACTCACGCCCCGCCCGCCTCGTCGTCCAGCCGCTTCAGGTGCGCGAGCTTCTCCGCGATCCTGCCCTCCAGCCCGCGCGGCGTCGGCTGGTAGAACTGCTGGTCCGGGACATCCTCGGGAAAGTAGCGTTCGCCGGCCGCGTAGGCGTCCGGCTCATCGTGGGCGTAGCGGTAGGCGCGTCCATAGCCGAGTTCCTTCATCAGCCGGGTGGGCGCATTGCGCAGGTGGATGGGGACTTCATTCGAGGGATGCGTCTGCACGAACGTGCGCGCAGCGTTGTAGGCAACGTAGGCCGCGTTGCTCTTGGGAGCGCACGCTAGATAGATACATGCTTCGGCCAGAGCAAGCTCGCCCTCGGGGCTGCCCAGCCGCTCGTAGACGTCGGCAGCGTCGAGTGCCAGACCCAGCGCGCGCGGATCGGCCAGACCGATATCCTCGCTTGCCATGCGGATCAGGCGGCGCGCGAGGTAGCGCGGGTCCGCGCCGCCGTCGAGCATGCGCACCAGCCAGTAGAGCGACGCATCGGGATCGCTGCCACGCACACTCTTGTGCAGTGCGGAAATCTGATCGTAGAAGGCTTCGCCGCCCTTGTCGAAACGTCGCAACGACTGCGCCAGTGCGTCCTCGACGAAGGCCGTATCGACCTCCATCACCTGCGCGGTACGCGCGGCCGTATCGAGTTGTTCCAGCAGGTTGAGGAGCTTTCGCGCGTCACCATCCGCATACGCCGCCAGCAACGGGCCGACGCCCTGCGCAAGCTTCAGGCCGGGCAGTTCGGTCAGCGCGCGCCCCATCAGTTGGCCGAGTTCCTCGGCGGTGAGCGACTTCAGCACGTAGACCTGCGCGCGCGACAGCAGCGCGCCGACGACCTCGAAAGAGGGATTCTCGGTGGTGGCACCGATGAAAGTGAACAGTCCCGCCTCGACGTGCGGCAGAAAGGCGTCCTGCTGCGCCTTGTTGAAACGGTGCACCTCGTCGACGAAGACGATGGTGGCGCGCCCCAGCACACGGTTCGCACGCGCCCGTTCGACCGCTTCGCGGATGTCCTTCACCCCCGAAAGCACCGCCGAAATAGCGATGAAATCCGCACCGAACGCCTGCGCCGTCAGCCGTGCGAGCGTGGTCTTGCCCACCCCCGGCGGCCCCCACAGAACCATCGAATGCAGCTTGCCCGAATCGAACGCGAGTTTGAGCGGCTTGCCGGGGCCGAGCAGATGCGTCTGGCCGACCACGTCGGCGAGCGTGTGCGGGCGCAGGCGTTCGGCCAGCGGGGCATAGGTGCCCGACACCGGCTCCGGCATATCGCTCTGGAAAAGATCCTGGGTAGACATCGACGCCAATTATCCTAGAAACCGCAGTTGGACGCGCCCGATGGTGCGTCTGATCGCGTGCCTGCCGCGAAGCAACGACGCCGCAGACCGGGGCCTGCAAGGAGGCGCGACAAAGGCTGGCGCGTGAGCAGGCGTGCCAGCGGGTGCGTAGCGAACTCACCCGACACGTGAAGGCGGTCGAAGGCAGAATGTTCAGCGTTCATGCGGCATTCACGGAGGCAGAGAGCGGTCAACTGCGGTTTTTAGGATTATCTGTCATAACGGCCATGCCGTCGCAGCCGCGTCCCGCGGTGCCATCACCGGCCGCAGCGCGCAGCGCGGCACGGCGCCCGGGCTACTCGCCGATGATGTCCACGCCCTTGGGCGGCGTGAAGCTGAATCGCGATGCGGCGATGGCGGGATTACGCACCAGACGCGACAGCACGAGCGTGGTGCGCTGGCCGAAATGGTCGAAGAGCTGCATCTGCGCAAGGAGGTCACCCCGGAAGCCCATGCGGATGCGCTCGAAGGTGGTGTCCTTGCCTTTCGGCACGGCCTCCAGCCACTCCAGCCCCTCGCTGTGGCCGACGTCCTTGAGGACGAAGTATTTCTCGATGGCGTCGTCGCCGGCCAGCAGGGCCGCTGGGGTGCCGGCGACGACTTCGGCGAGCGGTTTGACCGTGACCTGTTCGAGATCGGCGTCGTACAGCCACAGCCGGGTTCCGTCGCCGACAATCACCTGCTCGTAAGGCGCCGTGTAATCCCAGCGAAACTTGCCGGGACGCGAAAAAGCCATCTTGCCGTTCGCTTTCTGCGTGATTCGTCCACTGCGATCCTGCACGCTCTGGGTGAAATCGGCCTCCGCCGTGCGCGCGCCGCCGATGAAGGCTTTCAGACGGTCAACGCCTCCGGCGTGGGCGGTGGCGGAAACGACGAGGGCGATCAGCAGGATGACAAGACGCATGAGGACTCCGAAAAAAAGTGCGCCCCGTGGGCGCACTTTGGTGGACCGCGAAGCGGCGTGAAAGTTTATTTCATCTTGCAGGTCTTGATGCCGAAGGGCAAATAGGCCGGACACCAGCCGATGAGCGCAGTCAGCACGAAAACAAAACCGACGATGCCGGCCGGCACCATCATGGTCTCGGCGCCCGGCAGGTTGGACATGGCGTAACCCATCAGGCCAAGTCCGACAACGACACGAATTCCACGATCCATACCACCCATGTTCTTTTTCATTGCGTCTCCTCTCTGTGAAGGTGTTTCCCGGTTCGGTGTTCGGGACGAATCCCGTTGCAAGCTTACCGCATTTACCTTCGCAGAAAAGCTGCACAATGCCAACCCGGAAAACAAAACCGCCTCGCACCGGAAGGTGCGAGGCGGTTTTACCACACTCGATGCAGGTCAGGCGATCAGCGGCACGATGAGCAGCGCCACGATGTTGATGATCTTGATCAGCGGGTTGACGGCGGGGCCAGCGGTGTCCTTGTAGGGGTCGCCCACGGTGTCGCCGGTGACCGCGGCCTTGTGCGCCTCGGAGCCCTTGCCGCCATGGTTGCCCTCCTCGATGTACTTCTTCGCGTTATCCCACGCGCCACCAC
>JANJXF010000211.1 GCA_024709165.1 Thiobacillus sp. | reverse complement strand
GAGCAGCAGGGCGCGAAGGACCCTGTATCTCTGGTGTTGGGGAACGGCATTGGCAGTTCGCATTTCACTACGAATGGCCACGTTGCGAATCGTTATCCTGCCTACGGTATTGGCTTGACTGCGGCCTCCACCCTGCTGTGGGATTTAGGTATTTTTGGCATCGCGTTGTTTTTATCCATCCTGATTCTGGCTTGGCGTACAGCCGGACGACTACGGAGAGAAACTGCCGATGCATTGGTACGGGCGGATGCGATTGCATTACAAACGGCCATGCCTCTGTTCGGTTTTTTCATTTTTTATCGGATTGCATTGCTGGAAACCCTTAGTTTTCAGATCGTTTTCGCAGCCATGATGGGCTACCTGGCATGGCTATATCGCAGGCATGTCCATTCGGCTGTTGAGCGTCGAACATGAGTGCACCGGCATACTCCGGTGAGGCGCTCAAGCGTAGTGCCTGGCATTTCCTGAGCGGCAAGGCCGCTTCTGCACTCCTGACTTTCTTTATCCTGCTATGGGTGGTGCGGCTTCTGCCCGTTGTGGAGTATGGCGCCTACGTAACCCTGGTGGCCGGCATGGAATTGGCGGTGATCATGGCCACCTTGGGGCTACCTTGGCTTGCAGCGCGCTATATCCCAGAATTTCGGCTGCATGCCCGCGGGCCACGACTCCGGCATCTTGTACTCAGTTTGCTGGCATGGCAGGTGGCAGCGTTGGTCGGCCTTGCAGGCTTTCTGGCCATGGGGCTGAGTGCGTTTTTAGCCTGGGCCGATTTGGCTCCCTATCACGCAGTGGCCCAGTTTTATTTGCTGGTATTGCTCGCAGAAGGTGTTGGGAGGCAGGTGCGGGAAAGCCTGCTAGGCCCTCTGATTTTGCAGGGCATTGCACAAGTTAGTCTGGTGGTCCGCAACCTGGCATTCATTGTGTTGCTGGCTGTGATAACCCTGCTTGGCCAAGTTTCGTTGATAAATGTCGTACAGGCCGAGTTGGCCGCTTCAATGTTGGGGGCGCTTGTGGCCGTGTGGGGGTTGCTTCTTCGCTTGAAAGCAACAGCGGTATTGCAGGGTAAAACCGGCTGGCAAGAACCAAGCC
>JANJXF010000059.1 GCA_024709165.1 Thiobacillus sp. | reverse complement strand
CCCATCTCGAAATGGCGGATACGGTTGAACCACACGCCCGACGGTTCGGCGCCGTAGGGCTGGTAATCGGTGAGCGGGCCGATGCTGCCGGAGGCGTTCCACTCCTTGCAGGACACGGCGCAGGCATGGCAACCCACGCAGACGTCGAGATCGATGACCAGTCCCAGTCTCATGATGTGCTCACTTGTTCGTTGGGTCAGTGCGTGTCGTCGGTGCGCGCGTCGTAGCGCAGCACGTCGGGACGCGCGTAGCGCTCGTCGCCCGGATAGGACTTGAGCGTGTCGAACCGCGGCCAGCTGCCGGTTTCACCACGGGCGGCCTTGCGTATCTTCACGCGCAGGTCGAACCACGCCGCCTGGCCGGTGACCGGGTCGGAGTTGGTGAGGCGGCGCTCGCCCGGCTGCGCGGGCAGCAGTTCGGAAATCAGGTGGTTCAGGAGAAAGCCGCCGGTCGCTTCCGACGCCTCGGGTTTGAGCCCCCACGCGCCCTTCTGCTTGCCGATGGCGTTCCACGTCCACACCGTGTCTTCCTGGGTGCCTTCCATGGTTTTCACCTGACAGCGGATCCTGCCGTGGTGCGATTCGACCCACACCCAGTCGAAATCGCGAATGCCCATCGCGGCCGCGCGGCCGGCGTTCATGTACAGATGGTTCTGCGCCATGAGCTGGCGCAGCCAGACGTTCTGCGAATCCCACGAGTGGTACATGAACATCGGCCGCTGGGTGAGCGCAAAGAAGGGGTATTCGGCAGCGTCGACGCGCTGCTGCTCGAGCGGTTCGTACCACAGCGGCAGTGGGTCGAAGTATTTCACCAGGCGCTCGCGGTCGACCTGGTTGGTGGGCTGCGGGCCGTCGTAGAGCCCGAGGCCGGCGAGGCGGAATTTCTGCAGTGGCTCGGACCAGAACTGCATGATGATCGGCTCGACCTTGCCGATGAAACCGGCGTCGGCCGCCACCTCGAGATAGTCCTTGTTGGCGTAGCGCATGTATTTCTGGCTGTCGGGCCAGTGGTGCGCGAAGAAGCTCTCGTTCTCGATGTATTTTTCCCACTGTCGCGGATTCGGCTCGCCCTTGAGCGACCGGCTGCCGTCCTTGCCGCGCCAGCCGGCAAGAAAGCCGACGCCCGGCGAGCGCTCGTAATTGACGATGAAGTCGGGATAGCTCTTGAACTTGCGCGTACCGTCCGCGCGCGTGAAAGCGGGGAATCTCAGGCGCGAGGCGAGTTCCACCAGCACGTCCTGCCAGGGACGCACGTCGCGGTCGGGCTGGATCAGCGGATAGCGGATGGCGTCGGCGGCGGCATCCGGCTCGGAGATCGGACGGTCGAGCAGCGAGATGGCGTCGTAGCGTTCGAGATAGGTGGTGTCCGGCAGGATGAGGTCGGCGAAATTGGTCATCTCCGAATGGAAGGCGTCGACCACGACAAGGAACGGGATGCGGTATTCGCCGAAGTTTTCCGTGTCCCGGGCGCGCAGCATGTCCTGCACCTCGGCGGTGTTCATGGTCGAGTTCCACGCCATGTTCGACATGAACAGGATCAGGGTATCGATCGCATAGGGGTCGTGGTTCACCGCGTTGGTGATGACCATGTGCATGAGGCCGTGCGAGGCGATCGGCACTTCCCACGAATACGCCTTGTCGATGCGCAACGGGTTGCCGAACTCGTCGACCACGAGATCCTCGGGACGCGTGGGGAAGCCGAGCGGCGGGCGCGACAGCGGCGTGTTCGGTGCGTTGATGACCGCGATGTTGTTTTCCGGCAGCTGGTGCGGCGGGATGGGCTTGGGATACGGCGCGCGTGCGCGGAAGTTGCCGGGCGCATCGAGCGCGCCCAGCAGCATCTGGATGAAATGCACCGCGCGGCAGGCGTGAAAACCGTTGGAATGCGCGGAAATGCCGCGCATCGCGTACATCGCCACCGGACGGCCGACGACCGTGTCGTGCTTCCTGCCCCAGACGTCGGTCCACTCGATCGGCAGCTCGACGCTTTCCTGGAACGCGATGTGCGCCATCTCCAGCGCGATGCGCTCGATGGTTCCGGCCGGCAGGCCGATTTCGAGCGCGACGTTTTCCGGCGCATAGCGCGGGTCGAGATAGCGCTCGGCCATGAGCGACATGACCGTGCGCACGCGGCGGCCGTCGGCGGTAAGGTATTCGCCGAACAGCGCGGGCGCGATGTCGCCGGCAAGACCGTTGCGGAAGGCCTCCCTCTCCAGATCCCAGATCAGCGGATGACCGTCATCGTCGCGCAGGAACAGGCCATCGCCCGACTGCCCCGGCGTCTGCACGACGAGCCAGGTGGCATTGGTGTAGCGCACCAGGAACTCGTAGTCGAACTGCTCGTGTCGGAGCAGCACGTGCACCATCGACATCGCCAGCAGGCCATCCATGCCGGGCCTGATCGGCAGCCATTCGTCGGCGATGGCGGAATAGCCGGTGCGCACCGGATTCACCGAGACGAACTTGCCACCGCGGCGCTTGAGCTTTTCCAGGCCGATCTTGATCGGATTGGACGAGTGGTCCTCGGCCACCCCCCACATGATGAAATACTTGGCGTAATCCCAGTCGGGCGCACCGAATTCCCAGAACGAGAAGCCGACGGTGTAGAGCCCCGCCGCCGCCATGTTGACCGAACAGAAGCCGCCGTGCGCCGCCCAGTTGGGCGTGCCGAATTGCTGCGCCCACAGGCCGGTCAGCGCCTGCATCTGGTCGCGCCCGGTGAAGAAGGCGAGCTTCGACGGATCGGTGGCGCGGATTTCCTGCAACCGGCCGGTCAGCAGGTCGAGCGCCTGATCCCAGGAAATCGGCTCGTAAATGCCTTCACCGCGCTCGCTGCCCGGTTTGCGCAACAGCGGCTGCGTCAGCTTGGCGGCGGAATACTGCTTCATGATCCCCGCCGAACCCTTGGCGCACAACACTCCCTGGTTGGTGGGATGGTTGCGGTTGCCCTGCAGGAAACGCACCTTGCCACCTTCCAGCGTGACCTTGACGCCGCAGCGGCACGCACACATGTAGCAGGTCGTGTAGCGAATCTCCTGTGCGTCGTGATTCTCGGTTCGGATTCTTGCGTTCATGCGCCTCGCGGATCTCCAAAGCTTTGCGCGGCTCCAATCCAATGGGGCCGCATTGTCCAGACACGTGTGAACGTAGACAAAAACCTGCGGCAGCGCCAGTGCTCGGGCTACCGGAGAAGAGTCTGCATCGGTATTTTAGAATGTTTCCAGATACTGCCGGCACATTGCCGTGCCCGCAACACAAATACATTGATGGAGCGATAAGCCACCTTCATTCAAACCCCTTGTTTTACAGTGGCTTGCACCCGGTTTCCGGCATGCCGCCCCCGGGAGTCTGCCGGACTTGTGTCCCGAGCCAAAAACTCACGGATAAAAGTGCTCGGCACTGGCGAGGATGGATCGCACTGACGCGGGACGTCAGGCTCACGCTCACCCCGGTTGGCGATGCCGGTCGCCGGGAAGGCATCAACCCGGATTGTTCATTAGCCGGCAGGCGTTTCGCGTGCGGTGCGAAACGGGCGGTCGAACCATCACGGCATCGGGTCAAGGGCGGCCTTCCTGCAACGGCCGCGCACCGGCGCCTTCATGCTCTCCGCGTGCTCGTCGTGAATGATGCGCATCGCACCCACGATCGTCATCGGCCCGGCGCACCTCCTGTCGGCAAATCGGCCTGCGCGCAAGGCGCGAATCCGATTGGACAATCCGGGATCAACACAGAGGGCTTTTCGCCGCAGAATGCATTCTATGCACATATTCTGCTATAATGTGCCAACTGAACACATTTTCGAACAGGGACGATGACGAATCTTGCGCTCGCGCACGACACGGACAAGGCCAGTGTGCTGGCCGAGGCCTTCGGCAACGCCGGCAAGATCCTCGGCATGAGCCAGGCCGACCTGGGGCGGATCATCGGCAAGGACCGTACGGCGGTCAGCCGTGGCAGAATCGATCCCGACAGCAAGGCAGGCGAACTCGCGCTGCTGTTCATCCGATGCTACCGCGCGCTCCATGTCCTGGTCGGCGGAAGCCAGAAGGAAATGCGCCACTGGGTGCGCACGGAAAACCGGCACACCGGCGGTATTCCCGCAGAACAGGTCAAGTCGGTGCAAGGCCTGGTCCGCGTGCTCGAGTATCTGGATGCCATGCGGGGCAAGCTGTAAGTGCCCAACTGGGAGGCCTGTCTTGCACAGGCGGAGGCAGGCCAGCTCTCCGGCCGCCTGCTTCGCCTGGTCGAGAGTCAGGAAGACGTCGCAACGACCGAACTGGTCAGCTCGCTTGAGCGCCAGGCCGTGCTTGAAGATCTGCTGGAAACCACCAAACCCCCCCGGCGCGCGGGGACGGAAAGGCTGCATTACCTGCTCGCCACCCCTTTCCGCTACCCGCCTCTGAAGCATGGCTCGCGCTTCGGATCGGACAGCGAACCCAGCCTGTTCTATGGTTCCCTGGGCTTGAACGCCGTGCTGGCCGAGGCGGCTTATTACCGCTTCGCCTTCTGGCATGGCATGACGGTGCCGCCCGCGGGCAAACTCATCACCCAGCACACGATACTCGAAACCGAGTACCGCACCGATCGTGGCCTACGGCTGCAGGCGCCACCCTTTGACGCGCACCGGCAACTGCTCACGCATCGTACCGATTACGCTGCAACGCAGGTGCTGGGTTCGAAAATGCGCACGGCCGGCATCGAGGCGTTCGAATACGTGTCGGCACGCGATCCAGAGCGCGGCCTGAATGTCGCCCTGTTCACCCCCGATGCCCTGCCAAACGACGAACCAGGATCCACGGAATCGTGGCTGTGCGAGCTTGCCGGCACCCATGCAAGATTCAGCGCCAGGCGCAAGCGGACCGTACACGTCTTCGAGGCGAAGCTGTTTCTGTTGAACCTAAAAACTGCAGTTGACCGCTCATAATCCTCACGAAAGTCGCATGAGTACAAGATTTTTTGCCTTCGATACCGTTTATCTGATGGGTGAGACCGCTACGCACCCGATGGCACGCCTGCTCGTGCGCCTGCCTT
>JANJXF010000138.1 GCA_024709165.1 Thiobacillus sp. | reverse complement strand
GGGCGAGGAGATGTTCACCGTCACATAGCTTGCGTGCGCGTACACCTTGTCGAGGCAGGCGAGGTAGTCGTCGACCGCGTGCTCGTTTGGGGTGTCCTTGTTCTTGCCGATATTGATGCCGAGAATGCCCTGGTAGCCGCTCGTCTCGACGTTCCGCACCAGGTTGTCGACGCCGAGGTTGTTGAAGCCCATGCGGTTGATCAGCGCCTGCGCCTGCGGCAGGCGGAACAGCCGCGGCTTGGGGTTGCCACTCTGCGGGCGCGGCGTCACCGTGCCGATTTCGACGAAGCCGAAGCCGAGCGCCGCCAGCGCCGCGATGTGCGCGCCGTCCTTGTCGAGGCCCGCGGCGAGTCCCACCGGATTGGGAAAATCGAGGCCCATCGCGTGCACCGGCCGGCCCGTGGCGCGCGGCAGGAGGTTCAGCAGGCCGAAATGCTGCGCGGCATCGAGGCTCGCGAGAGTGAAGCGGTGCGCGTCCTCGGGATCGAGCGAGAAGAGCGCGGGACGGATCAGCGAATACAGCATGGGCGAGGTGGGAAATTGGGCGAGATGCGAGTGTAGCAGGCGCTCCGGCTGGTAAACTCGCGTTCCAGTACGCGGCGTGTTTCCATGGTACGCCGCCTGTTTGTGAACCCATTGCCGAATCCGTTCCCATGATTCAACGCTTCACTGCCCGCCGTCTGTTGCTGCTTGCCGTCTCGCTGTTGCCCGCGTGCGCGCTGGCTGCCGACGTTCCCCCTCCGCCGCCGCTTGCGGCGAGGTCCTGGGTGCTCATGGACGCCGCCAGTGGCACGGTGCTCGTCGATCACAGCGCAAGCCAGCGCCTGCCGCCTGCCAGTCTCACCAAGCTCATGACCGCGCACGTCGCCGCGCTGGAACTTCAGCGCGGCCGGCTGAAGGAGGGCGATCGCGTGCTCATCAGCGAAAAGGCCTGGCGCATGGGTGGGTCGAAGATGTTCGTCATGGTCGGCGACAAGGTCGCGGTCAGGGATCTCCTGCAGGGCATCATCGTGCAGTCCGGCAACGACGCCAGCATCGCGCTCGCCGAGCACATTGCCGGTTCCGAGGACAGCTTCGCCGCGATGATGAACGAGGAAGCGAAACGTCTTGGGCTTGCCGACACGCACTTCGTCAACGCCACCGGCTGGCCAGACCCCAATCACTACTCCAGCGCACTCGACATGGCGAAGCTTGCGCGCGCCATCATCCTCGAGGATCCCGCGCACTACGCGCTGTACAAGGAAAAGGAATTCGTCTGGAACAACATCCGCCAGCCGAACCGCAATCTGCTGCTGTGGCGCGATGCGACCGTCGACGGTCTGAAGACCGGTCACACCGAGGAAGCTGGCTATTGCCTCGTCGCCTCGGCCAGGCGCGACGACACCCGTTTCATCGCCGCAGTGTTCGGCACCGCCAGTGAGGCGGCGCGTGCCAGCGAAACCGCCAAGCTTCTTGGCTATGGATTCAGTTTTTTCGAGAGCAGGGTCTTTTTCAGGAAGAACGAGGCGATCCAGGCCGTCGACGTCTGGAAAGGTGCCGCGCGCAGCGCCAAGAGCGGCGTCGCCAACGATTTCGCCGCCGTGCTGCCCAAACGTGCGGGGGAGGAATACAAGACCCGTGTCGTGCTGAAGGATGGCGATGTCGTCGCGCCGGTCGCGGCCGGTGCCCAGCTCGGCCGCGTCGAGCTGCTGGATGCCGACGGCAAGGTCGTCATGCAGGCGCCGCTGGTCGCGCTGGAAGCGGTCGAGCAGGGCGGCTTCTTGCGGCGTATGTGGGATGGCATCCGGCTATTTTTCCGCGGGATCTTCGGCTGAGGCGGCGCGCATTTCCGCTGTGGCTTTGGGCGGCGCCATCGGTGCGGCATAATGAAAAAGCCTGGTGTGCACGCCTTGCGCAGGGTGAGCGGCGCCACCGGCGAAAGACCCCGTCTTGTTCCTTCGATACGGGTGTGTCACTTGATTGTCTGAATGAGGATCGAACATGCTGTGCATGATGAAGAAGGCCATTCTCGTCCTGGCGGGCACTGTGGCCCTGACGGTGTCGAGTGCCGCACTCGCCGGCCTGAGCACCGAGGCGCTGACCAGGTTGAAGGCATCCGGGCTGGGCGAGGACGTCATTCGCTTCATGATCGACAACGACTACGACAACGTCGACCGGGTCCTCAAACTCAAGGAGGCGGGGTTTGCCGATGCGACGATCGCGTCGGTCATCCGAAGCGATCTCAAGACCGGTGGAGAGCCAGGGCGATCGACTCTCCCAGCGGAGCAGGCGAAGCCGGCAAGGCCTGCGCAGCAGGCGCAAGCCGTGCAGCGGGAAGCACGGGAAGCAGCGCCGGTCGCGGAGGCTCCCGTACTGATGCGCACCTCCGCGAAGGTGAAGATCGAACAGTATGTCGGGCTCGGCGAGCCCGTGGTCCAGAACAGCCAGGATATTCCGGAGGCAACGATTTCCTTGCTGGAGGGGCGACGCCTGAAGATCGAATGGGAGCAAGACGGGTCCGTCTTGACGCCGGCCAGGCTGCTTTGGCGCAAGCCGTTCGCCAGTCCCTTCTACTGGGACCTGAGCAAGGGCGATCTGCTGCACCGCGCGAGCTCGCGGGACAATTCCTTCACCCTGCGTACCGGGCACCTGCATGGAGGCAGTCCCGCAACGACCAGGAGCCAGCACTGGCTCGTGTATCTGACTCCCGACAACCCCGATCTGGCGAGGCGCATCAAGGAACTGCTGCCCGAGTGAGCGGTGTTCGGCGCCGTCTGGCGCGAGGGGGGGCGACCGGGCAATCCCGGATTCACGTCCGGTGCGACGCGGCCGGTTTCGGACGATGCGTGCCGATGTGCGCAGTGCTCGCGAGTGGGCTCAACCGGCCCACAGGTCGTCGAGGTTCCTGATTCCCCATTTTGAAGCATCCTCGCGTCCCACGATCCTGTCCGTGGCAGCGGGATGCGAAAGATCGATCGTCTCCGGCACGACATAGGCCTGCGCCTTCGTCGAGAAGAAGGCCTTGACCCGGGGCGCGAGCAGCGATTTCTCGGACTGTTCGACGACCACCGCCAGGCGTCCCGAGGCAAGCAGCACCAGCGATCCGGTCGGGTAGATGCCGATGCTCTTCACGAAGGCCTGGAAGACGACTTCGTCGAAATGTCCCTTGCTCCATTCGGCCATCCGGCGGATGGACTCCGCCGGGTCCCAGCCGGCCTTGTAGGGCCGGTTGGACGTGATGGCGTCGTAGACGTCGCACACTGCGCCCATCTTGGCGAACACGCTGATCCTGCCACCCGGGAGACGGTCGGGATAGCCGCTGCCATCCATCTTCTCGTGGTGATGCAGACAGACGTCGAGCACGATCTCGCTCGCGCTCTTGCCTTCCATCAGCAGGCGGTGTCCTTCGACAGGATGACTCTGGATGACGCGGAACTCGTCATCGGTCAGTTTGCCGGGCTTGTTGAGGATGTCCATGGGCATCATCGCCTTGCCGATGTCGTGCAGCAGTCCGGACATGCCCGCCTCGCGGGTGCCCTGCTCGTCAAGGTCGAGCTGACGCGCCAGCGCGACCATCAGCGCGCAGACCGCGACGGAGTGCATGTAGGTGTAGTCGTCGGCGGTCTTGAGCCGTGCGAGGCTGATCAGTGCACCCGGATTGCGCAACACCGACGAGGAGATTTCCTCGACCAGTTCACCTGCCGCCTCCGCGTCGATCGCCTTGCCCATGCGCACCTCCTGGAACATGGACACTACCGCCGAGCGCGCTCTGGCGCAGATCATCGCGGCGCGTTTGAGCTCCTCGTCCAGGGTAACCTGTTTCGTCGTCCAGGCGTGCGGGGGGCCGCTGTCTGTCGGTGCGTGTGTCGCGTTCATCGCGGGGGCCGAATCCACCGGCGGCCTTGCGGATGACGTGGCAGGTAGGTCCGCGCCCTTGGCCGTGTCGATCCACACTTCGACGATGCCACTGTCCAGGATGCGGCGGATGTCTGCCGGGTCGCTGAGGGTGAATTTGCTGCGCCAGAACGGGTGATCCATCCACGAGCCGCACAGCTCGTGCAGGTGCATGCCCGGCTTCAGGTCGGTGGCCTTGATCTTTCTGAGCGTGCTGCGGGTCATTGTCGCGAAGCCTATGGCCCTGAAACCGGACGGATTGCCGTGGCGGCCGTGCCGCATCGCAATCCGGCTGCCTGGCGACCCGAAAGGCCGTGACGGTTCACAGGTGTTTCAAGTCCTTGTGTCTGCATCCATCCATATCGGCGCTGCCGGGTGGAACTGAAGAGGCGGGATGGACGCGGGATTCGGGTAATCAGCATCTGTCCGGGAGATGCAAAAACCCGTTGCCACATACGCCATCCGTCTGACACCACCCAGGCTGCTGGCTGTTTTGAGGTTTATTTTTTCGCCGTGCGCCGTAACCGGTTCAGCAACCGCCGCGCCAGCTCGCCGAACAGTTCGGTCTGTGTGGGGTGCGGGAAGATGGCGCGGGCGACCTGGGTCAGCGTCATCTCGCCCGCCACCATCATCACGCCGGTACCGATCAGGGTGTCGGTGTGGTCGGCAAGGTAGTGCACGCCGATGATGCGGCCGGTCGCCTTGTCGGCGACGAGTTTGATCATGCCCTCGGTCTCGCCGGTGATCATGGCCTTGGCGTCGATGTTCATCGGCATCTTGGCTTCCACCGCGTCGATGCCACGGGTCTTGGCCTGTGTCACGGAGAGGCCGACGAAGCCCGCCTGCGGACGTGAGAAGGTGACGGCGCAGTCGCGGTCCTGGTCGTATTCGCCGCCGAGGCCGAGCAGGTTGGACGCGGCGACGCGGCCCTGCGTGGCAGCGGTGTGGGCGAGCATGTAGCCGCCGATGACGTCGCCGACCGCGAAGACGTGCGGCACGCTGGTCTGGCAGCGGGCGTTGACCTTGATCGCCGCACCGTCGAGTTCGATGCCGAGCTTGTCGAGGTTGAGCCGGCTGGTGTCGGGCCGCTTGCCGGTGGCCATCAGCACGATGTCGCAGTCGAAGACGGACTCGATGCCTTCCTTGTTTGCATAGCGCAATTTCATCGCGCCCGGCGTGCCGGAGACTTCGTTGATCGCCGCGCCGGTGACCACGGTGATTTCCTTTTCCAGCAGCGAAATCAGGGCCTTGCCGATTTCCTCCTCGATCTCGCCGAGGATGCGCTCGTGGCGCTCCAGCATCAGTACCTCGCTGCCGAAGTCGCGGAAGATCTGCGCCATCTCGACGCCGATCACGCCGCCGCCGACGATGCCGAGTTTTTTCGGCGGTGAAGCGAGGCTCCAGACGGTGTCGGAGGTGACTACGCCGCCGGAGGCCAGGTTCTCGCGCGCGCCGGGAATCGGCGGCACGAAGGCGGGCGCGCCGGTGGCGATGACGGCCGCACCGAATGTCACGTGATACGGCTCGCCCTCGACCGGGGTGATCTTCAGCGTGTGGGCGTCGACGAATTCGCCGTAGCCTTCGCGCACGTCGATCTTCATGCCGCGGTCGGCCTTGAGCGCCATTTCGCCGCGGCTGGTTTGCACCCAGCGGCGGTGCGTCTCGACCTGTTCCCAGTTCAGTTTGGGCGTATTCGTGCCGTCGACGCCCATCCCGGCGTCGTGCGCGCGGTTGCGGATGTTGTCCGCCGCGGCGCGCCACGCCTTGGAGGGGATGCAGCCGCGCCACAGGCATTCGCCGCCGGGGAAGGGCTCGTTGTTGACCATCATGACCTTGATGCCGTGCTCGGCGAGGTCGCGCGCGCAGTCCTCGCCGCCGGGGCCGCCGCCGACGACGACCACCGGGAAATCCCAGTTGCCTGCGGGGATCGGCGAGACCGGTGCATTGGTGGTTGCCGCGCCGCTCACGGTTTCGGTCGCCGCGCCACCTGCTATCCAGGCGTCGGGCGCCTCGATGGTCTGCTTCAGCGTGGCGAGATACAGCGCGACGTCCGCGCCGTTCAAGACGCGGTGATCGCCGGTGATGGTGAACGGGGTTCCTTGCGGGCCATTCGCGGCAATCGCCAGGATCGCGGCAATGCCGGGGGTGGGGATCGCGGTGAAGTGCGACACGCCCAGCATGCCCATGTTGGAAATGGTGAAGGTCGGGTTGGCGTACTCGGCGGGCGCGAGCTTTCGCACACGGGCACGCTCGACCAGGCCCGTCCATTCGCCCTGCAGCGCGGCCAGCGATTTTTTCTCGATGCCATGCAGGATCGGCACGACCAGGCCGCCGTCATTCGACATCACGGCGACGCCGAAGTCGTGGTTGGCGCGTTCGACCAGCTTGTCGACCGGCTGGTAGGCCCAGTTCATGCGCGGGAATTTCGCCATTGCAACCGAGCAGGCCTTGGCGATCGCCACCGTCACCGACACCTTGCTCGCCTTGGCGGCGGCGGTCAGCTTCGTGGTGTCGATGTTCACCGTGACGTGGAAAGTCGGCAGCGTGAGCGAGGCGGTCATCGCATGGCTCACCGCCTTTTCCATCGAGGTCATCGCGCGGCCCTGGCCCGGCACGTCGACCTGCGGCAGCGCGTGGGCGACTTCGGCCATGCTCGGACGTGCGCGCGCCACGTCGGCGGCGACGATCACCCCTGCGGGGCCGCTGCCGGCGAGCCCGGCGAGGTTCACGCCGAGCTGCGCCGCGACCTTGCGGGCGTAGGGCGAAGCAGGGCGGCCCGGCACACGTGCCATCGGCGGCACGTTGCCCGCCGCGCTGACCTGCGCCGGTGCAGCCTTGGGCACGGGAATCGTGGCCGGTCTATCGGCCGGATGCGGCGCGACCTTGTGCGTGTCCTTGACCTTGTGGTCGGCGGAAATCGTCACGCCGGTGTCGTTGGCCTTGGACGCGTCGTCGACGATGAAGCCCATCGGGTGGCCGACCTCGACCACGCTGCCGACGTCGGCGATCGGACCCGAGAGGAAGCCTTCCTGGAACACCTCGACGTCCATGATGGCCTTGTCGGTCTCGACCGTGGCGACGATGTCGCCGCGGCGGATGGCGTCGCCCGGCTGCTTTTCCCAGGTGACGACCACACCTTCGGTCATGGTGTCGGAGAGCTGCGGCATCACGATCGGCGTGCCGGCGTGGTGCGGGATCATCTCCGTCTGCGCGTTTTCCGCCACCACCTCGTCGGCGGCGATCGCGACATCACCCGGCGTGTCGGTGATGTAGCCGAGCGCGGCGCCGACGGCAATGGTCGCGCCGACCTCGCCGAGCGGGCCGGCGAGATAGCCGGCCTTGAACACCTCGACGTCCATGATGGCCTTGTCGGTTTCCACCGTGGCGACGATGTCGCCGCGCTCGACGCGGTCGCCCGGCTGCTTTTCCCAGGTGACGACCACACCCTCGGTCATGGTGTCCGAGAGCTGCGGCATGGTGATGGCGTAGTGGTTCATAGGATTCAGGGGTCAGGATTCAGGGGTCAGGGAGTCGGCGAAAGTTTTGCGGTCAGTGCGCTTCGCAGACCGTGCAACATGCGTCCGATTTCTTTCGTCTGTTCAAATAGGCCAAGCAATTCGGCTTCCGGGACGTAGCCCAGCCGGTGTGCAAGCTCCAGCTGCGTTTCGGCTTCAGCCAACGATCCCTGCGAAATTGCAACAAAACGCAAGTAATCCTTCGTCGAGCTTCTTGCGTGGCCTTCGGCAATATTGGAAGGGATGGAAACCGCAGCGCGCTGAAGCTGATTCGCCAGCGCATAGGTTTCCCGCGAGGGGAAGGATTTGGTGGTCCGGTAGATGTCTTCTGTCAGCTTCATCGCCATCTGCCAGACCTTGAGATCACGGTAGTTATTCACCCCCTGACCCCTGAATCCTGACCCCTGATCCCTCAGGCCTTGCCGAACATCTTCAACACCGCCTTCACCACGTCCTCGTGGTCGGGGATCGCCGCCTTTTCCAGCGTGTGGTTGTAGGGCTGCGGCACCAGCTTCGAGTGCACGCGCACCGGCGCGGCGTCCAGTTCGAAGAAGCATTCCTCGTTGATGATGGCGATCACCTCGGAGCCGACGCCGACCGGCGCCTCGTCTTCCTCGGCGATGACGGCGCGGTGGGTCTTGCTCACCGAAGCCTTGATGCCCGCGCGGTCGAGCGGAGACAGCGAGTAGAGGTCGACGACTTCGGCCGAGATGCCGTACTGCTTGTCGAGGATCTCGGCGGCCTTCAGGCACCAGTGCACCGAGATGTTGTAGCCGAGCAGGGTGACGTCGGTGCCGGCGCGCGCGATCTCCGAGCCTTCGAGCGGGTGGAAGTATTCGCCGTCGGGCACTTCGCCCTTCATGTTGTACATCAGCTCGTGTTCGTTGATGAACACCGGGTCGTCGCAGCGGATCGCCGACTTCAGCAGGCCATAGGCCTGCCTGGGGTTCGACGGCGTGACGACGCGCAGGCCGGCGATGCCCATGAACACCTTCTCCATGCGCGCGGAGTGCTGTGCGCCGAGCTGGTGCGCCGCGCCGCCGGCGGAACGGAACACGCAGGGGGCCGTCAGCTGGCCGCCCGACATGTAGCGCACCTTGGCGGCGGAGTTGAACATCTGGTCCATCGCCAGCCAGGCGAAGTTGACCGACATGATCTCGACGATCGGACGCACGCCGAGGAAGGACGCGCCGATCGCGAGGCCGGTGAAGCCGCCCTCGGAGATCGGCGTGTCCATCACGCGCAGCGGGCCGTACTTCTCGTAGAGGCCCTTGGTGGCCTTGTAGGTGCCGCCGGCGACGCCGATGTCCTCGCCCATGCAGATGACCAGCGGGTCACGCGCCATTTCCTCGTCGTGGGCGCGCTGGATCGCCTCCCAGTACATGATGTTTGCCATGCTGTTATTCCTTAAACCTTAAGCGGCTTTGCCGGTGAGCCACGGGAGCTGGGT